>CACHBY010000007.1 GCA_902578175.1 uncultured Pelagibacteraceae bacterium
ACGTATCAAAAAGCTACAGAGTCAAAGAATTAAAAATAAAAACTAATTATAACTTACAAGCGGTTTATTACTTTTTATCCAAGATTGAATTCCGCCATCAAGAACATAAACATTCGTAAAACCTAAATCTTCAGCAAATGCATTGCCTAAAATTTCAGCAGTTTTTCCATCATGACTTATAAAAATTAATTGAATTCCTTGAGACTCAGCACCTGCCAAAGCCCTAACTTTATCCATTAAATAAACATTAAATTTACCATTAATATCAAAAGCTGTTTCTTGAAAAGATCCTTTAATTACACCTGTCTTTTTCCATTGATTATCTAGCCTAATATCCAGTGCCACAGCATTTTCTTTTATTAATTTTTCTAGTTTTTCACTGTTAATTTTTTCATAATTAGGACTTAAAACATCCAAAACTTCAAATTCAAAAACTAAATTTGAATTTGGTGGTATCAATTCACCTGCTCCCTTTTCACCATAAGCAAGTTGTGCAGGTATTCTTATTTTTCTTTTAGACCCTTTATTTGTTCCTATTATTCCTTGTTCAAATCCTGGAATAACTTCCTTCATACCAATTTGAAAAACCAAAGGTTTGTCTTTGCCAACATTTGTATCAAATATTTTTCCATCTTCAAAATACCCCGTATACTCAATTTTAACCCAAGAATGATTTATGACCTTTAATCCATCACCTTTATTGTCATTTATGATTTCAATATCCTCAGCTAGTATAATGTTGATTTTGAAAAGAATTAAAAAAGTAATTAAAAATATTTTTTTCATTTAAGAGAAATATAAAATCCCTTATACATTTTTTTCTGAACTTTATTACAGATTTCTCTATACTGAGGCAATCCTGCTGGATAGGGTATAAATGTTTTGGGCTTACCTGGAATATTGTCACCTTTATACCAAGAATTTTTTGCTTTCATAAAAAGTGATTTATTAGCTAGATTATTAATTTTTTTTACCCAATTTTCAGCTTCTTTATGTCCAGGTTCGACCGAGAGGCTTTTGGACTTTTCTAAATACTTAAGAAATTCTGAAATCCATTCTACATGTTGTTGGATTTGTGCTGGAACGTTGGTTAATACAGATGGGCTTCCTGGTCCAGAGATAATAAAAAAATTTGGAAAATAAGGTATCATTAAACCTAAATATGTCTTCGGACCATTTTTCCAATATTTTTTTAACTTAATATTTTTTCTTCCAGTCAAATTTAAAGACAAAATAGGACCTGAAAGTGCATCATAACCTGTTGCAAAAATTATTTTATCAAATTTTAATTCCTCTTTCTTTGTCTTTATACCATTTTTTGTAATCTTGACTATTGGATTTGTTTTTAAATCGATTAAACGAACATTTCTTTTATTAAATGTCTCAAAATAATCTGTATTTAAAGTTGGTCTTTTTGAAGTAAATGGATGACCAAAGTCTGTAAGTTGTTTTGCAACATGTTTGTCTTTAACTATATTGTTTATTTTTTCTTTTATATAATTAGAAACTATTTTATTAGCATCTAATTTTT
This sequence comes from uncultured Pelagibacteraceae bacterium, assembly GCA_902578175.1. Next base: position 1,532 of record CACHBY010000007.1, read on the forward strand.
TAGTTATATCACTAAAGCATGCTCGAAATGACAAACCACCATCTAACCATGCCTTTTCTAGAATATTTAATCTTTTTCTCTCATTAAAATCAAAAATAGATTTTTTTGAAAATTTAAATGCATGCCCACCAGGCGTCTTTGTAAGTAAATTTTTAATTTGTTTATAATTTTTTTTAGTATTTTTAATAAATGCTTTTGTGAGTTTTTTATTCCTTGCAGGAACACTATAATTAGGTGTCCTTTGAAATACTGTGAGTAATTTTGCAGATTTTGCGACAATTGGAGCAATTTGTATACCACTTGATCCAGTTCCAATTTGAGCAACTTTTTGATTTTTAAAACTTATTTTTTTATCTGGCCACCTCCCACTATGATACCATTCTCCTTTAAAGCTTTTAATACCCTTAATATTTGGTACATTTGCTGCAGATAATGATCCAACTGCACTTATCAAATATTTGCAATAAAATACTTTTTTTTTATTTGTTTTTACTCTCCATAGATTTTTTTTATCTAAATAATCAGCTGAAATGACCTTGTTGTTAAAAATTATATTCTTTCTTAGTCTAAGTTTTTTATCTACATATTTGAGATAACTTAAAATTTCTTTTTGTTTAGGATATCTCTCTTTCCATTTCCAATTTTTGTAAATATCTTCAGAAAAAGTATAGCAATAAATATGACTTTCAGTATCACATCTGGAACCTGGATATTTATTCCAATACCAAGTCCCTCCTATGTCCTTACCTTCTTCAATAACAAGAGTTTTTAAACCTAATTGATCTCTACATTTATGTAACTGATAAAGGCCAGAAAAACCTGCTCCTATAATTATTGCGTCTAAATACAAATTTTTAATTAAATTGTGTGGTTTTTAAAAATTTTACTTCCACCTTTGTTTTCACCACTGAGTAAATGTAACTCTCTTTGAAGTGAATAACCTACTTTGTCTTCTATGGTTTTTGCACCCACATGATCAAAAAAAGATGTAGCTGGCATATATCTATACGTAAGTCCCGCTCTTCTTTTTCCAGAATTATTTGCTCTGGATCCATGAAATAAATAAACATCATGCATTGAGAACATTCCTGGCTTTAGATGGACTGATTTTGCTTGATCTTTAATTTCATCAATATTTTTTAAAGTTTGATTCAAGGTAACATTCGTAGACTCTAGTGTATTGTGCTCAGCTAACTTTTTATCTAAATGTGAGCCTGGTATATATTGTAGTGGACCATTTTCTTCTGTAACTTCATCAATTGATAACCAAACAGTTACTGACTCCAATGGTTTTATAGGCCAGTATTCACCATCTTGGTGCCAAGGTGTTTCTTTGCCATTTTTTTCTTTTTTACAAAATAATGATGACCCCCAAAGAATTATATCTTCTCCAATTAATTGCTTAACCTCTTGTATTATTTCTGGATACATTGCAAATTCCAAAAATTTACCGTCTCTCTCATACAAACCACTGACAAATTCATTATTTTCACCTTTATGATCTTCAAGATATTTATCTAAGGCTGAATTTAAATCTTTTATTTTATCAGAGGATAATTGAGTTGAGCTTTTTACTAAACCATCATTGTTGTAAGTCTTAATTTGATCAACCGAAAGCATAATAAAACATATTTAATATTTGTTTTATTGTCAAATTTTAAGTTTAATAAATATATATAAAGTCTATATTTATTTTTTGCTAATAATTCAAAATGAAAAATATTTATACTTGGTCAGCCAAATCTACACAACGAAATCTCACAATTGCTGATCTTAAATCTTTCAAAGGAAAAAAAAAATTTACTCAAGTTAGAGCAAATACATTTGATGAAGCCTTTGCAGCAGAAGAAGCTGGTATTGATATGGTTGTTGCAAATGCAAAAAATATTATTGAAGTTAGAAAAGGTTCAAATAATTTATTCTTAACAGCGTCATTATTTTGGGAGGAATTTGTTACTAAAGAAGAAATTTTAAAAGGTGCGTTTAAAGCATTAGAAAATGGAGCTGACGCAATTTTTACTCCGAGAAACACTGAAGTTATAGAAATGTTATCTAATGAAGATATTCCTGTAATGGGTCATCTTGGTTTAGTACCAAGAAAATCATCTTGGTTTGGTGGTTTAAGAGCTATCGGCAAAACCCCAAAAGAAGCTCATGAACTTTTCCAAAAATTCAAAGATTTAGAAAATGCAGGAGCTTTCGCAGTAGAGGGTGAGGTTATACCAGAAAATGTAATGAAAGAAATTTCAGATAGAACAAGCATGATAACTGTGTCTATGGGTTCAGGTAAAAAAACTGATGTTATATATTTGTTTATGGAAGATATTTGTGGAGATAATCTAATTCCCCCTAGACATGCAAAAGCATATGGAAATTTATTAAAACTCAAACAACAAGTAAATATTGAAAGATTAAAAGCATTAAAAGCTTTTAAAAAAGATGCATTAAGTGGAAAATTCCCTCAAAAAAAACAATCAGTAAGTATAAGCAACCAAGAATTTAAAAAATTTTTAAATTTATTGAATTCATAGATTATTTAATTTTTTTACTTTATAAGCAATTGAAATGGAAATCTTTGATTATATAATTCTTGGTGGGGGATCAGCTGGTTGTGTTCTGGCAAATAGACTGTCTGCAAATCCTAAAAATAAAGTATTGCTTCTTGAAGCTGGTGGTAAAGATACTTATCCATGGATCCATATTCCAGTTGGTTACTTTAAAACGATGCATAATCCAAAAGTAGATTGGTGTTTTAAAACTGAACCTGATGAAAAAATGAACAATAGATCGATTAGATATCCAAGAGGTAAAACGCTTGGAGGAAGTTCCTCTATCAATGGTCTTTTGTGGATAAGAGGACAAAGTGAGGATTATAATATTTGGCGCCAGTTAGGTAATACAGGCTGGGGTTGGAATGATGTTCTGCCCTATTTTTTAAAATCAGAAAATAATGAATTAGGTAAAGGTGAGTTTCACAATGACAGTGGTCCGATTACAGTAGCAAATAAAAAAATTAATTTAAAGCTACTTGATGAATTTCAAAATGCCGCTGAAGAATATGGAATACCGAAAACAAATGATTTTAATACTGGAGATAATACTGGTGTAGGTTTTTTTCAATTTACAACAAGTTTTAATAAAACTGGTTTAAAGTTAAGATGTAGTGCCGCAAAAGGATATTTAAATCCAGTAAAAAAGAGGTCAAATCTTAAGATTGTTGTAAAAGCTCACGTACAAAAAATAAATTTTGAAGGAAAGAAAGCTATTGGCGCTAGCTATTATAAAGGTGATAAGCTTGTTGAAGTAAAAGCTAATAAAGAAATAATTTTATCTGCTGGTGCTATTGGTTCGCCCCATATTCTTCAAGTATCAGGCATAGGAAATAAAGAAAAACTAAAAAAACTTGGTATTGATATAGTGCATGAGTCTAATGGTGTAGGGATGAATTTGCAGGATCATTTAATGTTTAGGCCAGTTTACAAAGTAAAAAATTTAAAATCTTTAAATAGAAAAGTTGAAAGTTTAATTGGTAGGTTTATGATGGGACTTGAGTATATTTTTAACCAAAGTGGGCCTGTTACTATGGGTGCAAGTCAGGTTTGTGGTTTTGTTAAAAGCGATCCATCTAGAGCAACTCCAAATTTACAGTTTCACGTTTCACCAGTAAGTACTGATATATTAGGAGTAACCCCTATGCATGATTTTGAAGGAATAACTCCTACTGTCGCAAATATTAGACCCACAAGCCGAGGTGAAATAAATATAGTTAGCTCTGACAGTCGAGTTTATCCAAAAATTAAAATGAATTATTTATCAACTGACGAGGACAGAAAAGTTGCAGCAACTGGTTTAAAAATAATTCGTAAAATTATGTTAGAGACAGAGACTTTTAAAAAATATGAACCAGAAGAATATAGACCAGGTGCTCATATAACTGATGATGAGGAATTGGTAAAAGAAGGTTCAAATTTTACTCAGACAATATTTCACCCAGTTGGAACGTGTAAAATGGGTCAGGATGAAATGTCAGTTGTTGATGAAAAACTAAAAGTAAGAGGTATTGATAATCTTAGAGTAATAGATGCCTCTATAATGCCCAATATAACCTCTGGAAATACTAATGCACCTACAATAATGATTGCAGAAAAAGGTGCTGACATGATACTAGAGCATTAATGTTTGCGGAATATTTTACACCAGAACAAATTGCTATTTTAACTCAAATTATTTTTATAGATTTAGTTCTAGCTGGTGACAATGCCATTATAATTGGAATGGTAGCTTCAAAATTTCCACTAGAGCAAAGAAAGAAAGTTATATTTTGGGGTATCGGTGGTGCAGTAATATTAAGAATTATATTAACGTTACTAACAGCTTATTTGTTACAAATTACTGGACTAAGACTTATTGGCGGAATTTTACTTCTCTATATTGTTTACAAACTGTATGTTGATGTAATTAAAGGATCAGACTCAGAAGAAAACATAAAAGTAGATAACTCGAGCTTTTTAAAAGCTATTTGGACTGTGTTACTTGCTGATTTTACCATGAGTTTAGATAATGTTTTAGGTGTAGCTGGTGCTGCAGGAGATCATTATGGACTACTTGTATTTGGATTAGTTCTTTCAATAGTTTTAATGGCAACAGCTGCAACATTAATTTCTGGATGGATTAAAAAATACAAATGGATTGCGTGGGTTGGGTTATTGGCAATATTAATAGTAGCTGTTGAGTTGATTTATACAGATATTAAAATAATATTCTTTTAATGTATCTTCAAAAAATTAATCTTAAAAATAAGTATGCACTTGTAACTGGTGCTGGAAAAGGACTTGGAAGAGCTTGTTCTATTGCACTGGCAGAAGCTGGTGCAACTGTAATAGGATTAAGCAGAACACACTCTGATTTAAATAAATTAGAAAAGGATATTAAAAAAATTAAAGGCAAAGTAATTAAAGTTCCTTGTGATGTAATGAATTATCAAGAACTAAAAACAAAATTAGAAAAAATCAAAATTATAGATGTCTTAGTAAACAATGCTGGGACTAATATTCCTGAGCCTTTCCATAAAATCAAACAAAAGAGTATGAATTATCTGGTAGATTTAAATCTGAAAGCTGCATTCAACGTGGCTCAATTAGTCGTAAAAAAAATGTTAAAAAATAAAAAAAGACCTGGCTCTATTATCAATATGTCTTCTCAATTAGGTCATGTTGGCATGAGTGGAAGGAATGTTTACAATATGACTAAATTTGGAATTGAAGGTTTAACAAAGGGTATGGGTGTAGAGTTAGCTAAAAGAAATATAAGAGTTAATACCGTTGCTCCTACGTTTGTTGAAACACCAATGGTTAAAAATTTCTTTAAAAATAAAAAATTTAAAAAACTAGCCCTTGGAAATATTCCAATGGGAAAAGCCGCATCTGAAAGTGATGTAGCAACAACAGTTTGTTTCTTAGCCTCACCTGCTTCCTCAATGATAACCGGAACATCAATTATAATAGACGGTGGATGGACAGCTCAGTAATAAATAGATTTTTTCTAATATTTTTCTTTTTTTTTTCAACTGCAAACGCGATAGAATTTCAGGGTAAATTCTTACAAGGTCATTTTATTTTAGGAAAAACAAACCCTGATGCTAAAATAATTGTTGGAAAAAAAGAAGTAAGGGTATCAAAGGATGGTTTTTTCGTTTTTGGTATTGATAGAGATCAAAAATATGATCTTACTTTTACAAAAATTTTTGATGAAAAAAAAACCACAATAACTAAAAAAGTTTTAAAAAGAAAATACAACATTCAAAGAATAGATGGCTTGGAAGAAAGCAAAGTAACTCCACCTGAATCAGTTTATAAAAGAATAAAAAAAGAAAATTATGCAATTGGTGAAGCAAGAGCGATTAATTCTGAATTACAGTTTTTTAAACAAAAATTTATAATGCCTGTTGAGGGTATAATTAGTGGAGTTTATGGTAGTCAAAGAATTTTAAACGGCAAACCTAGATGGCCGCATTATGGAATCGATATAGCAGCAAAACAAGGAACAATGATTAAATCATCAGGTTCGGGAAAAGTTACAATGGCTGAGGATGATTTATATTATACCGGTGGTACAGTAATTATGGATCACGGCCATGGTATTTCAACAATATATTCACATTTAGAAAATGTTTTAGTTTCTGTGGGAGATTTAATTAATCAAGGAGATGTTATTGGAACAGTGGGGTCGACTGGAAGATCAACAGGACCTCATCTTGATTTTAGAATTAATTGGTTTCAAACTAGATTAGATCCATTGTCTGTTTTGGAAAATTAATAAAAAAACATCCAAATACCAACAAGGATTAATATAAATCCACCAATTTGATTTAAAATTTTTAAATATTTTGATGCTATGATTTCTCTAAACTTACCGAATACAAAAGCATATGAGCTATCAAATATTGTAGCTACAATTGTAAAGACAATTCCAAAATAAATTATCTGATAGCTGACTGGTTCATCTATATTAATAAATTGAGGAATAAATGCACCGAGGAATAAAAAGATTTTTGGATTAGTTAAAATCACTATTAATCCTTGGAGAAAATATTTTTTTTCAAATTTAGTTACTTGAGTTTTGTTTAAATCAATTTCTGACTTAATTGTAATTACTCCAAGAGAAATTAAATAAATCGCGCCTAAAATTCTTACATATTTAATTATCACTTCTAGAAAAGGAGAAACTATCTCAAACCCAAGTGCTAACAAAAGTAACAAAATTAAAACACCAACTTGGGTACCAAAAACATTTAATAACCCTGCTTTTACACCAGATTTTAAAGAATTAGCAATTATCAGACTAACAGTAGGTCCTGGTACTATCACTATTAAAAAACTTGCTATAACAAAATATAGTAATACAAAATCCATGTCAGTCTGAATTAATCAATAGCAACTTAAAAAAAAAATAAAATAAAAAAGTGAAATTTAAATCAAAAGAAACACTAGGAATTACTTTTGCAATAATTGCTTACTTTTCATTTTCAATTCTTGATGCAGTTCAGAAAACTGCAGTAATTTACTATTCTATATTTCAATTGCTATTTATTAAATATACTTTTGTACTTTTGTTAAGCATGATAGAAGCAAAAAGAGCTAACAATAACAATTTTTATAGATCTAATAATTTAAAACTTCAAATAACAAGAAGCCTACTATCTATTTTAGAGTCTGGATTTTTTGTTTTATCTTTTAAACATTTGTCTTTAGCAAATGCACATAGCATAGGTGCACTAGCGCCAATAATTATAGTTGCCTTATCAGTATTTATTTTAAATGAAAGAGTATCAATCAAAACTTGGATAGCAATCTTTATAGGTTTTATTGGGGTTTTGATTATTATTAGACCCGCATCAGATGTTTTTAGTATAAATTCTTTTATACCATTGTTAGCTGCTTTTTTTCTAGGTCTTTATCAAGTAGCAACAAAAAAAATAACTGAATATGATGCTCCTGAAGTATCCTTGTTCTACTCTTCTTTAGTTGGGATTATTATAACTTCAATAATGGCATTTAATTTTTGGCAACCTGTTGATTTAAATTCTTTATATTTCTTTGTGCCAATTGGTTTATTTTTTTCATTAGGTATATATTTTCAAATATTAGCACTTAAAAACGCAAGAGCTAGTATAATTCAACCCTTCCATTATACTTTAATTTTTTGGGCAATAATTTTTGGATTTTTCTTTTATAATGATATTCCAGATATATTTACTATTATAGGAGCAATAATAATTACAACTTCAGGAATATTTGTTATAAATCAAACTTCAAAAAAATAATTTTAAAACGTATATGACAAAAACAATTAAAGAAAAGTTTTCAGATAAATTAGTAAATGCTTTTCTAAATAACAAAATCATTTATCCAATACCTAGTAAATTTACAAAAAAACTTACTGAAGCAGACAAATTTAGAAAATTGTGTGAAAGCAAAATTAAAGATCCTATAATAGGTTTTAAAGCTGGTGGAACAGGTATTCCATTAATGAAAAAACTAAAAGAAAAAGAACCTTTTATTGCATCTGTTTTTAAAAAAAACTTAATAAAAAGCGGCAAGAAAGTAAAAATAAATAAATATACTTTAGGTATTGAAGTTGAAGTTTGTTATTTAATCAAAAAAAAATTTTTTTCCTCTAAAGGCAAAATAACCAACAATAATGTATCTAAATATATTTCGTACATGGCACCTTGTATCGAAGTAGTTGGATATAGACAAAAAAGGAAAGGTATTACTTCTTTTGGAGATTTAAGCAGTGACTTTGGGGGTAATATTAAATTTTTAATAGGTCAAAAGAAAAAATTTAAAAAAATTAACATAGGTAATTTAAAAACAAATATTGCAAATAAAAAAGCGAAGCAAAGTGTAGAAGGAAACACTAGTGCTGTTTATATAAATCCAATAAATTCTTTAAGATTTATTTTAAATAAAGTTAAAAAAGATAAAATTAATTTAGACAAAGATTTTTATGTTTTTACAGGATCTACAGTTGGAGTTGTTCCAATAGTTAAAAAGGGAATATATTCTGCTAAAATTGAAAAACTTGGACCTGTAAAAGCAAATATTGTTTAAATTTCAGACCTGGCTCTTAAACGTTCATAAATTAATCTTGTTTTAATTCCTAAATTTAAAAAAGGTTGAGGTGGTAACCAAGTAGGTTTGTTTCTTGCTTCAATTGTTTTTATTTCACTTGTATTTTCATTAATTGCTTTAAGTGCAATTTGTTCACCAAATAAAGTTCCTACGCCAATACCTGATCCGTTATAACAGCCTACAGCAAAAATATTACTATCGATTTTTTCAAATATTTGAGAGCTATTCCTTGTTCTTGATACAATACCAGACCAAGATGATTTAATTATATCGTTGGGTAATTTTGGAAATCTTTTTTGTATACCAATTTTCTGGTTTATAGATCTTTTTTGAAGAATTTTCTTAGACATATTAAATGGACTGTGAACTTCGGCTGTATTTCTTATTAAAATTCTTCTATCTTTTGTCATTCTAATTGTAGCGCCCATTGGCCTTACAGGTAACACACCCCATTCATTTGGTTCCCCTATAGATTTAAATTCTTCATCAGATAATTTTCTTGTCATGCTAGCAGTTAAAGTAATTGGAAAATTATAATTTGATTTTATCCCTAAAGATTTCAGAAAACCATTTGTAGCAAAAATAATTTTTTTTGTTTTAACTACTCCGTTTTTGAAATTACATGAAATAAAATCTTTATTTTTAGACCAATTTAATAAACAAGAATTTTCATACAAAAAAACATTAGAAGGCAGAGCATCCACCATTGCTCTAACTAATTTTCCTGGATGTAGTAAAATACCACCCTTTGTATAAAGTCCAATATTATAAAAATAAGTGCCTAATCTTTCAGATAATTCCTTATTTCCTAATATACTATGTTCAAATCCTAGCTTGGATAATATATTTGAAAAATTGTCTAAAATTTTTTTATCTTCAATTTTTGAGGAAGCAAAATATTTGCCACTTTCATTCCAATCACAATCTACTTGATGTTCTTTAATAAATTTTTTTACTACATCTATTCCTAAAGAATAAATATCAGCTTTCTTTTTATAATTTTGCAGTTCTTTGTTTGATGTAAAACCATCATTCAAAGTTGTATCAACCAAATAACCTGAATTTCTTCCACTAGCTCCCTCACCTGCTAATTGAGCATCTACTAGTATTATTTTTAAATTTGAATTCATTTGAGCTAATTTTCTTGCTGCAGACAAGCCAGTGTAACCAGCTCCTACTATCAACCAATCACACTCTTCGTTTGACAAAAGACACTTGATGTTTGTTCTTGGATTAAGGTCGTTTATCCAGCTACAGCTATTATCGTTAGTCACTTCCATGAAGTGACTTTACGATAATTGATAAATTTTTAAAAGATTTTAAGAGTTTAATGAAGGTTGTTTCTTCATGTCTGCTTTATTGATACCAGCAACTTTTACTGGTTTCTTCATCGCATCTCTTCTAAATGGTTCTCCAAGTTCTTGGTTTAGAATTACTTCTATAAATGTTGTAATTCCTTTCTTTTGGTCTTCACAAGATTGCTTGATAGCATTTGTTGTTTCTTCCATGGTTCTAACCGTTACACCTTTTAAACCACATGCATCAGCAACTTTGGCGTAACTTAATTCAGGGTCTAACTCAGTTCCAATGAAATTGTTATCAAACCATAGAGTAGTATTTCTTTTCTCAGCGCCCCATTGATAATTTCTGAAAATTACCATTGTAATTGCAGGCCATTCTTCCCTCGCACATGAGCTCATTTCATTCATACTAATTCCAAAAGCTCCATCTCCTGCAAAACCAATTACTGGAGTATCTGGGCAACCAATCTTTGCGCCAAGTATAGATGGAAATCCATAACCGCAAGGTCCGAACAAACCTGGCGCTAAATATTTTCTTGGTTTTTCAAAAGTAGGATAAGCATTTCCTATTGCGCAGTTATTTCCGATATCGCTAGATATGATTACATCTTCGGGCATACCAGATTGAATTGCTCTCCAAGCTTGTCTTGGCGACATTCTATCTGCATCTCTTTCTCTTGCTTCTTTATTCCAAACTGTACCCTCATCATCATCTTCATGATCTAAGCTTGAAAGTTTTTGTAACCATGCAGATTTTGTTTGATGAATTAAATCCTTTCTAGCTTGTCTATCTGTATCTCCAGCATTTGAGGAAAGTTTTGCTAAAATTTGCTCTGCAACTAATTTTGCATCGCCACTTATTCCAACTGTTACTTTTTTAGTTAAACCAATTCTATCTGGATTAATATCTACTTGAATTATATTTGCATTTTTCGGCCAATAGTCAATTCCATATCCTGGTAAAGTTGAAAATGGATTTAATCTCGTACCTAGTGCTAAAACAACATCAGCTTTTGAAATTAATTCCATTGCAGCTTTAGAACCATTATAACCCAAAGGTCCTACTGCTAGAGGATGACTTCCTGGAAAACTATCGTTATGTTGATACCCAGAACATACTGGAGCATCTAATTTTTCAGCAAGGTTTTTAGTTGCATCTATAGCTCCACCAATTACAACTCCGGCACCTGAAAGTATTACTGGAAATTTTGCATTAGATAACAAATCAGCAGCTTTAGAAACAGCATCGTTACCTCCACCTTGTCTTTCTAATCTTACAATTGGAGGTAAATCAATATCAATAACTTGGCACCAATAATCTCTAGGAACATTTATTTGCGCCGGTGCAGAACCTCTTATTGCTTTTTCAATTACTCTATTTAGAACTTCTGCCATTCTTGAGGGGTCTCTTACTTCTTCTTGATAACAAACCATGTCTTTAAACAGATTCATTTGTTCTACTTCCTGAAAACCACCTTGACCCATAGTTTTGTTTGCAGCTTGTGGTGTTACTAATAATAGAGGGGTATGATTCCAGTATGCAGTTTTAATGGGAGTTACTAGTCCTGTTATTCCTGGTCCATTTTGTGCAATGACCATAGACATTTTACCTGTAGCTCTTGTGTAACCATCAGCAATTAAACCACCATTTGTTTCATGAGCAACATCCCAAAATGTAATTCCTGCATCAGGGAAAATATCTGAAATTGGCATAAACGCTGAACCAATAATTCCAAAAGCGTGCTCAATTCCATGCATTTGTAAAACTTTTACAAAAGCTTCTTCTGTTGTCATTTTTGTCATAAAACTAGAACCTCTCTAAAGTGTAAATTTATTAATTTTTTATAATTCGTTTGTTAATTTTTGCGATTAATATATAAGAATTTACAAATTTCAAACAAACAAATCGACACGATATGGCAACAGATATAATTATTCATGATAAAAAAGACAACGTTGGAGTAGTTGTTATTGAAAAAATCACTCCAAAACAAGACTGTGCATGCTGGATAATGGAAGATGACAGTTCAACAAATATTCAATCATTAGATGAAATCCCATTAGGTCATAAAATAGCTATGATTGACCTTAATGAAGGAGATACAATTCTTAAATATGGTCACGATATTGGTAAAGTAGTTAAATCAATTAAAAAAGGTGAACATGTTCATGTTCACAATGTTAAAACAAAGAAATGGTAGTTTTATGGAAATTCCAAAAAGTTTTTTAGGTTACAAAAGAGAAAACGGCAGAGCCGGAACAAGAAATCATGTAATAATTTTGCCAGTAGATGATATTTCAAACGCGTGTGCTGAAGCTGTCGCAAACAATATCAAAGGAACTATAGCTCTTCCTCATTCTTATGGAAGATTACAATTTGGAGCAGATTTAGAATTGCACTTCAGAACGATGATTGGAACTGGCTGTAACCCAAATGTTGCTGCTGTAATCGTCATTGGTATTGAGCCTAAATGGACAAAAAAAATTGTAGATGGCATTGCGAAAACTGGAAAACCTGTTGAGGGTTTCCACATTGAAAGAACTGGTGACATTGGTACTACAATGAAAGCATCAAAAAAAGCACAAGAATTTGTAATGTGGGCCTCAGAAAAACAAAGAGAAGAGTGTCCAATGAGTGACCTTTGGATTTCAGTAAAATGTGGTGAGTCTGATACTACATCTGGTTTAGCTGCAAACCCAACTGTTGGAAACTTAATGGATAAATTAGAACCATTAGGAGTTCACTTATGTTTTGGTGAAACATCTGAATTAACTGGTGCAGAACAAGTTTGTGCAACTAGAGGTGCAACAAAAGAAGCTTCTGAAAAATTTATGAAGACTTGGAATTCTTATAATGATTTTATATTAAAAGAAGCAACTGATGATCTTTCTGAAAGTCAGCCCACAGCTGGAAATATTGCTGGAGGATTGACTACAATTGAGGAAAAAGCTTTTGGTAATTTTCAAAAAATCGGAAATTGTAAATTTATTGATGTTCTCGAACCAGCTGAAGAACCAACTAAAGGAAAAGGTTTATATTTTATGGATACTTCTTCTGCAGCTGCAGAATGTGTAACACTTCAAGCAGCAGCAGGTTTTAATATACATTTGTTTCCAACAGGCCAAGGAAATATTGTAGGAAATCCAATTGAACCAGTTGTTAAATTAACTGCGAACCCGCTTACTGTTAAAAGCATGGGTGAACACATTGACTGTGATGTTTCTAAAATTCTATCAAGAGAAATGAATTTATCACAAGCAGGTGATGAGCTAATTAAAACAACTTTAAGAGTTGCTAACGGAAGATTAACTTGTGCAGAAGCTCTAGGTCATAGAGAATTTGTAATGACTAAGCTTTACAGAAGTGCTTAATTAAAAAAACCTAATTATGGATAAAAATAAGTACCTGGTACTTTTGCCTGGTATTATACTTGCGTTCGTTCTTTACACTCTATCACAAGGTTTTAATAATATTATAGGTATCGAGTTATTAGGATATGAAAAAAGTCCTATATCCACTGCGATGATAGCAATCCTTTTGGGAATGTTCTTTGGAAATATTTTTAAAATAAGAGAAAGTTTTATAAGAGGTTTAGATTTTACACAAAAAAATATTTTAAAACTTGGAATAATTTGCTTAGGTATTCAATTAAAACCTTTTGAGTTTCTTGAATTTGGAGCAATTGCTATTCCTTTAATAGTAATTTGTATAGTAAGTGTCTTAGTAGTCATTAAACTTTTAATAAATAGATTAAAAATTCCTAGAAATATGGCTTATCTAATTTCTGTAGGAAGTACAGTATGCGGAACAACAGCTATAATGGCAACTGCTCCTGTTATTGGTGCAAAAAAAAATGAGATATCTTATGCAATTGCAAACATCACTTTGTTTGGAATTCTTTCAATGTTGATTTATCCATATTTTGCAAATTTTTATTTTGATGGTGAGCCACTTTTAATTGGTTTGTTTTTGGGTACTTCTATACATGAAACTGCTCAAGTAGCAGCTGCTGGATTAATCTATGATCAGCAATTCAATAGCCCAGAAACATTAAATATTGCAACAGTTACTAAACTAATAAGAAATACTTTTTTGATTATTATGATACCCTTGTTTGCGTATCTTTATAACAGAGGCCAATCTAAAGAAAAAAAATACTCAATTATTGATATTTTTCCCTATTTTGTACTAGGTTTTGTTTCAATGATTATTATTCGAAATGTTGGTGATCAACTGTTTATTTCAAACAATAGTGAACTTTGGCTTAGTACTGTTGATAGTATTAAATCTTTATCAAAAATATTTCTCACAATGGCAATGGCAGCAATTGGTATGTCTACAAATTTAAGAGATATAAAAAGTATGGGATACAAACCGTTTGTTGTTGGTTTTGTAGGTATGGCAACGGTAGGATTGGTTAGTATTACAACTATAGAATTATATTTAAATTTTTTTAATTAAGATTTAACTAATAATTTTTTTCTAAAGTTTGAGATAAATCGTCTTATAAAAGCTGCTCCAACACCTAAAATAATTGCAAACATAATTGTAAATAGTCCATAAAAGAAAGGCATCTCTTTAGAAAAATCAACTATAAATTGAGAAAAGAAGTTTAAATCTGAACTAGTTGTTTTAGTAGCTCCATTTATAATTTTTTCTGCAAAAAAAGTATCATATGCTATCGCTATGCCTACTATCAGTAATAAAATTGCTAACAAGGCTCTTAAACCAGAGCTATCAATTCTTTCTCCTAGTTTTTGCCCAACCTGAACTCCTATTATAGATCCTACAACCAACATAAGAACTAGTAATAAATCTATAGATCCATAATTAAATGAATGAAGAAAAGTAACAACCACACTTACAAAAATTGTTACAAATAAAGATGTACCAGGAACTAATTTAGTAGGCATTTTAATTATATAAATCATTGCTGGAACTAAAATAAACGCACCCCCAATTCCCATAATAGCTGCGATAAAACCAACCAATAGACCAATTATAATTGGGGTAAAAATACTCTCATATAATTTAGACTTTGGAAATCTCATTCTTAATGGGAGACCATGGATCCAATAATGAACGTGTATTTTTTTTTTAACTACAATGTTTCTTTTTGCTTTATCTATTTCACCTAAACTTTCAACCAACATTAAAGTTCCGATTATTGCTAATATATACATATAAGCTAAGGAGATAACTGTATCAATTTTTCCAATACCTTTAAAATATGTAAAAGTATAAATTCCTAAAGAAGTTCCAATTACTCCTCCAATCACAATCATTGAACCCATTTTATAATCTAAAGTATTTTTTAAATAATGAGTGGTAGAACCTGAAACTGAAGTGGCCAAAATATTATTTGCTTCATTGGCAACTGCGTATACAGGAGGTATTCCTAAAAAAATTAGAAAAGGTGTCATTAAAAAACCACCACCAACACCAAATAAACCTGAAAGCACTCCAACAATAGCACTTAATAAAAGTATCTCGATAGGATTAACAAAAACTTGAGCTATCGGTAAAAATACTTCCATAAAAAATTTAAAAGTTGTTAAAAAACAACTTAGTTAAAAGTGATAAAAGTTCCAACTAAAATCACTACCCAGTAAGCCGTTAAGCTTGTTATAATTCCTGCCTTAATAAATGTAGTTTTTAAATTTAAGAGTTTGTTTATAATTTTTACGTTAGAAAGTAACATTAAATTCGTCAATACACCTACAACGAAATTTGTCAAACAATTATTTATTACGAAGCAATTTTTTTTGCCTAGTAGATGGTGGCCCCAAAAACTTTAATTGTATTGTCCTCAATACCTAAAACTAACCTACCTAAAAATTCTCCTGGAATTTCTTTATTGGTTTGTTTTATAAGAACAGTTATATGCTCACCTCTTCTAAGACATCCAAAAGGTTCAAAAGTTTCTTTAAGATTAGTAATTAGCTTGTTATTAGCCCACTGCTTGCCAAGCTCCACCTCATTAGCACCAAAAAGCATTTGGGTTGAGAAATCTCTTGTAAACCCACCATAATCTTTGAGATTAGATGATTTAACCAAATTATCCCAAATGGGTTTGGCTAATTCATATATTTCATCATCTGTTTTAGATAAAATATCCATGTGATTTAATTAAATTATCTACTACGAAGCTTTTTTCTTCTCGTTCTCATCCACTATGTGGTAGACAGGAACTTTCTCCATACTAAATTTGCCAGTTTTTGGATCTCTTCTAGAAACTGTTAAGCAATGCCAATTATCATCATCAAGTTTCATATGATCACCCCTGTAATAGTATCCTGGCCATCTAGTTTCTTCTCTAAACATAGTGTGCTCTGTTACACATTGAGAAGTTAGAGCTCTATGTTTCAGTTCCCACGCTCTCATGAGCTGGTGATAATCCTCGGCACCTACGTTTTCAAGATCTTCCTCAAGCCAAGCTAGCAACTCTAATCCTCTTTTTAACATATTAGCATTAGTCATATAATTTGTGGCTATTCCACCTACATATTCATCCATTATTCTTTGTAAACGCTGTAAGCCTTGAATAGGCGAAATATAGCTTGGAGATACAGTTCCTCCAGTAATCTCATTTTGAGCAACTGTGTAATTTTCTAAAGGTTTATAAACTTTAACTTTAAAATCTTCGCATTGTTTGTCTGATACCTTTAAGCCCTCAGCTTTTTTGTCTTCAATGTATTTTACAGCTGCTTTTGCTGCTAATCTACCTTCGGTAAATGAGCCTGAAGAAAATTTGTGAGCACTTCCACCTACAGTATCACCTGCTCCAAATAGTCCGTCAATTGTTAGCATTCTGTTATAACCCCAGAAGTACTCTGGTGGAGACAGGTCCTCTGGTCCACTTACCCAGGCTCCAGAACAAGTAGCATGAGAACCCATTACGTATGGTTCTGACGTTGTTAGTTCAGGGTTTGTATATTTTGGATCAATATTTTGAGACGCCCAAACAACAGCTTGACCTACTGTCATTCCTAAAAAGTTTTCCCAGCCAACAGTTTCTAAATGTGGATCTTGAAAAGCTTCAGTAGTAACCATATGGATTGGTCCGCCACCTGCCATTGTTTCTTGAATAAATGCATGATTTCTCAAACAGGTTGGTGTTGGATGGTGATCTATATATTCTCCTACTAATTCCTTAGTCTGGTCGTACCATTTTTTCTCATAGTTTTCACCGTTTGCATTTTGTGTATATGTTTTTAAATGTAAGAAGTAAGCTCCAACAGGTCCATATCCATCTTTAAATCTACATAACACAATTCTATTTTCCATTTGAGTCATTTTAGCACCAGCTGCAATTGGTAATGCGTATGCTGAACCATTACTCCAAGGAGCATACCAAGTTCTTCCCATACCTTCTCCAACAGCTCTAGGTTTAAATATGTGCGAAGCTCCTCCTGCTGCAACAATTACAGCCTTCGCTCTAAATACATGGAAATCGCCTGTTCTCATATTAAATCCAACAGCTCCACCCACTCTATTCTCTTGAGCCTCATCCATTAAAAGATGAGTAATCATAATTCTATTATAAATTTTGTCTGCAGATTTTTTTGCTGCTTCTGCAACAATTGGTTTATAACTTTCACCGTGGATCATTATCTGCCATTTACCTTCTCTTAAATATCTTCCAGTCTCTTCATTTTTCATCATAGGAAGACCCCACTCATCAAACATATGAACAGTTGAGTCTACATGACGAGCCATGTCATACCCTAAATCTTCTCTAACCATTCCCATCAAATCATTTCTTGCATATCTGACGTGATCTTCAGGTTGATTTTCGCCCCACTGCATACCCATGTAACAGTTAATTGCGTAAAGACCTTGAGCTACTGCGCCACTTCTATCTATGTTTGCTTTTTCAACACAAACAATTTTCATATCTCTACCCCAGTGCCTTGCCTCAAAGGTTGCACCAGTACCAGCCATACCTCCACCAACAACTAATACATCGCAGTCTTCGTAATGAGTTTTGTGCTTAGCCATTAGTAATAAACTCCTTTTTTAAAAGATTCTTTTGGAACTGCAGGAAGTTCACCATCTATATTTAGTCCTTCAGGTTCAGTGTATAATCTTTGTGAATTTAATTCTCCTTGTTTAATTTTTTCACCATCAGCAAGTTTAGGAATAAATTTTCCCCATGGTTTTGTTGTTATTGGTGAAACAAAGTCTTTTGTTGTTCCATTTCTAAATTTAATTTTCCAAGAAATAGTTCCTTTTTCTTCTTCACGTCTTACTCTAACGCTATGTCCCATTGGAGCAAAATCTGCATAACCTCTTACATCAATTGCATGATTTGGGCATGCTTTTACACATGAATAACATTCCCAACAAAAATTTGGCTCTATATTTTTTGCACGTCTAATATTTTCATCAATGTGCATTATATCAGATGGACAAATATCTACGCAGTGACCACATCCATCACATCTAGTCATGTATACAAAAGTTGACATAATTTATTTTCTTTCCTTTTTTGTTATCATATTAATAATGTTTTGGCTCTTCTCTTTTTATTCCTAGGCCAAATTGCTCAGGAGCATCCGCAGGAGGTGGTAAATTATCTCTAGAACCGTCTGCTTCAGCCAAATTTTTCTGTATTGCTGCTCCAGGCTTGTAGAACATGTGAGCAAATTTTGACCAGTAAACACCACCAAATAAAACTAAATTTGAAACTACAAACAATGCAAAAAATAAGAATGATAAACCTGCTTGACCATTAAATTGAGTATAAGACCAAGCTAGTCCAAAAGTTGAACATGCTAATAATGCTAAAACAAACAAATCAGCTTTAATAATTCTATACCAAGGGTGTGCTTCAGCAGAAACATCTACTCTTAAAAAAAACCAAAACCAAAACCCACCAACACATGTAAGTATTGCGCCTACATGCCATAGCATTGACCACAATGTAGAAGAAGTTTTATCTGCGCCTGTATAACAAAACACTAACATTGCTGAAGCAATCCAAAAGATTATAGTTCCATACATACCAAGAACATGTGCCAATCTTCTTTTTCCAAAACCTAATTCTGATGTTGTCCCAATGTCATAGACAGTAGTCTTAGCAATAATTTTTGCTTTCTCAGCAGCTCCAACATCTCTTGTTGCCTGCAATTTTGCTTTTTTCGCATTGTTAAAAAAATAAGTTAAATTTTTGTGATGTATCATCTGAATAATTGTTCCAAAAGCAATTAAAAGTACCATTGCAATTATAAAACCTTGCATGACCACAGTAGGAACTACTTCTGATAATAACGAAAATGGATTTGTTTCAAACATTTTACCCTTATGTATAATTTTTTAAATAATTTTAAAGTTTTCTAGTCTAGATAACTCATCATATCAACAAAAACTATTGATAAATTTGTCTTTAATAACAATTAAAAAATATTTACTTTCTTTTGTAATGTTGTTTTTTTGGTATCACGGACCTAACACCACCTTGCGGATTCTCGACATCCCCTTCTCTTCTCGGGATTAAATGAATATGACAGTGCATTATTGATTGGCCTGCAGATTTACCAGCATTTGTGCCAATATTAAAACCTTTAACACTAGAATCTTGTTTTAAAATTTTTTCTTTAGTTTTGAAAATTAAGTCATTACATGCATGAATTTCTTCTTTAGTAAGATCAAAGTATGTTTCTACATGTCTTTTGGGAACTATAAGACTATGAAATTCTGAGACAGGATAGCTATCAATAGATGAATAAGCTAATAGGTTTTCAAACTGGAGCTCTTCTTTTCTGATTTTACAAAATATACAAGGGTTATTCGGATCTTTCATATTCAGACAAGAGAGTTATATATTTTATTTAACTTTGTGAAGCAACTAGTCTTTCTTCTCTTCCATTTAAGATCATTTATTTTTGAAACTGATGTTACTCCTTTACCAGATCCAATAAGAATTATTTCATCATAATCATCGATTGATTTAATTAAAATATCTTTAAAATTAATTTTTATTTTTTTACTAATAAATTTAAGTGTATTTCCAAAATAACAATTTTTTTTTGGTGAAAAGATCTTTCCATTTTTCACAAAAACTAAATTTGAGGTACCAGTTTCTAAAATTTTGTCATTTGAAACTAAAGCAATATCAAATTTAGAGGAGTCAACTTTGCTTAATTTTGCTAATATTTTTTTATAATAGAGATTTTTATAATTTGGCTCTACTCGTTTATATTTAAACAATAATAGATTAAAATTACTCTTTAGTTTTGGTCTTTTTCTAATTGAGACTGATATCAGTTTTTTATTTAACGCTATACGAAATAAATTATCAGGACCTTTGTATAGAGTGTTTTTGTTAATTAAATCTTTAATAATATTTTTTAAATTTTTTTTTCTTATTCCATATTTTATTGAAGATTTTATTAAGTTCTCTGTATGCGGTTTTAAAAGTATTAATTTAGGAGGTTTTCCAACCATTCGCATTGTGGTAAATACACCTCTAGATCCCCAAAGATCTTTGAAATTAACTTCTTTAAGGTTACTAAGCTGATAAGATTTTTTTAATAAGAGTGTTGCCATTTTCTGTTAAAAAAGATTCTGGATGAAATTGAAATCCATATATTTTATTTTCATTATCCTCAAGTCCCATTGGTATTTTTGTTTTACTACATCTCATAGTTATTTTAATTGAATTCGATTTAAATGGCTCCATTAATTTTAATGAATGATATCTACCAACTTTAAATTGTTGATTGTTTTTAAAGATTTTACTTTGATTATTTATTTTTATTTTGGATTGAAATCCATGATATATTCTTTTTTGCTGTATGATTTTACCTCCTTCATTATACAAAATCATTTGATAACCAAGACAAATACCAATAATTTTTTTCTTTCCTTTATATTTTTTATAAATTTTTGATGTTATTGGATAATCTTTTGGTGATCCAGGTCCTGGTGATAAAACGATCGCATCACTTTTATCAAGCGATTTATTATTTACTTCATAATAGTTTGCACAAATTACTTTATCAAATTTTGCAAATTGATGAACCACATTCCAAGTAAAAGAGTCTTGATGATCAATTATGTAAATCATTTAAATAACTCCAGTAGAGATTTTGCTTTAATATAATTTTCATTGAACTCTTTCTTTGGTGAGCTATCTAATACTAATCCAGATGCAGCAGATATCTCTGATTGATTTTTATAATTTAATATAGATCTAATAATAATATTAAACTTCATATCTTGATTAAATTTAATAAATCCAAAACTACCTGTAAAAATATTTCTACTTTCTTTTTCTTGATTATTTAAAAGTTCTAATGTTCTAATTTTAGGGCAACCAATTACTGATCCTCCCGGCATCATTGCTTTAATGATATCAATCAATTTTGTATTTTTATTTAATATTCCACCTATTGAAGTCACATAATGAAAAAGATGCTTGTATTCCTCAACATATTTTTTTTTGAGTATTTTAACACTTCCTGGTTTACAAATTTTAGATAAATCACTTCTTTCCATATCAACTATCATGTTGTGTTCTTTGGTTTCTTTCTCATTATTTTTAAAATATTTAAGAGCTATATTTTTATTAGAAGAGTATTTTTTCTTAAATGTACCAGCAATTGGTTTTGTAATTATTTTGTTTTTTTTCTTATCTATCAATGTTTCTGGGGAGCAACTTACTATAGAATAATCCTTGTCTTTTATCATAAATGACTCTGGGGAAGCATTAACACGCATTAATTTCCAAAAAAAATTAATAGGATTAATTAAAGATTTATTTTTATATTTTGTACAAATTTTAATTTGATAAGTTTCACCTTGTCTTATTTTTTTTGAAAAAAATTCAAATATTTTTTTATATTTTTCATAAGAAATATTAATCTTAAAGGGACTGAGTATTTGAGTTTTGCTGAATTGATAATTGAAAGTATGTTTTTTTATATTAGATATAACTTTAATATCTTTTCTAATTTTAATTATCGTCTCAGGTTTATAAAAAACCCCTTTATAAAAATTTATCCTTTTTTTATTTTTTAAATTAATACCAATTAAATTACATAAAATTTCGTAACCAAAAAAACCAAGATATAAATCTGTTTCTTTTTTGTATTTTTTATTCTCTAACGAGTTAAGAAAATTATGTATATTTTTTTTTGTTAAAACAATTTTTTTTGAAAAATCAGTATAAATATTATACCCGTCATCTACTTTATAAATAATTAAAGGTTTATCTGATTGATACAGATCCTCTAGATAAGGGTTAAATTTAAACTTATGCTTGTTGAGTTCTTTCAATTGATTTCTCTACTATAGGTAAATGTATCAGACCTGCAAAAATTGATAATGCGATAGATCCGTACCATGCATAATCAAAATTTCCATTTAACTCATAAAATACACCACCTAGATATGCTCCTAGGAAAGAACCAATTTGATGGCTTACAAAAACTATTCCATATAACAGTCCAACATATTTTGTACCAAATATGTGTGCAACAATTCCATTTGTTGGAGGGACTGTGGATAACCATAAAAAACCAAAAGTAACTCCAAAAACTACCGAGTTAAATATACTTGGTGGTAAGAAAATAAAATAAATTATAGAAACTCCTCTTAATAGATAAATAGCACTTAAAATTTTTTTCTTACTATACCTTGTTGCTAAATAACCGCTGGTAATCGTACCAGCCATATTAAATACACCAATCAAAGCTAAAACCATTGCAGGCGTCCAGTCAGGCAAACCTTTGTCTGCCATATAAGTAGGAATGTGTGTTGCTACTAAAGCAATATGCCAACCACAAACAAAAAAACCTAAAGTAAGATAAATAAAACTTTTGTTTGCAAATGCCTCTTTTAGAGCATCTCTTGCTGTTTGATTGTTGTCTTGATTAACTCCTAGAGGTATTTTTGGAGTACTAACAAACAAAGCTACCACTAATCCTAATCCTAAAAGAAGTGAAAAATATAAAAGAGTATTTTCCCAGCCTGTTTCAACTAAGGAATATCTTACAAGTAAAGGTGATACAAAATATCCAAATGAACCTGCACATGTAACAATTCCTGTTGCAATAGTTCTATTAGATGCTGGAAAATGTTTGGCTACTACTGATACTGGGATACCTATTGCAGTGGAGCCTAAGCCTATTCCAATCATCACTCCTATAGTTAAAGTAAAATAACCTCCAGTATTATAGCCAGAATAAAAAAGCAAAATCCCAACTAAATAAAAAACAAAGCCAATAAATATTGCAACCGCTCCTCCATATTTATCAGTAATTACACCAAACAAAGGACTAAATACTCCCCAAAGTAACAACTGTAATCCCATAACAAAACCAAAATGAGAAATGGAAATATCTAAATCTGTATTAAAATCAAAATAAAATAAACCAAATGTCTGTCTTATTCCTAAGGAAATAATTACAACTATAGAAGCAGCAATTAAAGTGGTTAGTGCTTTTTTACTAATAACAAAATTTTCTGAACTCATTTTATAAATTTTAATGCCTGTTTTATATCATTTATTATGTCTTTTGGATCTTCAAGTCCAACATGCATCCTTATTATATGTTCATCTTTATTTATATGTGTAAATTGTCTCTTACCTAGTGCTTGGTTTGTTTGATAAAGTGCTAAGCTTTCGAACCCCCCCCAACTAAATCCATACCCAAAAAGTTTTAAAGAATTAACAAATTTTAACACTGAGTTTTTATTTTTTGATTTTATTTTAAATCCTAATAAACCCGATGCTCCAGAATAATATTTTTTCCATAATTTATAATTTTGAATACTTTTTTTATATGGATAAAAAACTTTAATTATTTTTTTCTGTTTTGACAAAAACTTAGAGACTTTAAGTGCATTTTCCTGATGTTTTTCTAATCTTACATCTAAAGTACGAATACCTCTTAGAATTAAATAAGCATCATCAGGACCTAATCTTAATCCTGAAACTTTATGAGTTGCTTCTACTAATTTAAAAACTCGTTTACTTATAGCTAAACTGCCACCCATTACATCTGAGTGACCAGAATAATACTTTGTTGCAGAGACAATCGACATATCAAAACCTAGCTTTATTGGTTTCAGAAAATAAGGTGTTCCCCAAGTATTATCTATGGCTGTATAAATTTTATTTTTTTTTGCCAATGCAACTATTTTAGATAAATCTTGAAATTCAAAAGTGTTACTTCCAGGATTTTCAACAAAAATAAGCTTTGTTTTGTTTGTAATTTTACTTTTTAGATCATTTAAGTCATTTGGATTATAAAATGTTGCTCTGATATTAAATTTTTTAAGGTATGTTTCTGTTAAAAGTCTTGATGGCGAGTAAACTGAGTCTGTAACAAGTATTTCATCATCTGGTTTCACAACGCTTAACACACCAAGAAATATTGCACCAAAACCAGTGGGGGTTAGATAAACCTTATAACATTCTTCAATTTTTCTTAAAATTTGTTGTAAAGCATATGTTGTGGATGTGCCCTGTCGACCATAATCAAAATTTCCACTTACTGGGTCTTTCAAATATTTATTCTGAGTTTTTTTAATATCCTGTATAGATTTAAAAATAATAGTAGAAGCTCTAACCACAGGAGGATTTACTGACTGATTATGAAAATCTTTAGCTGTATGTTTCAGGAAAGTCTTGAAGGAATTACCCATAATAAATTTGATATGTTATTAAGACAATGCTATATCCCATGAAAAACGTCAATAAAATTAAAATAGGACTGAATGAGTTACCCAAAGAAACATAGAGGCCGAAGAAAACAAGGGTCTAAAAAAAGAAGAGCTAAAAGAAAAAATAAGAAGAAATAATTCTTCTGCTATTCTTTAATCCAACCACCACCAAGCACTTTGTGGCCAAACTGGTCTTTACGATAAAAAACACATGCCTGACCAGGTGAAATACCATCTTCAGGAATTGATAAATTAACTCTAGCATTATTGTTATCTATAAGATCAACTTTTGCTTTTAGAAGACTTCCAGTAGATCTAACTTTAACAAATAAATTTTGATCTAAATCCTCTTTGTTAGTTAATAAATTTATTTCTTTTAAAGAAATTGTTTTTTTTCCAAGTTTTTCTTTAGGTCCAACGATTATTTCATTTTTATCCGAATTTATCTTTAACACATAAAGGGCTTCTTTATCTGAAACTTTAATTCCTTTTCTTTGACCAATTGTGAAATTAATAATTCCGTCATGAACACCAATTACCTCACCTTCTAAATTTTTTATATTTCCTTTCTGAAAGGAGTCTGGTCTAAACTTTTGTATTACTGAAGCATAATCACCATTTGGTACAAAACAGATGTCTTGGCTATCGGGTTTATCAGCAACGTTTAAATCTAAATTTTTTGCAATTTCTCTAGTTTTGTCTTTTAACATTCCACCTAATGGAAATCTTAAATAATCTAATTGTTCTCTGGTTGTGTTGAATAAAAAATAACTTTGGTCTCTATTTTCATCTATTGCTCTATACATGTTTGTAGTTTTATTTTCTGTAATACTTTTTACATAATGGCCTGTAACTAGCGCATCCGCTTTAAGTTCTTTTGAAACTTCAAATAAATCTTTAAATTTTACAGTTTGATTACATTGAACACATGGAATTGGAGTTTCACCTTTCAAATAACTCTCAACAAATTTATCTATAACACCTTGTTTAAACTTATCTTGATAATATAAAATTTTATGTTCTATACCTAACTTTTGTGCAACACGTTTAGCATCCATTATATCTTGACCTGAACAACACTGTTTAGACGCAGCTACTTCCTTACCATCATCATAAAGTTTTAGAGTTATACCAATTACATTATAACCTTCCTTTTTCATAATTCCTGCAACAGTCGAAGAATCTACTCCACCCGACATTGCAACAACTACGGTAGTATCTGAGGGTTTTTTATCTAAACCAATAAAATTCAAATCTTTATTCATAAGGTGGTATTTATACTTATTTACAATATAAGTTAAATTAAATGATTTTAGATTATGAACCAGGTGACAAAGTCACTAATCCTCAAAAAAAAGAATGGGGAATTGGGCAAGTGCAATCTATAATTAACGATAAAGTGACAGTTAACTTTGAAAATGCAGGAAAAAAAGTGATTAACGCAAAAAACGTTGAATTAAAAAAATTAGGAAAATGAAGGTGAACTTAAAAGAGATTGTTGAAAATTTAATTGATAATTTTTTAGAGGCTGGAGATTTAGCTATAGAATTAAGAAAGAAGGGTTTGATAAAAAAAATAAAATCAGACAATACACCAGTAAGTAATGGTGATTTAGAAGTAAATAAACTTATATCAAAAAAAATTACTGAGGTTACTCCAAATTTACCTATCATTTCAGAGGAGACCTCTGAAAATAAAGATAACCAAAATTTAAAAGATTTCTGGCTTGTTGATCCTATTGATGGAACATATGATTATATTAATAATTTAGAAGAATTTACCATTAATGCTGGTTTAATTATAAATAATAGACCTGTTGCTGGATTAATAAATGCTCCAGCAAAAAAAAGAATGTTTTATTCATTTGAAAAAGGTAATGCTTTTGAGTTTAGTAACGGTAAAAAAATAAACTTAAATAATTTACCTGCTAAAAAAACAGAAAATTTAAAATTTATTTCATACTCAACTAAAATAAAGCCTGAAATTCAAAAAATTTATGATGATTTAGGAGTAAAAGAAAATATTAGAATGAAAAGTTCTCTAAAATTCTGTGTCGTTGCTGCTGGTGAATACGATGGTTATGTTGCTGAACCCAGAGCATATGAGTGGGATATAGCAGCTGGTCATGCAATTTTAGAACATTCAGGTGGAACTGTAACTGATTTTGAGGGAAATGAAATTTTGTACGGTAAAAAAGATTTAAAAAATCCAAGTATAATTTTGAAAAATAAAAATATTTTATAATGGATGAAAAATTAAGAATAATATTGATAATTATTGTTTCAGTATCAATTTTTGGATTGTTAGTATTTATTTGCGTAAAAAATTACATAAGAAATAAAATAAATCACCTTGTTAAAGAAGAAAAAGATAAAAATTCAAAGTAGATTTATTATTTTTAAATATTCATCTTTTTCTATATCCATTACCTTTTTAGATGTTTCAAAATCAAATCCATTTCTTGCAAGTAGAGATATATCTTTTTTGTAAAATAAAGTTCTATTATCCTCTGCTCTTGATGGACCAATTCTTTTTTTTTTACATAATTTTATTGCTGAAAAAAAATCCTGATCAGAATTATCTTTCTTAATTTTTTCAACTGTATCTTTAATAAATGTTTCATTAATTCCTTTTCCAATTAAATAATTTCTAATCTTATTAATTGAGTTTCCTCTTTGAATCATACTTTTAGCTTTACTTTCAGAATAAAATTGATCATTTATAAATCTATTTTTTTCTAGGTCAGACAAAACAAAATCAAAGATATAAGAAATAAAATAATTCAATACGTAGAGCAGAAATTTAACGGAAATGAAAACTATAAAAAAATTGTTAACTCTTCAGCTTTTTGCTCAGAAAAAAATAATATTGTTAGCGACAATTATAAAATCACAAATAATGAAAAAATTGGTATTATACCTCCAATCGGAGGAGGTTAATGCTTCATACTGACATTGTAGATAGTAAAATTAAAAAATTATCATTAACTGATGCAGAAAAATTTATAGCATCCAATGATTTTGGAGCTTCGTTAATTTTTAGTGGAACAGTTCGTAATCAAAACAATAATAAAAGTGTTTTAGGTATTACATATGACAGTCATGATGCTTTGGTAATTAAGAGTTTTGAAGAAATTTATAATGAGGCTGAACAAAAACTAAATATTAAGAATAAGAGTGTTTTTATTGAACATGCTAAAGGTTACTTAAATTTAGGTGAAATTAGTATCATAATAGCAGTTGCATGTAGGCATAGAGATGAGGCTTATGTTTTGTCAAGATATATTATAGAAGAAATCAAAAAAAGATCTCCTATATGGAAAAAAGAACATTACACAAATAATCAAAGTGACTGGTTAAAAGGTAACCCTATAGTAAATGAAAAAAATTAATTAACCCTAGACTTATCGAGATATAAGCCATCATACTAATGAAAGCTAACACTCCAAAGGTTGCAACTTGCCCTGATATCTTTGCAATCCTTATAGGTCCACCAAGCTGAGAGGTATCTGCTTTCCCCATGATCATTCCGCCAATGTATTTTAAAGAGGAAACACTTACGAAATAGACCTCGTTTGATGCATGGTACAATGCTTGTGCTGGACCTAATTTAACATGATTAATTTTATCATTGTAAGCACTTAATTTTATACCAACCATTCTTTTATTTATTTTATTTCCCAAGCCATCTTCACCTTCAACGATGTTTGGTTTTACTTTTAAGATTAATTCTTCATATGAACGCTTAACTTTGAAATCTATAAAGTCACTTGTTGACATTGTGATATATTTAGAAACTTCCATGATACTTTTAACTTCATTACCATCAATTTCTAAAATTATATCTTGGTTTTTTAATCCCCCAACCATTGCGGGGCTATCTTTTTGCACTTCACTGATAACAGCTGGAGTAAAATCTTTTCCAACAAAAGTATAAATACAAAAGAAAATTGCCAAAGCTAATAGAAAATTTGCTAACGGGCCACCAAAAACAATTAATACTCTTTGATATAAAGGTTTTAAGATAAATAATTTATCTCGTTCCTCTTCATTATATTTTTCTAAAATCTCTTCATGATCAGCTTGTGAATAAACATTACGATCACCAAAAAACTTAACATATCCACCTAAGGGAATAGCACACACTTTCCATCTAGTTCCATGTTTGTCATTCCAACCAAACAGCTCTTTTCCAAATCCAATAGAAAAATCAGTAACTCCTACACCATATTTTCTTGCAAAATAATAGTGTCCATATTCGTGAATAAATACGACTACCAAAATCAGAATTAAAAAAGGTATTATATAACTAAGCATTAATTAGCTTTTTAAATGAATAAATGACTATTAACAACCTAACAATCATCAGTAATATTGACGCTTTTTGTCTTAATAATTAAATATTGAATTTATCTTTAAATCTATAAAACCAGACTGCTAATTTAAAATAAAATAATCTTAATTGTGGAAAAATAAATTTCTTAGGTAAACCCTTGTAAATTGTTGAAATATCTAAGTCTTTACTGTTCGAAGAAAAAACTAACTTAGACAATTGTTTTCCAGTCCATGGTGCAGCACTTACCCCTACACCACTATAACCAAATCCATAATAAATCTCTTCATTATCTATTTTGCCAATTGAAGGGGTAAGCTTTTGAGACAATGCAATCAATCCACGCCAATTATAATCAATTGTTAAATTGTTCCATTTTGGAAAAATATTTTTTAAAAATTTTTCCATATCATTTGCTCTATTTAAATTTGATTGATCACTACCTTCAAAATCTCCTCTAGTTCCAAACAAAATTCGATTGTCAGGTAACTTTCGATAATAATATAAAAGGTTTTTTGAATTAGCTATTGGAGCATAAGTATTAAAGTTATGTAAGCTAAGCTCTTCATTTGTAAGTGGTCTTGTTACAATAATATTTGAAATAACAGGTAATACTCTTCCATCCATTTCAGGAATTAATCCTTCCTGATAAAATCCATTAGTTGCAACCACAATTTTTTTTGCTTTTATTGAGCCTTCACTAGTTCTTAAAAGATAAGAATCATTTTCTTTATTAATTTTTTCAACTCTTGTGTGCTCGTAGATTTTTAACTTTATAGATAAAGCATGTTTTGCAAGGCCATTTACAAATTTTAAAGGATTGATTGCAAATCCAGGTTTATATGAAAATGCTCCAAATTGTTCAGTTCCACCGTGACCTACTTCATCAAATTCTTTTTTAGAATAAACTTTAGTCTCTATACCAAATTCAGATTTATAAACCTCTGCTTGTTCTTTGATTTGATCAAATTTATTTTTATGATGAGCAACTACAAAGTTATTTTCACCAGTTACATCACAATCAATATTATAATTATCAATTAATTCTTTGGTGTAATTAGCTCCTTCAACTGAATTTTTAAAAAATTTTCTAGTTTCCTCTTTTCCATAAACAGTTTGCATTTTTTTATAAGACATTTTGCTTGGAGGAAGGCAGCAAAACCCTGCATTACGAGAAGAAGCGCCCCAACCTACTTTTCCAGCCTCGACTAAAACTACATCTAATTTATAATTTTCAATTAAATTAATTGCACATAGTAAACCGGTATAACCACCACCTATAACTACTATTTCTGAACTAATATCTTTTTGAAGTTTATCTAAATTTAAGTTCTCACTTGATGTTGCTTCCCAGTAACTACCAACAGGCTTGTTGAATTGGTATATGTCTGAATGATAAACATTATTCATTTATCAAGTGAACCACTTAATACATATTTTAATATTCTAACTGCTTGTTTTTGATCTGAAGCAACAGCAGCTGCAGCAGCATCCACTTCTTTTAAAGCATGTTGGTGCTCTTCATTGTGAATAATAATTATTGATTTATTTAAAGCGGCCGCATACCCCGCATCAAATGCAGCATTCCATTGTTTGTATTTTTCACCAAATTTAACAATAATCACATCACAATCTTTAATGGTTTTTTTAGTTCTAATTGAATTGATATTAGCTCCTTTTCGATCTTTCCAAAAATTTTTCTCTTCAGGACCTAAAATTTCAACACCACAATCATCTGAGGATGCATGATCCGTTACAGGAGATGAGAATTGTATGTCTAAATTTTGTTTTTTACATTCATCAATGATTTCATCACGCCAGTTAGTATGAATTTCTCCTGCTAAATATACTTTCAACATCAATATCTCCTAAAACTTAATTTTTTTATACAATATTATCTTTAATTTCATTTAAAAAAAAATAGATTATATTATAAATTAATTATGCCGTCATTTGATGTAATAAGCAAAATTAATTATCAAGAATTTGATAATGCTTTAGCAAATTGCTTAAGAGAAATTAGCAACAGATATGATTTTAAAGGGCTTCACATCACTATAGAGCGAAAAAATAAATCAGTTACCACCAATGCTCCTGATGAATTAAAATTAAAACAAATCAATGAATTATTACAAACACATTTAGTAAGAAGAAAAGTAGATCCAAGAGTTTTGGAAATAAAAAGTTCAGAGGGTGCTTCAGGTGGGGCAATTCGACAAGTAAGTGAACTTAAAGAAGGTATTAGCCAAGAAAATGCTAAAAAGGTAATTGCAGACATTAAAAAACTAAAACTTAAAATTCAGATTAAAATTCAAGGTGATGAGTTAAGAGTAGATGGAAAAAAAAGAGATGATCTTCAAGAAGCTATGGCTGCAATTAAAACTATTGATATTGGGCTTCCAATAGACTTTGTTAACTTTAGAGATTAATCCTCTCAAACTATTTATTGTAATTGGTCCAAAAAGATATAATCAGACACTCAACTACTTAAATATATATCATTCCCAACATAATGAACTTTTCTGATCTAAATATTGAAAATAAACTAAAAAAATCAATTGAATTAGCTGAATTTAAAACTCCTACCCCTATTCAAAGTCAATCAATACCAATTAGCTTAGAGGGAAAAGATGTTTTGGGTACTGCTCAAACAGGTACAGGTAAAACACTAGCATTCACAATCCCAATGTTGAATAAGCTTTTAAGAGATAAGCAAGCAATGGCATTAATAATTTGTCCAACAAGGGAACTTGCAACACAGGTAATGGAAACTGTTTTAAAACTTAATATTAGAGAAATAGGAATTGGTAATGCTCTTTTAATTGGTGGAGAGAGTATGCAAAAACAACTTAGACAATTAAAAAAAAGAGCAAGAATTATAGTTGGAACTCCTGGAAGAATTAACGATCACATTGAACGTAAAAGTTTAAACTTATCAAAAGTAAATTACTTAGTCCTAGATGAGACAGATCGAATGCTTGATATGGGCTTCACCCCACAAATAGAAGTGATTTTAAAATTTATTCCAAAAGATCATCAAACATTGTTATTTTCTGCAACTTTGCCTGAAAACATTTTAAGAATTTCACAAAAATATCTTAACAATCCTGAAAGAGTATCTGTTGGATCATTATCAACTCCAATTGAAAAAATTAAACAAGAAACTTTTCAAATCACAACAGATAAAAAATATCATGAATTGATTAATCAGTTAGTTGAAAGAAGCGGATCTAT
The DNA here is from genome assembly GCA_902578175.1 of uncultured Pelagibacteraceae bacterium. The sequence continues at coordinate 33,706 of CACHBY010000007.1, forward strand.
TTTAGTTTTTGTTAAAACAAAACATGGTGCTGATAAAATTGTAAAAAGATTAAAATATGACGGCCATAAAGCTGATGCAATACATGGAAATCTTAGACAAAGTAAAAGAGACAGAGTTATTAGAGGATTTAGAAATGGTAATAGCAGAATTTTAATTGCAACTGATGTTGCAGCAAGAGGATTAGATATTCCAGTTATAAAACATGTAATTAATTATGATCTTCCACAAGTTCCAGAAGATTATATTCACCGAATAGGTAGAACTGGTCGTGCTGGAAAAGATGGTTCAGCTTTAACTTTTTTAACAAACAGCGACAAAAGTATGTGGAGATCTAT
>CACHBY010000008.1 GCA_902578175.1 uncultured Pelagibacteraceae bacterium
AGATAGTGATAGCAGATGGTACATGAGGGAGGAAGCTGGAGGATTAATTTTAGGCCCTTATGAAGATGGTGCACCAGCTTGTTATGTAGAAGGGCCATCAAAAAATTCCGAATACGAATTATTTCAGGAAGATTTAGATAGATTAGCTCCACACATTGAAGGAGCAATACATAGAGTTCCTGCTTTTGGAGAAGTTGGAGTTAAGAAAGTTTATAATGGAGCAATTTGTTATACTCCTGATGGAAATCCAATTGTTGGACCTGCTTGGGGACTTAAGAATTTTTGGATTAATGAAGGACATAGTTTTGGAATAACAGCAGCGGGTGGTGCTGGCTGGCAATTAGCAGAGTGGATAGTAGATGGCGAACCTACAATAGATATGTTGGGAGTTGAGCCAAGAAGATATGGAAACTATGCAACTAAATCTTATTTGAAAGCTAAAAATGAAGAGGCGTACAGCCATGTATTTATAGTTCACTATCCAGATGAAGAAAGACCGGCAGCTAGACCTTTGAGAACAGCCCCATGTTATGAAAGAATGAAAAATTTAGGAGCAGTTTTTGGTCAAAAATTTGGATGGGAAAGACCTAACTTTTTTGCAACTGATGGAATGGAACAAAAAGATGATTGGTCATTTAGAAGATCAAAATGGTTTGATGCAATTAAAAAGGAATGTCAAAACGTAAAAGAAAATGTTGGTCTTTTAGATATGACTGCTTTTGCAAAATGCAGAATAAGAGGACCTAAAGCAGAAGAGTTTTTAGACTATTTAGTTGCAAACAAACTTCCAAAAAAGATTGGAAGAATAAACTTATGTCATGCATTAAATACTAAAGGTGGTGTGCATTCAGAATTTACAATCATGAAAGAAGCTGAGAATAGTTATTATTTAGTATCAGCTGGAGCAAATTTAAGATTAGACCATGATTGGATTCAAAAATGGATGCCAGATGATGGGTCTGTAATTTTTGAAGATTTAACTAATAGTACAGGTGTGTTGGTGGTAGCCGGTCCTAAAGCTAGACAACTAATGCAAAAAGTTTCAACTGATGATTTTTCAAATGAAAATTTTAAGTGGCTTACTGCAAAAAATGTGAATGTAGGGTATGCACCAGTTAATGCAATGAGAGTAAATTTTGTTGGTGAACTTGGCTGGGAACTTCATCATCCAATTGAATATCAAAATCATATTTTCGATAAATTAATGGAAGCTGGTAAAGATTTAGGAATTAAACCATTTGGTATCAGAGCAATGAATAGTTTAAGAGTAGAAAAATCTTACAAACTAGTTGGAACAGAATTATCGATTGAATATTCTCCATATGAATCAGGACTAGATAGATTTATTCATCCAAATAAAGGAAACTTTATTGGTTTAGAGGCGCTTAATAAATGGAGAGAAAAAGGTTTTGATAACAAGTTGGTAACTTTAGAAGTGCATAATACTAAAGATGCCGATGTTTTGGGAAACAACCCTATATTTAAAGACGGTAAAGTGGTTGGAAGAGCAACAGGCGGTGAGTTTGGATTTAGATTAGATAAATCAATTGCCCTTGCAATGGTAAAACCTGATTGTTCTAATGTGGGCGACAAATTACAAGTTGATATTTTGGGTGAAATGTATGACGCTACGGTTCTAGATGAAAGTCCATACGATACAGAAAATAATTTATTGAGAGCTTAATGAAAATCCTGGTAGCAGTAAAAAGAGTTATTGATTACAACGTTCAAATCAGAGTTAAAGAAGATGGTACTGGTGTTGTTACAGACAACGTAAAAATGTCAACTAATCCACCAGATGATAATGCAATAGAAGAAGCGGTGAAAATTAAAGAAGCAGGAAAGGCAACAGAAGTAGTTGCTGTAACTGTTGGAGAAGAAAAAGCTCAAGAGACAGTTAGAAAAGCTTTAGCTGTTGGTGCAGATAGAGGTATTCATGTAAAGGTTGATGGAATTCTAGAACCACTTGCTGTTTCAAAAATTTTACAAAAGATTGTTGAAAAAGAAAATCCAGATTTAGTTTTTATGGGAAAACAAGCAATTGATGATGATTGTAATCAAACAGGTCAAATGTTGAGTGCATTATTAAATTGGCCACAAGCAACTTTTGCATCAAAGATTGATGTAAAAGATAACAAATTAGAAGTTACTAGAGAAATAGATGAGGGACTTGAAACAATTGAAATAAATGTTCCTGCTATTGTAACTTGCGATTTAAGATTAAATGAACCAAGATACGCTTCTCTTCCAAACATTATGAAGGCAAAGAAAAAACCAATTGAAGAAATTGCTGCATCTGATCTAGGTATTGATACCTCTCCAAGAGTAAAGCAAATTAAAGTAGAAGAGCCACCAAAAAGAAAAGCGGGCATTAAAGTGGCTAATGTAGCAGAATTAGTTCAAAAATTAAAAAATGAGGCAAAGGTAATATAATGGCAGTTTTACTTATAGCAGAGCATAATAATAAAGAGTTAAGACCATTTACATTAAATGCGGCTACAGCCGCTTCACAAATTGATAGCGAAGTTCATGCTGTGATAATTGGAAATGATAGTGCAGAGGCATCAAAACAATTATCAGAGCTTCCAGTAATTAAAAAAGTATTAAGTGTTGAAGCACCACACTATGAAAATTTCACTGCAGAAAATTTTGCTCCAGTTGTGGTTAAGTTAGCAGAAAATTATTCTCATATCATTTGTTCAGCAAATACATTTGGTAAAAATTTAATGCCAAGAATTGCAGCTCATCTTGATACCTCGCAAGTTAGTGACATTATAAAAGTAATATCATCTGATACTTTTGTTAGACCAATTTATGCTGGGAATGCTTTTGCAACAGTTAAAAGTAATGATGCAAAAAAATGTGTAACTATTAGACCAACTTCATTTGATCCTTGTGAAAGCTCAGGAGGTTCAGCACCAATTGAGAAAATTGATGCTGGTGAAGAATTTTCAAATACAAAATTTATAAAAAGAGAAGAAATTAAATCTGATAGACCTGAACTAGGTACAGCTAGAATTGTTGTATCAGGTGGAAGAGGAATGCAAAGTGGAGATAACTTTAAATTAATTACTGAAATTGCTGATAAGCTTGGAGCAGCTATTGGAGCATCAAGAGCTGCAGTTGATGCAGGTTATATAAGCAATGACCATCAAGTTGGGCAAACCGGAAAAGTTGTTGTGCCAGATTTATACATAGCTGTTGGAATATCAGGAGCTATTCAGCATTTAGCGGGCATGAAAGAAAGTAAAGTTATAGTTGCAATTAATAAAGATGGTGAGGCCCCAATTTTTAGCGTTGCTGATTATGGTCTTGAAGCAGATCTCTTTGAAGCTTTGCCTCAGTTCATGGAAGAGCTGAACAAATTAAACACTATACAAAAATAATCCTTACAGTTAAAAATTAGATTATGTCTAGAGAATCTATGGAATATGATGTTGTAATCATTGGTGGTGGCCCATCAGGATTAGCGACTGCAATTAAATTAAAACAATTAGATTCAAATTTGAATGTTTGTTTGCTTGAAAAAGCTTCAGAGATAGGAGCGCATATTTTGAGCGGGAATGTTTTTGAAACAAGAGCTCTAGATGAGTTATTACCTAATTGGAGAGAACTTAACTCGCCAATTAAAACAAAAGTAACAAAAGAAAAATTTTTATTTTTAGGAAAAACAAAATCTTTAAGTTGGCCAACTTGGCTTTTGCCAGCAGTTCAACAAAATCATAAAAATTATATTATTAGTTTAGCTAACTTATGTAGATGGTTAGCTGAACAAGCAGAAGCTTTGGGTGTAGAAATTTTTCCAGGTTTCCCAGCAAGTGAAATTTTATATAACGATGACGGGTCTGTTAAAGGAGTAGCTACCCAAGATATGGGTATAGATAAAGAGGGTAACAAAAAAGATAGTTTTGAACCAGGCATTGAGCTTTTAGGAAAAGTAACAGTATTTGCTGAAGGTTGCAGAGGTCATCTAGGAAAACAATTAATTCAAAAATTTGAACTGAGTAAAGGAAAAGATCCCCAGCAATATGGAATTGGTTTTAAGGAAATTTGGGAAATAGAAGAAAAAAATCATGAAGAAGGACTAGTAATGCATACAGCTGGATGGCCACTTGATAACAACACTTACGGTGGAAGCTTTATGTATCACGCTGAAAATAAACAAGTGTTTTTAGGCTATGTAATAGGATTGGATTACAAAAATCCACATTTATCTCCATATGATGAATTTCAAAGATTTAAAACTCATCCAGCAATTAAAAAAATAATAGAAGGAGGAAAAAGAATTTCATATGGCGCAAGAGCATTAATCGAGGGAGGATTTCAAAGTTTACCTAAAATGTTTATGCCAGGTGCATTATTAGTAGGATGTGATGCCGGTACATTAAATATGCCTAAAATTAAAGGCTCTCATACCGCAATGAAAAGTGGAATGATAGCAGCTGAAACTATTAATGAACACTTAAAAGAAAATAAAGATTTATCTAATTATGAAGATAAATTTAAAAAAAGTTGGTTATATAAAGAATTATTTGAGGCTCGAAATGTAAAACCTAGTTTTAGTTGGGGACTAATTTTGGGGATTATCTTTACAGGTATTGATCAAATTTTGTTTAGAGGAAAACTTCCTTTCACTCTTAAACACAAACATGCAGATCATGAAACATTAAAACCTGCAAGTCAAATGCCTAAAATTGATTATCCAAAGTATGATAATGTAATAACTTTTGATAAAACTAGTTCAGTTTATCTTACAGGAACTAACCATGCTGACAATCAACCTGTCCACTTACAACTTAAAGATCCCGATTTACCAATCAAATACACTTTAGAAAAATTTGATGAACCTGCACAAAGATATTGTCCTGCTGGAGTATACGAAGTGCAGAAAGAAAATGATGTTAATAAGTTTGTAATTAATTCGCAAAATTGTATTCATTGTAAAACTTGCGATATTAAAGAGCCTTCACAAAACATAACTTGGGTGACACCAGAAGGTGGTGGCGGACCAAGATATGGAAATATGTAAATTAGGACAAATCTATTGCAAACTTTTTTAAAGTTTCAATAGGTACATATTTAAGAGTGTTTTCGTGGGTTCTTTTCAAAAATATTGGACATCCTTTACCGGCTTCAACTGCTCTTGCATACCAACTGGCACATAAACACCATCCATCTCCATCTTTTAAACCTGGAAACCCAAATTCAGGATGTGGAGTAATTAAATCGTTACCTGCTTCTTTCATCCACTCTAAGCATTCGGTAGTAACTTTAGCACAAACTGTATGAAGTCCATGATCATTCTCGTCAGTGTTACAACAACCATCGCGAAACCAACCTGTTAATGGATCATTGGAGCATTCTTCTAGATCTTCGCCTAGAACATTTTTTTGTTTTTCACTCATTAAATCTTAGTAGGATTTGGTTGTCCTTTATAAACTTCTTCAGGATCAAATTTTTTTTCTTTTTCAAGAAATTCCATTTCTACTTTACGTCCATTATCAATTGGTCCCATAGGAATAGATCTATAAAAGCATGATCTGTATCCAACATGGCAACTAGCACCGTCTCCTATATCAACTGTTAACCAAATTGAGTCTTGATCATCATCAATTCTGATCTCAGTTACTTTTTGAGTAAAGCCACTTGTTTTACCTTTGTGCCAGATTGCTTTTCTAGATCTACTAAAGTAGTGCGCTTCTTTGGTTTCAATTGTTTTTTTTAATGCTTCAACATTCATATAGCCGTGCATTAAAATATCTTTGGTTTTTGAACACATTGTAATGACAGGTATTAAGCCATCATTATCAAATTTTGGTGAAAGGAGATTTCCTTCCTCGATATCGTAGATATTTTCTCTTTTTTTGAACATAGAATGTGATTATGTAGCACATATCTAGATATAATAAATATTTTTAAATTGAAATATTTACTGTATAAACTTGCGCTATGAAATTAGTAAAAGACACAGACAACAAAAATGTAGATAAAAAAAAGATTTCAGATAAAGAAGCTGAAGAAGCATTCATTAAAATCTTGACTTGGATGGGTGAAGATCCAAATAGAGAAGGTTTAATTGAAACTCCGAAAAGAGTTATTAAAGCATACAAGGAATTTTTCAGTGGCTATAACGAAGATGCCAATAAAGTTCTCGAGAAAACATTTGGTGATGTAGAGGGATACAATGATATGGTAATTCAAAAGAATATTTCTGTGCAAAGTCATTGTGAACATCATATGGTACCAATTATTGGATGGGCTCATGTTGCTTACATTCCAAATGATAGAGTAGTTGGATTGAGTAAGCTTGCTAGAGTAGTAGATGTGTTTTCAAAAAGATTACAGACACAAGAAAGGTTAACAATGCAAATTGCTAAATCTATAATGACAGCACTTGACGCAAAAGGTGTGGCTGTAACAATTGATGCTGCTCATCAGTGTATGACCACAAGAGGAATTAAAAAAGAAAAAGCATCTACAGTTACAAATTATTTTTTAGGTCAGTTTAAAGACGACCTTTCTATTCAGAATAGATATTTAAGATTTACAAGTAAGTAAACTAAAGTGTCAAACGAATTTAAAGCAATACTCCTTAATCAAGAGGGAGAAAACTTCACTCGTGAAATAAAATCTCTAGATAGAAGTTTCTTAAAACACGGAGATGTAACTGTAAAAGTAGATTATTCAGATCTAAACTTTAAAGATGGAATGATTCTAAAGAATGGAGGAAGATTGGTTAAAGAATATCCTCATATACCAGGAATAGATTTTTCTGGATCTGTTATTGAAAGCGATAATTCAAAATTTAAAGAAGGTGATGAAGTAATATTAACTGGTTTTAGAGTTGGAGAAGTTTTTTTTGGAGGGTTTTCACAAATTGCAAAAGTAAGTGGAGATTTTTTAGTTAAAAAACCAGATAGTCTAACTAGCAAACAAGCAATGATTTTAGGAACAGCAGGTTTAACTTCTTTAATGAGTACATTTGCTATTCAAGCAAGAGAAAGTATTTTGTTAGGGGAAAAAGTTAATGATGTTTTAGTAACTGGTGCAACAGGTGGAGTTGGTAGTTTAGCAGTTATGGCTTTAACTAAATTAGGTTACAACGTCACTGCAGTTAGTGGAAAAGACTCAAAGTCTGAGTATTTAAAATCGTTAGGTGCTAAAAACATTATAAATAGGGCTGAATTTGACAAAGATCCAAGACCAATAGATAAGGGTTTGTGGGACGGAGTAGTTGATACAGTTGGTGGAAAAATTTTAGCAAATGCAATAGCACAAACAAAGCCAAATGGAATTATAGCTGTATGTGGTAATGCAAATAGCAATGAGCTTAACACTAATTTACTTCCATTTATGTTAAGAGGAATTAAGGTTTGGGGAATGGACTCTGCAAATTGCAGTATAAAAAGAAGAGAATTTATGTGGGGTGAAGCATCTAAATTAATTGATTTTGATTTAATTGAAAAATCAGTTTTAACTGTTAGTTTGGAGGAATTAGTTGAAACTTATCCAAAAATTTTAAAAGGTGAAATTGCTGGAAGAGTATTAGTTGATTTAAATAAATAATGGATTGGGATAAATTAAAAATTTTTCATGCTGTAGCAGAAGCAGGTAGTTTTACGAACGCTACTGTTAACTTAAATCTCAGTCAATCAGCTATAAGTAGACAAATACAATCATTAGAACAAGATTTAAAAGTGCAGTTGTTTGAAAGACATGCAAGAGGATTGACACTTACGCAAAATGGAGAATATGTTTTTAAAACTGCTCATGAAGTAATAAGTAAACTTAAAGAAGTTGAAACATCATTAGGTGATCAAAAGAGCAAACCAACAGGAAAATTAACAATTACAACTGTAAGAAGTTTTGGAACACATTGGTTAACACCAAGAATTCAAGAATTTATGATACTTAACCCAGAAATTGAGATTGAACTCGTTTTTGATGATAAAGAATTAGATCTAAGTACTCGTCAAGCTGATATCGGAATTTTTATGAGAAGACCAAAACAGCTTAATTATATTCAGAAAAAATTAGTTGATATTAAGTATTATATTTATGGATCAAATAAATATTTAGAAAAAAATGGGATGCCAAAAACAGTTAATGATTTAAACAAACATAAATTTATTTCATTTGGAAAAGGTGCTCCTTCGCCAGTTTATAATCCTGATTGGGCTTTAAAAATAGGAATGCATGATGGAAAAAAAAGAAAATCTATTATGAAGGTTAATAGTGTTAGTGGTTTATTATATGGTGTTGAGTCTGGAGTGGGTTTGGCAGCATTACCAGAATATTTAGTTTCAAATACTAGTAATATAATTAAAGTTCTTCCAAAAGTAGAAGGACCAATAACAGAAGCTCACTTTGTGTACCCGCAATCATTAAAAAACACAGCTAGAGTCCAAGCTTTTAGAAATTTCTTGTTCAGTAAAATTGGCGATTGGAAATAAAAATACCCCCTACAAATAATATTAAATAACCCTTGTATTCTGCGACAAAATATGCGATTGATAATCATTCGCATTGAGAATAATTCTCATTCGCAAACTAACTAGGGTAAAGAAAAGGATACAATGAAAAAAGTAACAATAATAAGTTTATTTGTTTCTTTAATAGTCTCGTCTTTTGCGATTGCAAATGAAGTAAATATCTTCAATGCAAGACATTACAAGGCAGATAATGAGCTTTATAGCAAATTTACCAACAAAACTGGAATTAAAGTAAACCTGATTAATGGAAAGGCCAGTGCATTAGAAAAAAGAATGATTGAAGAGGGGGCTGACTCTTCAGCTGATCTTTATATTACTGCTGATGCTGGAAGATGTGGAGCTTTCAAGGCTAAAGGAATGACTCAAAGTGGTTTGGTGTCTCCAACAATTAAATCTTCTGTTCCAAAAAATTTTAGAACTACACACTGGGTAGGAGTAGCAAAAAGAGCAAGAATAATTTACTACTCACCAGAAAGAGTTAGTGGTGCTGAATTATCAGGATTAACATATGAAGGTCTAGCTGATCCAAAATGGAAAGGTAGATTAGTAATTAGAAAATCAAGTAACATTTATAACAAGTCACTTGTAGCTTCATTAATTGAAAATAATGGAAAGAAAGCTGCTGCTGAATGGTCTAAAGGAGTTGTTTCTAACATGGCAAGAACACCAAAAGGAAATGACAGAGCTCAAATTATGGCAGTTGCGGCTGGAGAAGCCGATATCGCTGTAGCAAATACTTATTATTTGGCACTTATGCTATCTGGTAATAAAGGAGCAGAACAACAAGAAGCTGCTAAAAAAGTTAAGGCATTTTTTCCTAATCAAAATGATAGAGGAACACACATGAATATTAGTTGTGCAGCTTTAGTTAAAGGAGCTCCTAATAAGGCAAATGCTATCGCTCTTGTTGACTTTTTATTATCACCAGAGGCTCAGGAACATTTTACAAATAATACTTTTGAGTTTCCAATGATAGCTGGGGTATCTCCAAATCCATTAGTAGTGAATAATTTAGGATTAGATTTTAAACAAGATTTAACAACTAAAGTTTCAAGCTATGGAAAAAATCAAGCTGCTGCATTAGAGGTAATGACAGCTGCTGGATGGAAGTAAGGAAAAAGTGAGAAAAAATTTATTTAATTTTAATTTAGACATTTCTCCAGGCAATAATGGTTCTCCAGAGGGTCAGATAACTTGTGAGCCATGCTTGTCACAATGTGAAAAAATTAAAAAAAAAATAAATAATAGAAAATTATCTGAGATCGAAAATGATGATATTGATCGTGTCATTAATGTTTTTGATCTAAAAAGTTAATTTTCAAAAAGTGAACATAACTCAATAGTTATTTACCCTACCATTGATTATGTTCACTTGAACAAAAGGGTAAAAATGTATTTAAAAAAAATTAATTTTTGGTTTTTAAGTTCTTTATTGGTATCAATTTTTGTTGCCATACCAATTGTTACTGTGTTTACTAGTTTTTTTGAGGATACATCAAATTATTATCAAATTCTAAAAGATACCTTTTTGTTTGAATATATTTTTAATTCACTAGTTTTGCTGATTAGTGTTTTAGTTTTAACTTTTTTAATTGGAACCAGTACGGCTTATTTAGTTTCTTTTTATAAATTTCCTTTTAGTAATTTTTTTAAATGGGCACTTATATTATCTTTTGCTGTACCTCCTTATATTTACGCATATTCATTGACAGCTTTCTTTGAAAATTATGGAACTTTATATTCGATATTGAAAAATTTGTTTGGAGAAGCAAATTATAATCAAAGCATTCCAAAGTTTGATGGTCTGATAGGGGCTGTACTTTCTCTATCTTTTTCACTGTTTGCTTATGTTTATATTCTCTCAAGAGCATCGTTTCAGTATCAATCTCAAAATTTAATTGATTTAGGTAGAAATTTAGGATTTTCAAAAGCAAAATCCTTTTATTCCTTAATTTTACCTGCCGCTAGACCAGCAATTGTTGCAGGTCTTTCTCTAGTTGCGATGGAAACTTTAGCTGAATTTGGGGCAGTTGATTTCTTTTCTATAAATACTTTAACAACAGGAATTTACAATTCTTGGATTACATTTGATGACTTAGCTTTCTCAAACAGGATATCTTTTTTTCTTCTTTTATTTATTTTTGCAATATTTATTTTGGAAAATTTATCTAGAAAAAAGGCAAGATATCACGCCAATACTAAAGGTGGATTTAAACAAAAAGAAAAAATTCAACTATCAGGAACTAAAGCATTTTTAGCGTTCTCAATTTGCTTCGTAGTTTTTTTCTTAAGTTTTTTATTTCCACTAAGTCAAATGCTTTATTGGACATTAAAATTTCCTGAAAATCTTTTTGACATTCCAGTAGTAACTTTAACATTAAACACCTTGTACTTGGTGTTATTATCAAGCTTAGTTTTAATAATTTTTTCTTTAATTTCTAATTATGGAAATAGAGTTTCTAAAAATAAAACTTTAAACGCTTTATCTACTTTATCTATTTCTGGTTATGCAATTCCAGGAGTAATTTTAGCAGTGGCATTTATAACTTTTATTGCTTGGTTTGATGACAATGTCGTAAAAGCACTAGGTTTTTTATCTATTAAAAAAATGTTTATTGGTTCCATTCTAGGACTTGTCTTAGTTTATTTTGTAAGATTCTATTCTTTAGCTTTTAATGGAATAAAATCTGGTTATGAAAAAATTAATATTTCTGTTGATGAAAGTTCATATTTACTTGGTTACTCTAAAAAGAAAACTTTTATGAATATTCATGTACCTTTCTTAAGAAATTCTCTTTTATTTGTTGGAATATTAATTTCTTTAGAAATAATAAGAGAATTGCCAATCACTTTGATTTTAAGACCTTTTAATTTTGAAACATTTGCAACTACAGCTTATATATCTGCTTCAGAAGACTTATTAGAAGCCGCAGCTGTTCCTTCATTATTTTTAATTTTGATTGCAACTCTATTTATAATGCTTACATCTAAATATATACTGAGGGAAAATGAGCGATAGTTATTTAGAGATTAAAAATGTTGATTTCACTATAGGTGGAAAGATCAAAGTTAAGAACGCATCTTTTGCGATTGAAAATGAAGGGGATACTTTGTGTATTCTTGGTCCTTCAGGAATTGGAAAAACTACAATACTTAGAACTATAGCTGGTTTAGAAAAAATTGATAAAGGTTCAATAAAATTGAACGGAAAATTATTATCGTCTAAAGATAAAAATGTAGAACCTGAAGATAGAAACATATCTTTAGCTTTTCAGGATAACAGTTTATTTCCTCATTACACAGTTGAAAAAAATATTTTATTAGGTGCAGAGAGAAATAAAGGAAAAAGAAAGAAAAAGCTTAGTTTTAAGGAGATTATAGATTTTCTTGATATAGAAAAAATATTACCAAAATTTCCACATGAAATTAGCGCAGGGGAAGCACAAAGAGCTTCGCTTGCAAGATCGCTATCAACTCAACCTGATCTTTTGCTTTTAGATGAACCGCTATCTAATGTAGACCAAAGTTTTAAAGAGGAAATTCAAGTAAGATTAAAAAAATTATTAAGCAAATTAAAAATTACAACAATAATTGTTACTCATGACTCCTATGAAGCTTTTTATCTTGGTACCAAATGTGCAATTATATTAGATGGTCAAATTAAACAGTTTGATGATCCTTATAATGTTTATCATTTTCCAAATTCAGTCGAAGTAGTAAATTTTTTAAATCGTGGAATTTTAATTCCAGCAAAAGTAACAGGAGAAAATTCATTAGAAAATGAGGATCTTGGAACAATTAAAGGTAATTTTATTAAGCATTATCCAAAAGGTTCAAATGTACAATTATTATTACAACCAGAGGACCTTGAGCACGATGATAAAAGCAATCTAAAGCTAGAAGTAGTAGATCGAAAATTTAGAGGAACAAACTTTATTTACACTTTAAAAACCAATAGCGATTTATTAATTCCAGTTTTTGTTCATTCCCATCACGAACATCAACATGAAGCTGACGAAAAGTTTGGAATTAAAAGACCGATTAATATTGATCACATAGTTTGTTTTTAATAAAACAAGCAAATGCTTACTAAAAAACAATTATTCACTAGAGGGATGTTGGATATTTCTCCACATATGCTTTCAGTAATTCCATTTGGAATAATTTGTGGAGCAATCGGGGTTGAACTTGGATTTCACCCATATTTAGTTTACGCAATGTCTTTCATAATTTTTGGAGGCGCTTCACAAATAGTTTTTTTACAGCTGTTATCAGGAGGTGCATCTAGTTTAGTTGCTGTTGCATCTGTTGGAATTATAAATTCTCGACATTTATTATATGGAGCTGTTTTATCTGAATATTTAGAAAAATTATCTTTTATTAAAAAATTATTAATTTCTTATGTTGTTGTAGACCAAGGCTTTGCTGAGTCTAATAAGTTTTTCAAAAAAAATAGAAGTGAAGAATTTTTACATTACCATTTAATTGGCACTGGTTGTACAATGTGGGTTTGTTGGCAAATTGCAACTTTATCAGGTATTGTTTTAGGATCATTTGTTCCAGAGGAACTTGGATTAAAATTTGCAATTCCTCTAACATTTATAGCAATTGTGGTTCAGGATTTAAAAAAATTAGATCATGTAATTGTAATGATTACTTGTGGTTTAAGTTCACTGTTATTTTTTGATGCTCCATTTAAATCTTACATAATTATTTCACCGATAATTGCTTTATTTGTAGCTGCACTATTATTGAGGTTAAAAAAATGACACTTACTGCAATTATTTTTGCTGGAATATTAACTTACCTCACCAGAATGACTATGATCGCTTTAATAAGTAGAGATATGTTGGGAGATAAAATTAAAGCAGTGTTGGAATATGTTCCTTCTGCAGTATTTCCAGCAATAATATTTCCAGGAATATTTATAAATGATTTTGGAACTTTTATAGAAATGAATGATCCTAAAATTTTTGGAGCATTAGTTGCTGTAATTGTAGGTTATTTTTCAAAAAATATTATTGCAACAATTTCAGCTGGATTAGTTTCTTATTGGTTTTTAATATTTGTTGTCTTTAGTTAGCACCTAACTTAATATTTTTACTTACATTAATATCTATTAATTTTGGTTTTGCTAAATTAAGATTTGACATAAGATCAACATATTCATCAACATTTTTAACCTGCAATCTTGGGTTAAATTTTTTTTCATTACCAATTGTACTAGATTTTTTGCCGTTATAATCATGACCAGGATACAAAATGGTGTCTTCAGGTAATTTTAACAATCTATTAAAGATCGAATTATAAGCATCTTTTGAACTACCATTTTGAAAATCAGTTCGACCAGTGCCATTAATTAAAAGAGTATCCCCTGAAAATAAATTGTTATCCATTAAGAAACTATAACTGTCAGATGTATGTCCAGGTGTATACATCGCCTTGATTTCTATTTGATCAATTTTTATTATATCATCATCTTTTACTTTAATTTCTACGCTATCAGCAGGGGTGTGTTCCCCCATTAGCGTAGAGCAATTTGTTGCTTGCTTAAGTTTACTTGCACCAGTTACATGGTCAGCATGAATATGGGTATCTATTACCTTAACTAGTTTTAAATCTAATTCGTTTAATAATTTAATGTAGCTTTCAACATTCTCAATTACTGGATCAATTATGACTGCCTCGCGACCTTTTGCCGATGCAATTAAATAAGTATAAGTTGATGATTTATTATCGAAAACTTGTCTAAAAATCATTTATAATTAATATCAAATTATAATGAATACCTCTACATTTCATTGGTCTTGTAAACATACCTGGAAAAGAAGCGCAAAAAATACAGCTTGGTGTGTACTAGGTTGTGCAATTGGAGACTTTGGAACAATATTATTTTTTCAATTAACTCAAATTCCTTTTCCAGTTTTAGGAATAATGATTTTAGCAATCATCAACGGATTGATTACAAGTATTATTTTAGAAACAATAATTTTAATGACACAAAATTTTAATTTTGTTAATGCATTCAAAACAGCTTGTGGCATGAGTTTAATCTCAATGATTAGTATGGAAATCATGATGAATTTAACTGACTATGTTTTAACTGGAGGCGCAATTTTAACATGGTGGGTGGTGCCAATAATGCTAATCGTAGGTTTTTTAACTCCTTGGCCTTATAATTATTGGAGATTAAAAAAATTTGGAATTGCTTGTCATTAAGATTAAAGAATTTTTTTTAATAAATTGTCCCCAAAAAATAGTTTGTGAATAATAACAGCAGATATATGAAGCACTATTAAACCGATAAGAGTATAATTTGAAAGAATATGAATTTCATAAAACTGATCTGCTAAATCAAAATTTTCATTAATTTGAATTTCTCTAAATAATATTGTTAATGTTTCTCCGTTAAATAATTTTTTTAATATTCCTGAAATTGTTATTGATAAAATAGAAATATATAAAAGTACATGGTTCATTTTTGCTAAAAACCTTTGTCCTTTAAAAATACTTGGATCCAGTTTTGGAGTTGGATTAAGTATATTATTTATTAATCTTATTATTATTATATAAAAAACAATTAAACCTAGCGTAACGTGTATATCTTCAATGGTTATTCTTTGATCACCAAAATCTAAATCCACTAGATAGAACCCTAAAGGTATTTGTATAAAAAGAATAATTGCGCTGAGCCAATGTAACGCTTTTGATATAATTCCATACTCTGTTAGGGTATTTGTTACATGCATATTTTATTTAATCACATAAGAAAATATATTAAAATAATTTTATTCTCAATTTTAAGCGTATTTTTCGTCTCATCTAGTAATGCCGAATTAACAGTTGAGGAGATTGTTAAAAGTCGACAGGCATTATTTAGTAAAAACTATAGTACAGCAAAAAGAGTACAAGCTTTTTCATCTAAAGGAGATTTTGAAAAAGCAAAAAAACTAATGATTGAAATGAGTGAAAATTATAAAGTTTTGATAGAGCTATTTCCCGAAAGCACTGAAGATGAATTTGATACTGAAGCTTTACCAACTGTTTGGGAAGAAAAAGATGCTTTTAATGCATTAATGACAAAAGCATCTGAGGATATGATAAAACTTACATCTGTTATTGAAGATGCCGATGATATAAGAGGAACCCTTAAACAATTTATGTGGAGCAATTGTAAAGCTTGTCACAGTAGGTATAGAGAAGAACATTAGTTACCAAGATAAAAATGATACCTCAAAAAGTCAAAGATCATATTGAAGAATATATTAGCCAAGAAGTTTATGTTCAAATAGCTATAATTAAAGGTAAAGAAAAAGTTTCAACAGAAACAGCTATTGATAAGTATTTTAACACAAACCATTTTAGAGAATTTTCAGAGGGTAAACCTTATTTTCACTTTATTGATGGATTAAGAGACAAATGTCTTGGAAAACTTAAGAATTCTCCAATGAGAGATAAAGAAACTGAGGATGAAACAATTAAATTATTACAAAAAAAATTAAATGATTTAACTGATGATCAGCTTGAAGATACATATTGGGAAATAGAAACTGGAGAATTTTTTTCAGGAGAGCAAATAAAAGAATTAGAAAAAAATTGTAGTGAATTAATTAAAGAACTTAATTTTTCAAATAAAAATAAAAAAGAAGTTCAAAAAAACATCATGAGTTTTTGTGAAAACTATGAAAAGTTGTGTCAAAAAAAATACCCAGAAGCTCCACTTCCACTTGAAATTTTAAAATCTAATAATTAATTCTTAAGGGTTCGCTCTTTAGTTGATACCTAAAGAGCTCCCTTTTTATCGCCTCTTAGGCATTTAATCCAAACGGATTCTATTGTTTTAAGTTTTTTGATATCTAAAGATCTTCAGCTAAGTATCAGGTGGTAGTAATTTTAACATAAACCTCCTTTATATAAAAAGGTAATTATGTAAAAATTTTTTTCAATAAATTTATTTACATTTAATAAAAATATATTTGTTGAATACAACCTACTGCTTTAGTAGATTCCCGATATCTTATTTAAGTTCTTTAAATTATTTTTTTATAATTAATTCACTAATAAAATTTTCTCCATAACCATCATCAACAGCGTTTTGAAAATAATTTTTATTTAACTCAGCGACTTTTTCAGCTTCAGGAAAATCTTTTAAAAGATCTTGAATGTAAGTTAAATCTTTAACAGAGTTACTTGCTGTAAATTTAAATCCTGTGTAATCACCTTTTAGCAAATTATCGAAAATTCTAATCAATGCTGCAGAATTTCCTGAACCAAGTTTTGCAACATCATATAATTTGTTTAAATCTAAACCTAAATCTTTAGCACTTTTAGCCATGTGGTTTATCAATGCAGCATTACCTAAAGTTAAAAAATTATTTAAAAGTTTTGATTTTGCACCCATTCCAACTGGTCCAAAATGAAAATAATCTTTACAAAATATATTAAAATAAGGTTCTGCTTTTTTAAAATTCTCAACTGATGCACCAACTATTCCACCTAAGACACCTTGTTCTGCTTGAACGGGTCCTCCCATCACAGGACACTCAACATAATTGATTTTTTTTTCATTGAATATTGCTTCTGTTTCCATTGAGCCAGTTTTATTATGAGTGGTAATATCAATAATTAGAGTTTTGCTATTTAAAACCCTAGAAATTTTTTCTGATATTGATTTTGCTATAGGAGTATTGGTAACACACATAAACAGCGCGTCTAAATTTTTATTAGAAAAATCTTCAAAAGATTTTACTTCTTCAGCTCCCTCACTAACAATTTTCTCAATTGGTTTTCTATTTTTATTCGCAATGACAAAAAGTTTATTTTTATGTTTTAAAATATTTTTTGCTATCCCATAGCCCATGTACCCCACACCAATAAAACCTATATTTTTCATTCAATCCTCATTATTTAATTTTTTTTACCTTCTGTTCTTATGAACATTATACCAAAAACAATAATTCCTATCACACCAACTATTTTATTATAGTCAAAAGGTACCCCAAAAATTAAGAAATTAATAATTGTAGACCAAACTAATTGTGAGTATTGAAAATTAGTTACAAATGACAAATTAGAAAGTTGTATTGCGTAGATAATTAAAGAATGACTTATAAAACCTGCCACACCAAGAATTACTAAATAAAACCAAAAGATATTCTTCTCTAATGGTACCCAGTTAAAAAATATAAAAATACTAAAAATTATTGCGCCTAAAATCGAAGTGTAAAAAATAGCAGCAAAAGGATCATTATCACCTGATACCACTTTAGTGAAAAATTGATAAAGAGCCCAGCAAATTGGTGGAACAATTGGGAATATTAAATCTAAACTAAATATTCTCATACTTGGACCTAATGAATAAACAATTGAGCCAAAACTTAGCAGCATTAAAAGTATACCCTTAGTACTTAATATATCTTTTAGAAAGTACGCTGAAAGTAATGAGACGATTAAAGGAGCTGTAAAGAAAACAACGTAAATGTCTACCAAGTCAAATTTTTGCAAAGAATAAAACATAAAAGTGGTAGCTGTTACCATTAGTATTGACCTAATTATTTGAACTTTAAAATTTTTTTTTAAATTTACTTTTGGTTTAAAAATTAAAAAAAAAATAATTAACGACAACAAGTGAAAAAAAAACCTACCCCAAATTGCTTGAGTGATAGGCATTACTGTTCCAAGATACTTTGCTGTAGAGTCCATACACACAAACATAAAAAAACCACCGGCAGCTAATAAAATTACGTTAATTAATGATGATTGTTGAGGCACAGGAAAGGTAAATTACATTACAACGCCAACTTGCCAAGGATTAAACTCCTCGTCACCGTAGCCATTGATTTCACTCTTAGATTTATTTCCTGATGCAGTATTTACAACTAATTCAAATATGTTTTTTCCAACTTCTTCAACTTTTTCTTTTCCCTCAGCTATTGTTCCACAGTTTATATCCATATCTTCTGACATTCTTTCAAACATTACTGAATTAGTTGAGAGTTTTAAACTTGGTACTGGTTTACATCCAAAACAAGATCCTCTTCCAGTTGTAAAACAAATTACATTCGCACCTGATGCAACTTGACCCGTAACAGATACTGGATCATATCCAGGTGAGTCCATAAAATTGAAACCTTTATTTTTTAAAGGTTCAGCATAATGCAATACATCTTGAAGGATAGAGTTTCCTCCTTTTGCAACAGCACCTAAAG
This sequence comes from uncultured Pelagibacteraceae bacterium, assembly GCA_902578175.1. Next base: position 18,701 of record CACHBY010000008.1, read on the forward strand.
ATTTCTCCAATATAGTTGTCAGACCACCTTTTTTGTTTCCTGGCGCAGGGTTATTATCCATAGAACTATTGTTAATGGTTGTGTAATGTCTCCACCATTCAATTCTTTTTAAAAGTTTGTCAGCAGTTTTTTGTGAATTAGCTCTATTAATTAATAAATGTTCTGCTCCATAAATTTCTGGTGTTTCAGATAAAATTGAACTTCCACCTTTTTTAACCAAGAGATCTGCCGCAACTCCTAATGCAGGATTCGCAGTTATTCCTGAATATCCATCAGAACCACCACATTGAAGAGCTAAAGTTAGATGACTTACTGGTTGCGAAGTTCTTTGAACATTATTAGCTTCTGAAAGCAAATTTTTAATTTGAGACAATACTTTCTCTACTATTTTTTTAGTTCCACCCTCATCTTGGATAGTTAGAAAATGAATTCGGTTATGTTTCTTTAATGATTCATCAAACAAACTGACTTGCGCACATTCACATCCTAAACCTATAACAAAAACATGAGAAAAATTGGGGTGATTTTTAAATCCATCTATAGTTCTTTGAAAAATTTGCATTCCTTCACTTTCAGTATTCATTCCACATCCTGTCGAGTGAGTAATTGGTACTATGCCATCAATGTTTGGATAATCTTTTAAAATGTCAGAATATTTAATTCTCTCAACGATCATCTTAGTGACAGTTGCTGAGCAATTAACAGTACTTACAATTCCGATGTAATTTCTAGTAGCAACCTGTCCATTGTCCCTTAAAATTCCATTGAAGAAGGTGTCTGCTTTTTCATCAATAATATGTTTTTTATCTGTGACTTTAAAATCTCTTTTGAATTCTCTAAATTCTAAATTATGTGAATGAACATGCTGACCAGGCTTAATATCATCTAATGCAAAACCAATAATTTGATCATATTTGATAATAGGATCACCTTTTTTAATCTCTTTTAAACATACTTTATGACCAAAAGGGATTGGATCCAATGTACTTATATCATGACCTTCAATTTTTGTTTTTTCTGGTATGATAAATTGACTTACGCCAACATTGTCATTGCCATTTAAAACTATTAGATTATTCATAAATTTATTATATAACCAATAACTTAAACAAACCATTATATTAATTATGCCTAAAAAAAGAAAAAAAAGGTTCCGAAGTCAACAGTGGTTCAATAATCCAAAAAACCCTGACATGACGGCTTTATATCTAGAAAGGTATTTAAATTATGGTCTTACAAGAAAAGAATTGCAATCTGGAAATCCAATTATTGGAATAGCACAATCTGGCAGTGATCTTTCTCCATGCAACAGGCATTTCATGTCTTTGAGTAAAAGAATAAAAGATGGAATTAGAAGAGCTGGTGGGATTCCAATGGAATTTCCTACCCACCCAATTCAAGAAACTGGAAAAAGACCAACAGCAATGTTGGATAGAAATCTTTCTTATTTGTCACTAGTTGAAGTTTTGTATGGATATCCAATTGATGGAGTTATCCTAACAACAGGATGTGATAAAACTACTCCAGCTGCTTTGATGGCAGCTGCAACGGTAAATATTCCTGCAATAGTTTTATCAGGTGGTCCAATGTTAGATGGAGTTTACAAAGGAAAATTAGCTGGATCAGGATTGGTAGTTTGGGAAGCAAGAAAAATGCTAGCCAAAGGAGAGATTAAATACGAGGAATTTATGGATATGGTTGCATCTTCTGCACCTAGTGCTGGACATTGTAATACTATGGGAACAGCTTCTTCAATGAACTCTGTTGCTGAAGCATTGGGTATGTCTTTACCAGGAGGGGCTGTAATACCTGCACCTTACAGAGAAAGAGAGCAAATTTCGTATGAAACAGGAAAAAGAATTGTTGGAATGGTTCATGAAGATTTAACCCCATCAAAAATTATGACACGTAAAGCTTTTGAAAATGCAGTAGTAGTTGCAAGTGCTATTGGCGGATCAAGTAACTGTACAGCTCATCTAAGTGCTATTGCGAAGCATATGGGAATTAAATTTGATCTTTCTGATTGGCAAAAACTTGGGCACAATATTCCTTTATTAGTGAATTGCCAGCCTGCAGGAGAATATTTAATGGAAAGTTTTCATAGAGCTGGAGCAATACCAGCTGTAATGAAAGAATTAATTAAAAACAAAAAAATTCATACAAAAATAAAGACAGTTACAGGAAAAACTGTAGGAGAAAATTTAAGAAAGAAAGTTGATGTAGACAATAAAGTAATCAAAACATTTAAGAATGCATTAACTGAAAAAGCTGGATTTCTAGTTATGAAAAGTAACTTTTTCTCATCCGCTATCATGAAAACATCAGTAATCAGCAAAGAATTTAGAGACCAGTATTTATCAAATCCTAAACATCCAAATGTTTTTGAATGTAAAGCTATAGTTTTTGAAGGTCCTGAAGATTATCATAAAAGACTTAATGATAAGAAATTAAAAATAGATGAAAACTCTTTATTAATTATTAGAGGTTGTGGACCTGTTGGTTATCCTGGATCAGCAGAAGTAGTTAACATGCAACCACCAGACAGATTATTAAAAAAAGGAATAAGACATTTACCAACACTTGGAGATGGAAGACAGAGCGGAACATCAGAAAGCCCATCAATACTTCATGTTTCACCAGAGTCAGCAGTAGGTGGAGATCTGTGCATTGTAAAAACTTATGACAAGATAAAAATAGACTTAAACAAAAGAAGAGTTGATTTGTTGATTTCTCAAGCTGAATTTAAAAAAAGAAGAAAAAACAAAAAAGTATTTAAACCAAATAACCAAACTCCTTGGCAAGAAATTTTTAGGAATACTGTAGGTCAACTGGATGATGGTGCATGTATTAATTCTAGAGGAAAATACTTGGATGTATCTCATACAAAAGGTTTACCTAGAGATTCACATTAAATGAAACCAAAGATATTAGTTTCTAGAAAAATTTCAGATTTAGCAGAAGAAAAATTAGCCAAGGAATTTGATGTAACATTAAATCCAAAAGATGAGCCAATCCCTGAAAGTGAGTTAATAAAAAAAATAAACGACTATGATGGGATGATTTCTACAGGATTTGATAAAATTGGAGAAAATTTTTTTAATAACCTCAATGGTAAATTAAAAATTATTGCTCAGGTAGGAGTAGGGTACGACAATATCTCTGTTAAATCAGCTTTAGAAAAAAATATAAAAGTTACCAATACACCTAATGTATTAAATGAAGCTGTAGCAGAACTTACTATTCTTTTAATTTTAGCTACATCAAGAAGAATTGGTGAAGCTTATAATTTAGTAAGAACTGATAATTGGAAAAATCAAAAACCTGATTTAACTAAATTTATGATTGGTAATTCAGTCACTGGCAAAACTCTAGGTATTATTGGCATGGGGCGAATAGGAAGAATGGCAGCTAAATGTGCAAAAGCATTTGGAATGAAAATAATTTATTATAATAGAAATAAACTTTCCGATGATTTAGAAGATGGTGCAAAATATTATTCAGATTTAAATTCAATGTTACCAAATTGTGATTTCTTAAGCATACACACCCCAGCAACTGCAGAAACAAAATATATTCTAAACAAAGACACTATTAGTTTATTACCCAAACATGCTGTCGTGATAAATACTTCAAGAGGATCAACAATTGATGATGATGCATTGGTAGATGCATTGGAAAATAAAAAAATTTATGCTGCAGGCTTAGATGTATTTAACAATGAACCAAACTTAGATAAGAGATATTTAAATTTAGACAATTGTTTTGTTCTTCCACACGTTGGTAGTGCGACACACGAAACACGTCTTGCAATGAGTATGATGGCTGTCGATAATATCTTCTGTTTTTTCAACAAAAATCCACTCATTTCAGAAGTAGTTTAGATCAACTACAAGTTGTTTAATTAATATATATAATTTCTATATATAATAATTAAACCGATTTAATTGAAATAGAAAATCATTTATGATTAACTTTCGAAAAAACATAAACGAGAGGAAGATAATGTTTAAATTAATATCTAAAACTTTAGCAGCAGTGGCTATGGTTTCAGTTGCTTTATTTGGCTCTGCAAACGCAAAGACTTTAAAGATTGAAACTCACTTTACTGCTAGTTCACCAAATGGTGAAGTTGCGGCTCAGTTCGCAAAAAATGTAGAAATGTTTTCTGGTGGAAGCTTGAAAATTGAAATGTTCTACTCATCTTCAGTAACAGGTAAATCTGCTGAGGTATTTAACTCTGCACAAACTGGTATTATCGATTGTGATATGACTGGTGCTGGTTACCAAACTGGTAAAAATGCAGCGTTCCAATTCGCAGGTGATGTAATGGGTGGATACGATAACCCATACCAACAATATGAATTCTTGAATTTCCCAGGAGCTCAAGAAGCTGTTGATGCACTTTACAACAAATATGGAATGACTTTAATTGGTTGGTGGATACCAGGACACGAGTCTTTAATTTCTAGCAGACCAATTCCAGATGTTGCTTCATTGAAAGACTTTAAATTTAGATCACCTCCAGGAATGGAAAGTATGATCTTTACAACTTTAGGTGCTAAGCCAATCGTTATGGACTTTGGTGAAGTTCCTACAGCTTTACAAACTGGTCTAATCGATGGTGCTGACTATTCATCTTTAGCAACTAACTATGCTGGTGGACACTATGAGCAAAATAAATATGCTACATATCCAGGTTTCCACTCTATGCCGGCTGACCACTTAGCTTGTAACACAAAAGTTTGGAACAAGTTAAAGCCTCATGAAAAAGGTGCAATGAAAGCAGGTATAGAAATCGCTGGAAGAACTATTACTAGCTTAGTTGAGAGAAAAAACGCTGAAGCCGTTAAAGCTTTAAATGAAATGGGCGTTACTCTTCATGACTGGTCTAGAGAAGATAGACTTGAATTCAGAACAGCTGCACTTGCTGCTTGGGAAGAATGGAAGACTAAATCTCCAGAAGCTGCGGCTTTGATTGAAATACACAAAGCTTACATGAAAGCTAATGGCATTATGTAATTAATAAAATCTTGAAGGGCCTGCAAAGGCCCTTCATACTAACTTAAAATTTTTTTATTTAATGATTGATAAAGAGTTACAAGAACAGAATGAAAAAGTTGCAAGTAAAGATGATTTTCCAATAAATTGGATTGATAGAATTTCCTTATTTTTAAGCCACACAATAAAATACCTAATTCCTGTAATTGTAATTGTGATGATGTATGAAATTTTTATGAGATATGTTTTATTTAAACCTACATTATGGGCTAACGAATTATGTTTGTGGTTGGCTGGTGTTTGTTATTTAGTTGGTGGAATTTATGCAACAAGATTAAGAAGTCATATTAGAATAGTATTATTGTATGATTGGGTAAGTAGACCAACACAGAGAATTTTTGATTTAATTAGTACTTTGATTATTGTTCTTTTTGCAACAGCTGTAATTTATGGGGGCATGGAAGATGCCTATAGATCATTTATAAATTGGGAGAGATTTGCAACTTATTGGGATCCTCCAATTCCTGCTACAATGAAACCACTTACACTTATATGTGTTTTTCTTATAGCTCTTCAATCTATAAACAACTTAATAATTGATTGGAGAAATCCAAAAGAGAAACAATACGACCCTTCTAAAGAATTGAAATAAAATGGATATAGGATCACTTTCGATAATACTTATAGTTGGATTATTATTACTTATATCTATAGGTGTTCCGATGGGTTTTGCATCAGGTTTCATGGGTGCAGTACTAGTATTTTTATATATAGGTGAGCATGCATTAGGAATATTGCTTTCAAGATATTACTCATTAGTTGTTACTTATTCATTTTTATCTGTGCCTTTATTTATCTTTATGGCCTCCTTGCTCGAACGCTCGAACATTGCAAGAGATCTTTATGATGCTTTAAACGCTTGGTTAAGAAAAACTAGAGGTGGAGTAGGTGTAGTTACTGCAATCATGGCAACTATCATGGCTGCAATGAGCGGAATTATTGGAGGGGAAATAGTTTTATTAGGATTAATTGCACTGCCACAAATGTTGAGACTTAAATATGATCAAGACATGTCTATCGGTATCATTTGTGCATCTGGATCTTTAGGAACAATGATACCTCCATCGATTGTTTTAATTATTTATGGATTAACAACAGAGACTTCTATTACCATGTTATTCCAAGAAGCAATTGTTCCAGGTTTAATGATTTCAGGTTTAATTATTACATACATTCTTATTAGAACAAGGTTACAACCTCATTTAGCTCCATTAAGTGATGAGCCAGCTTTAACATTAAAAGAAAAAATGTCTTACCTTCCAGGTCTTCTTCCACCAATTGGAATTGTAATTATTGTATTAGGATCAATTTATTCTGGAATGACTGGTATTACTGAAGCAGCAGGAATGGGTGTTGTTGCTACTTTAATTATTATTTTTGCAAGAAAAGAACTTACATGGTTTTTATTTAAAGATGCATTAACAAGAACTTTTAAGGCATCTGGAACTATTTTGACAATTACTTTTGGTGCAACAGTTTTAGCAGGAGCTTATTCTCTTGCCGGTGGTCCAAAATATGTAGCAGAAACAATTTTAGCTTATGATTTAAAACCAATGTATTTAATTTTCATGATGCAGATTATGTTCTTAATCATGGGAGCATTTATGGATTGGGTTGGAATTGTATTGTTAGCAATGCCAGTATTTTTACCTATAGTGATTGCACTTGGTTTTGATCCGATTTGGTTTGGAATATTATTCTGTGTAAACATGCAAGTTTCATTTTTAAGCCCACCATTTGGGCCCGCCGCTTTCTATTTAAAATCGGTCGCTCCTCCTCATATATCTTTAACAGATATCTTTAGAGGTTTTGCACCGTTTATAGTAATTCAATTAATTGTATTAGCATGTGTTATGTTCTTCCCTGAAGCAATGACACAAAATTTCCACGAATTTAAACCTAAACCATGATAACAATTGGATTTATTGGAACAGGCCTAATGGGCCTTCCAATGGCTAAAAATATATTAAAATCTGGATTTAAATTAAAAGCTTTTAATCGATCAATAGAAAAAGCAGAACCACTAAAAGAGTTCGGTGCAGAAGTTTCAAAATCAATAAGTGATGTAGTTAAGGACAGTGATTTTATTATTACTATGTTAACTGATGATAGTGCAGTTGATGCAATAACTTCTAGTACAGATTTTTTAGACAACTTAAAATCAGGCTCAACAGTTATTGATATGAGTTCTGTTAAACCAACAACAGCAACAAAATATGGGAACAGTTTAAAATCAAAAAATATAAATTATTTAGATGCACCAGTATCAGGAGGAACAATTGGAGCTGAAGAGGCTTCTTTAGCTATAATGGTTGGGGGAGAACAAAGTGTTTTTGATAACTCTTTTAATATTTTAAAAGCAATGGGAAATCCAACTTTGGTAGGTCCTATTGGAAGTGGACAAGTTTCAAAACTAGCAAATCAAATTGTTGTTGGGGTTACAATAGGCGCTGTTGCTGAAGCCATAACATTGTGTGAAAAGGCTGGAGCTGACCCTAATAAATTGATTAAAGCTCTTTCAGGAGGATGGGCAGATAGCAAAATACTTCAAACACATGGAAAAAGAATGATTGATAAAGATTTCAGTCCAAAGGGTAAGACTTACACTCATTTGAAAGACATGAATAATATTTTAGAATGCGCAAATTCTTATAATACTCATTTACCTATTTCAAATTTAGTTAAAGAAATGTATAAGACTCTAGTTGATAATGGTCATGGTAACACAGATCACAGTTCACTTTATAACGAGATTGAAAGGATAAATAAAAAATGAGCGGAAGACTTAATGGGAAACAAATTGTTGTAACAGCAGCAGGTCAAGGAATTGGAAAAGCAACAGCAATTGCATTTCATAAAGAGGGAGCTCACGTAACGGCAACTGATTTAAATGATAAAACTTTAGCTGATTTAAATAAAGAATATCCTGAGATAAAAGTGCAAAAATTAGACTCCACAGATAACAATGCAATATTAGAGTTTACTAAAACTCTTGATAAGGTAGATGTTTTGTTTAATGCTGTTGGTTTTGTTCATCATGGAACAATATTAGAATGTGACGAAAAAGATTGGGATTTTTCTTCTAATGTAAACGTTAAGTCGATGTACTTTATGTGCAAAGCTATTTTACCTTTAATGATCAAACAAAATGGTGGAAGTATTATTAATATATCTTCATGTGCATCAAGTTTTAAAGGTTTTCCAAATAGATTTGTTTATGGAACAACAAAGGGAGCAGTTATTGGTTTAACAAAAGCGATTGCAGCAGATTTTGTTAAACAAAATATCAGATGTAATTCAATTGCACCTGGAACAGTATTTTCACCTTCTTGGCAAGATAGAGTAAACCAGAGCCCAGATCCAGTTCAGGCAAAAAAAGATTTTATAGCAAGACAACCCATGGGAAGACTAGGTACAGCAGAAGAGATTGCTGCAGTTGCAGTTTATCTAGCAAGTGATGATGCAACATTTACAACAGGAAGTACAATTCATGTTGATGGCGGAATTTCAATATAATTTAATAACAAAAGGACAATTATGAAATTATTAAGAGTAGGTCAAAAAGGACAAGAAAAACCAGGTGTTTTAGATAAAGATGGTAAAATTAGAGAT
>CACHBY010000009.1 GCA_902578175.1 uncultured Pelagibacteraceae bacterium
TATTGAGGCTGACTTAGCATCAAAATCAGCAATAGAAAAACTAGAAAAAATTGGTGGATCTATTCAATTGAAAAAATAATTTGTTTAAATGAGTACATCATCTTCAACAAATGATCTTAGAAATAGGATAATTTTTACCATTGCAATTCTTGCTGTATATAGATTCGGTACATTTGTTCCTTTACCAGGAATTGACCCAGAACAGTTAAAAATCATGATGGATGGTAATCAAAAAGGGTTACTTGGTATGTTTAATGTTTTTGCCGGAGGTGCTGTGAGTAGAATGGCAATTTTTGCTCTTGGAATAATGCCATACATATCATCAGCTATTATAGTTCAGTTGCTAACAGGGGTTTCAGATTATTTTAAGAATTTAAAAGCTCAAGGAGAAACTGGAAGAGCAAAAATTACCCAGATAACAAGGTATGGAACGGTTTTATTAGCAACAGTTCAAGGTTATGGTTTATCAGTTGGCTTAGAGTCTTCTGCAGATTTAGTAATTAATCCTGGAGCATTTTTTAAAATTACAACAGTTACAACAATTGTTGCTGGTACAATATTTCTTATGTGGTTAGGAGAGCAAATCACTCAGAGAGGTATTGGAAATGGAATCTCTTTAATTATTTTTGCTGGTATTGTTGCCGAAATACCTAGGGCTTTAGTTACAACATTTGAACTTGGAAGAACAGGTGCTGTATCAACATTCATGATTTTAGCAATATTTGTTCTTTTAATAATAACTATTTTATTTGTAGTTTTTATGGAAAGGGCGTTAAGAAAAATTCTTATAAATTATCCAAAGAGACAAATGGGAAATAAAATGTATGGGGGAGAGTCCTCTCATTTGCCATTAAAAATTAACCAAGCAGGTGTAATACCTGCAATCTTTGCTTCTGCTTTATTGTTATTACCGGTAACTTTTTCTAATTTTTCTTTTTCAAACAATGAAACTTTTTTAAATTTAAGTTCTTATTTTACTCAAGGTCAACCTTTGTACATGTTGCTATATGCATCTGGTATAATATTTTTTACATTTTTCTATACTTCAATTACATTTAACCCAACCGAAACAGCAGAAAACCTAAGAAAATATGGTGGCTTTGTTCCAGGTATTAGACCTGGTGAAAGTACAGCTATGTACATCGAAAATATTTCAACTAAACTTACTACAATAGGTGCTCTATATTTGACACTTGTTTGTTTAATGCCAGAATTTTTAATTGCTAATTACCCAATTCCTTTTTACTTGGGTGGTGCGTCTATCTTAATTGTTGTTGTTGTAGCCATTGATACTGTAACTCAAATTCAAACAAGATTAATGAGCTCTCAATACGAACAATTAATTAAAAAAACTAAATTTGGAAAGTAAGTGAATATAGTTTTGTTTGGACCACCTGGTGCTGGCAAAGGTACTCAAGCCAAATATTTAGTAAATAAATTAAATTCCTTTCAGATCTCAACTGGTGAACTTTTAAGAGAAGAAATATATAAAAATTCAAATATTGGTAAGGCAATTACAAATGACATGAAAAATGGTAAATTTGTAAGTGATGAAATAGTAAATAAACTTATTGAAAATTTAGTTTCTGATCCTCAAAAAAAAAATAGATTAATATTTGATGGATACCCAAGATCTTTGAGCCAAGCAAAAAATTTAGATATTTTATTAGAGTCATCAAATCAAAAGATAGATCTAATATTGTATCTTAAAGTTGATAAAGATACGGTAGTAAAAAGACTAGAGAAAAGAAAAATTATTGAAAATAGATCAGATGATGAAACAAATACTATACTTAATCGTTTTGATACATACATGAGCACAACAGAGCCAGTACTGAATTATTACTCAGAGAATCCTAAATTTAAGGAAATTGATGGAAGCTTAGAAATAGACGAAATAACAAGGAAAATAGACACTTTTATAAATGTTTAAGACGTTGACTTTGATTAATCTTCTTATATAAAAGGCACAATTTATCACTAAAATTATGGCTCGTATCGCAGGTATAAACATTCCACAAAATAAGCTTGTTCACATTGGACTTACATATATTTACGGAATAGGAGATAAATTCTCACAACAAATTTGTTCTTCTTTGGAAATTCCAAGAGCTAAAAGAATTAATGAATTAACTGATGACGAAATTTTAAAAATAAGAGAATACATTGATCAAAATTTTAAAGTCGAAGGAGATCTTAGAAGAGATTATTCTTTAAGTATTAAAAGATTGATAGATCTTGCATGTTATAGAGGAACAAGACATAGAAAAAAATTACCTGTAAGAGGTCAAAGAACAAGATGTAACGCAAGAACAAGAAAAGGAAAAGCTATCGCAATTGCAGGAAAGAAATTAACACCTACTAAAAAATAATAATGGCAAAAACTGAAAAAACTGACAATAAGGATCAGAAGGTAGAAAAATCTTCTAAAAAAAGCGCAAAGAGTTCTTACTCAAAAAAGAAAAAAATTAAAAAAAATATTTTAAATGGAATTGCTTATGTGCAATCAACATTTAACAACACAATAATTTCAATTGCTGATACAAATGGTAACGTAATATCTTGGGCATCTGCTGGACAGAAAGGGTTTAAAGGATCTAGAAAATCCACACCTTATGCTGCTCAAATAGCAGCAGACTCTGCAGCTTCAAAAGCTTTAGAGTATGGAATGAAAACTTTATCTGTTGAAGTAAAAGGTCCAGGTTCAGGAAGAGAAACAGCATTAAGAGCTTTACAAGCAAGAGGTTTTAAAATTTTGTCAATTAAAGACACAACACCAATGCCTCATAACGGAACTAGACCACCAAAAAAAAGGAGAGTTTAATGGAAGTAGAAAATGTTAATGTTAAAAATTGGAAATCTTTGATTAAACCATCTAAATTAGATGTTAAAATTAGTGATGACCTAACTCATGCTAAGATTATAGCGGAGCCTTTAGAAAAGGGATACGGTCTAACTTTAGGAAATTCTTTAAGAAGAATTTTGCTTTCTTCAATTAGAGGGGCTGCAGTTACGTCGATTCAAATAGATGGTGTTCTACATGAGTTTACATCAATTAAGGGTGTAAGAGAAGACGTAACAGATATTGTATTAAATGTTAAGTCATTAGCCTTAAAATCAAATTCAGAAGGTACAAAAAAATTAGTCTTAGATGCTAAAGGTCCGGGCGAGATAAAAGCTTCAGACATTGCCCCTGTGACAGATGTTGAGATATTAAACCCAGAGTTAGTAATTTGTAACTTAGATGAAAAAACGACTTTTCACATGGAAATGAATGTAAACACTGGAAAAGGTTATGTTCCAGCTGAGCTAAATAAACCAGAGGAACCACCATTAGGTTTAATTGCCATTGACTCTTTGTACAGCCCTGTAAAAAAAGTTTCTTATTCTGTTAGCACAGCAAGAGAAGGAAAAGCTCTTGATTATGATAAATTAACAATGGAAGTAGAGACTAATGGTTCAATTTCTGCAGAAGATGCTGTTGCGTATTCTGCTAGGATTTTTCAAGACCAGTTGAAAATGTTTGTTAATTTTGATGAGCCAGTTGAAGCTCCAGTAAAAGAAGTTTCGTCTGAACCTGAATTTAATAAGAATTTACTAAGAAAAGTTGATGAACTAGAGCTATCTGTTAGATCAATGAATTGCTTAAAAAATGACAACATAATTTATATTGGTGATTTAGTTCAAAAATCTGAGGGTGAAATGTTAAGAACACCAAATTTTGGTAGAAAATCTTTAAATGAGATTAAAGAAGTTTTAACTGGAATGTCTCTGTATTTAGGTATGGAAATACCTAACTGGCCACCAGATAACATTGCGGAAATGTCTAAAAAATTAGAGGAAGCAATTTAATGAGACACGGCTTAGCCAACAAAAAATTAAATAGAACTTCTGAGCATAGAAAAGCTCTCTTAAAGAATATGTTAAATTCTTTAATAAAATACGAACAGATTAAAACTACATTGCCAAAAGCAAAGTTTTTAAGACCTCAAGCAGACAAAATTATTACTTTAGGTAAAAAAGATACATTGCAAACAACTAAGATGCTGGTGTCTCAATTGCAGGATATAAAATCAGCTAATAAAGTAAAAAAAACTCTTTCTAAAAGATATTCAAATAGAAAAGGTGGCTACACTAGAATTATTAAAGCAGGTTTTAGATATGGTGATAATGCTCCAATGGCAATTATAGAATTTGTAGATAGAGATGTTGAGGCTAAAAGAGTAGATAAGAAGAAAAAAGATACGTCAAAAGAAGCTCCAAAAACAGAAGAAAATAAACAAGCTACAGCTTAAATCATAAGTCATGAACAAGTCATACATCGTTGATTCAACGTGTAATGATATGCGTATTGATAGATGGATGAGATTAAATATTGGAAAAATACCTCAAGGTTTAATTGAAAAATATCTTAGGATAGGAAAAATTAAAATTAACAAAAAAAAGGTTAAAAGTTTTCACAAAATAAAAAAAGGAGATCAGATAAATATATTTAATATTGAATTTAAAGAAAGAGTAGAACAAAAAAAAATAAAATTTTTACCAACTAAAGAAATAATAAAATCTAACGAAGATCAAATAATTGATGATAATGATAATTTTGTTGTATTAAATAAAGCATCAGGAATATCAGTACAAGGTGGTACAAAATCTAAAAAAAACTTAGTTGATATTTTTGCAAAGAGTGAAATTTTTAAAGGAACAAAACCTTATTCAGTTCATAGATTAGACAAAGATACATCTGGTGTATTTATAATGGCCAAAAATAGAGAGAGCGCACAGTTACTAACATCATTATTTAGATTAAGAAAAGTACATAAAACTTATCTTGCCATATGCCAAGGAGAAATAAATAAAAACACAGGTGTTTGGGATGATGATTTAATAAGATATGATGGAGATAAAAAGTTAGTAGAAAAAGCAAAAACTATATTCAAGGTAATAGATAAAAATTCTGAAGCATCTTTATTGGAGTTAAAACCAATAACTGGAAGAAAACATCAGTTACGTAAACAACTTTTTGCAATTGGAAATCCTATATTTGGTGATACGAAATACAAACTATCTAAGTCAGATAAAGGTATAAATAAAAATCTTATGCTGCACTCGTATCAAATTAAATTTAAAATAAATGATATGAAGCATACTTATTCAGCTTTATTACCAGAATATTTTAAAAAGTTGTTAAAATCAAAAAGACTTAGATTTTTAAATTTGAAATAAAATTTTCAATAATTTCATTATTCAAGTTAGAGTAATCTTGTTTTGAAATTTTTTTTAAATTTGTCACACCTTTATCGGAAATTCCACAAGGTACTATTTTTTTATAATTTTCTAAGTTGTTATCAACATTTATTGCAAATCCATGATACGCAATCCATTTTCTCACTCTAATGCCTATCGCTGCAATTTTTTGAATTTCATTTTTGTTTTTATACCATATTCCAATATTTTCTTTATCAGGAAATGTTTCAATATTATATTTTTTTAAACTTTGAATAATTGTATTTTCAATAGTTGTAATGAATTTTCTAATGTCTTTTTTTTTTCTTAAATCAATAACAAAATAACAAATTAATTGACCTGGACCATGGTACGTAATTTTTCCACCTCTGTTTGTTTTTAATAGATCAATTGATTTATCAATTATTTCATTTTCTTTATACGATGTTCCTGCAGTAAAAATTTCAGGATGCTCCAAAATCCAAATTAATTCTTTTTCTTTATTAGCTGTAATATTTTTTAATCTAGACTCTAATAGATCAATTGCTTCAAAATAATTTACCGGTTTTATTGACTTTTTGATCTCTATATTCATTTAAAATTTGTAATATTTTAATTATGTATTAATAGTGCACAACTAAATTATAGGTACATTTATGTCTTTAATTAAAAAAACTAAAGATAAAAAAGTAAATTTTGAATTTAATAAAGAATATTTAAGAGTTGTTACCTCCAAAATAGCTAACAACGATGCAAAATTTATTAATGACTCTTTTAACGAAATGCACCCTGCAGATGCAGCAGATATAATTGAACATTTAAGTATTGGAGATAGAGAAAGTTTAATTAAATTAAACAATTTTAATATTGATGCAGAGGTTTTTGTAGAATTAAATGAATCTATACAAGCTGAAATAATTAAATATTTATCTTCTGATTCAATTGTAACTATTCTTACCAATTTAGAATCAGATGATGCTATTTCGATTTTAGAAAATGTACCCGAAGAAGACAAGAATAGCATATTAAGCTCATTACCACCTAAAGACAGATTTGCCCTGTTAGAAAGCTTAAGCTATCCAGAGGATACAGCTGCTAGACTTATGCAGCGTGAGTTTACAGCCATACCAAGTAACTGGTCAGTAGGTCAAACAATTGACTATTTAAGAGAAAACAAAGATCTACCTGAAGAGTTTTTGGAAATTTTTATTGTTAATGAGGAATTTAAACCTATTGGAACAGTTCCATCATCAAGAGTACTTACTTCACCAAGAGACACAAAAATGGCAAGTATCATGTCCGAATCTCAATTATTAGTCCCTGTGGATATGGATAAAGAAGAGGTGGCTAACCTATTTGAAAATTACAATCTTAACTCAGCAGCTGTAATTGATAAAAATAATAAATTGGTAGGAATGATTATGAACGATGATGTTCTTACAGTCCTAAAAGAAGAGGCTGAGGAAGATGCATTAAGACTTGCAGGTGTCGGTGATGAGGAAATTACCGATGGTGTTGTTACAAAAACTAAAAGAAGATTTAATTGGCTTTTATTAAATTTATTTACAGCTTTTTTAGCAACTTGGTGTATTAGCTTGTTTGGAGCAACTATTGAGCAAATGGTTGTTCTTGCTTTCCTGATGCCAATTGTTGCTTCAATGGGCGGTAATGCAGGAATGCAAACATTGGCTGTCACAGTCAGAACAATTGCAACAAATGACTTAACCCAAAATAATTTTTCATCAAATGTTTTTAAAGAATTTTCAATTGGTATATTAAACGGAATTATATTTGCTGCTATAAGTGCTTTAATAGTTCAAATTTGGTTTCAAGATAGTATCCTTTCAATAATCATCTCAATATCAATGGTACTTACAATGATTATAGCTGGTCTGTTTGGTATTCTTGTTCCTTTTACTTTAAAAAAAATGAATATTGATCCTGCAATTGCATCGAGTGTTTTTGTTACCACCATTACTGATGTTATAGGTTTTGTCTCATTTTTAGGTGTTGGGGCTTACTTTCTTTAAAAGTTATCAATAAATCTTACATTATCAATATAATAAGCAACAAATAAGCGTGAGCCTTTTACAGTATTAGATATTTTAAGATTTTTTATAGATCTTAATTCTAAGTATTCAATTTTAATTTTTAACAATTTTTCATAATATTTGATTTGAATTCTTAAATATTGTTTAATTTTTTTTCTATTTGCTAAATTTCTTTTTAATTTAATTAAATTTTTGCTCAGAAAACTTGCTTTTTTAATTCCATTATAATCCAAATGATTGTTTCTAGAAGATAAAGCTAATTTGTTTGTATTTCTAATTGTTTTGCATGGAATAATAGAAGTTTTATATTTATTTTTTAAATAATTTTTTATTAAGAAGTATTGTTGATAATCTTTTTTGCCCATAAATATTTTTTTTGGATTTATTAAATTAGTTAATCTTCCCATCACATCTAGAACTCCTTCAAAATGGCCTTTTCTATATTTGGCACATAAAACTTTATTTTTTTTTGTAATTTTTATGTTTGATTTTTTATTATTGTTAAAAATATCATTGAATTTTGGGATGTATAAAAAATCTACCTTTTTAGTATTTTTTAAGATTTTAATATCCTTTTTAATATTTGTTGGATAATTCTTAAAATCTTTTTTATTGTTAAATTGTTTAGGGTTAACAAAAATACTTACTATTGTCTTTTTACAGGATCGATTTGATCTATCAATAAGTGATAAATGACCTTTATGGATACTTCCCATTGTAGGAACAAAGCCAATATCATTAAAAGGCCTTAAAGATTTAAATAATGAATTATTATTTAATAAAATTTTCATTTGTATTAAAAATCTAGATAAGTAAAACATTTATATGATTAAACAAGCAATTATTCCACTTGCTGGCCAAGGAACCAGACTTTTGCCTTTAACAAGTGTTTTTGCGAAAGAACTTCTCCCAATAAATGGAAAGCCTGGAATTGAATATATTTTAGATGAGTGTATTGAAGCTGGAATAAAAGAAATTGTTTTTATCATATCAAACAAAAAAAAAATGATTAAAAATTATTTTTATAGTGATAATTTTTATAAAAAAATAATTAAAAAGAAAAAAGATCCACGAATAATTGCTGAATATAAAAAAATATTAAAATATAAAAACCTAATAAAGTTTGTATATCAAAATATACCCAAAGGAACAGGTGATGCTGTATTTAAAACAAGGAAATATATAAAAGATAAATACTTTTTAATGTTGTTACCTGATGATTTGATAATAAAAAAAAACTGTTCCAAAGATATGATCAAAGTTCATCATAAACATAAAGCATCTGTAATGGCTAGTATGAAGGTTAATTCTAAAACAGTTTCGAGATGGGGCATCTACAGTTTAAACAAAAAAATTTCAAAAAATAACTATTTCATTGATGGAGTGGTAGAAAAACCTGAGGTTAAAAAGGCTCCTTCAAATAAAGCTGTTATAGGAAGATACATTCTTCCTAAAACTATATTTAATAAACTAGCTAAGCAAAAACCTGGCAATGGAGGTGAAATTCACATAACTGATGCCATTGAAACTTTAATTAAAGAAGGCGAAAAATTTATTGCTCATAATTTTTCAGGAAATTATTTAGACTGTGGGACAATGCAAGGTTTTATTAATTCAAATAAAGAAATAGGAAAATTATGAAACTTTGCATGATAGGCACAGGCTATGTTGGTTTAGTTAGTGGTGTCTGTTTTTCTGATGTTGGTAATACTGTCTACTGTGTAGATAAAGATAAAAAAAAAATAGAAGAATTGAATAAAGGCAATGTTCCTATCTACGAACCTGGTTTAGAGGAAATTTTAAAAAAAAATTATAAACAAAATCGTTTGAAATTCACTACTGATTTAAAAAAAGCGGTTTCAAGTTCTGATATAATTTTTATATGCGTTGGAACTCCAACAAAAAAAAATAGTAATTCAGCTGATTTAAAATATGTCTATAGAGTTGCAAAAGAATTAAAAAAGATAATTAAAAGTTACAAAATTATTGTAACCAAATCTACAGTTCCTGTGACTACGGGTGATAAAATTGAAAATATTTTAAAAAATTTAAAAAAAAAAAAATTAGTTGACATTGTTTCTAATCCTGAATTTTTAAGAGAAGGTGAGGCTATTAGAGACTTTGTCTACCCAGATAGAGTAATTATTGGAACTGATAGTAAAAAAGCTAATAAGATTTTAAGGACACTTTATATGCCTGTTATAAAAAAAAATAGCAGGTATTTTAATACTTCTCGTAGAGGTGCTGAATTAATAAAATATGCTTCAAATGCATTTTTAGCTACAAAAATTTCATTTATTAATGAGATTGCAAATCTCTGTGAAAAAACTGGAATAGACGTGAAAGATATTTCTATTGGTATGGGATCAGATGAGCGTATTGGAGATAGGTTTTTGAGAGCAGGACCGGCTTATGGAGGTTCATGTTTTCCAAAAGATACAAGAGCTTTAATTGATACAGGTAAAAAATTTAATACAGATTTATCTATAGTTAAAACGGTTGTTACATCAAACGATAAACGTAGATTTTTATCAATCAAAAGAGTTGAGAAAATATTAAATAATAAACTTTTAAATAAAACAATCACATTTCTTGGAGTAACATTTAAACCAAATACAGATGATATGAGAGAAACATCTAGTGTGCCGATGATTAAGTATTTTAATAAAAAAAAATGTAAGATTAGATATTTTGATCCAACAGGTGAGAAGAAGGAATTTAATAATTTAAAAAATGTTAAGTATTTTAATAATATAAATAATGCATGTTTGAATAGTGATTTAATAATTTTACATACTGAATGGAATGATTTTAAATTATTAAATTTTAAAAATTTAGTAAAAAAGAAAAATTTTAAGATTTATGACATGAGAAACATGTATTCTCCTTCAAAAATGAAAAAATTGAATATCAATTATTTTGGAATTGGAAGATAGTTTAGTTTAACTCAAATATAGCGTCAACTTCAACAGAAACTCCAAGCGGCAAACTATTAGTACTTACTGCAGCTCTTGTATGCACTCCAGCATCTCCAAAAATTGATGCAATTAAATCTGAAGCTCCATTAATTACTTTTGGCTGTTCAATGAAATCTTCAGTTGAATTAACAAAACCAGTTAATTTTATACATGATCTAATTTTTGATAAATCTCCGTTGCAAGCTTCTTTTGCTTGAGCTACTAAACTCAACCCACATCTTTTTGCAGCTTCGTAGCCTTGGTCTGTATTTAAATCTTTTCCAACTTTTCCTTTAATTAATTCTCCATTTTCATTAATCGATATTTGACCAGAAATAAAAAGTAAATTTCCAGATATTTTTGATGCCACATATGAACCCACAGGTGCTTTCGCTTCAGGCAAAGTTATTTTAAGTTTATTTATTTTATCTTCAATTTTCATTTTTTAATTTCTCCATAAATTCTTTGTGTGATTTACTGTTTTTAAATTTAATAAGTTTATCTTTCAAATTTAATTTATTAAATTTTTTTTTCCCTTTATCATAATTTTCAGAGGTTTTTTCTTTAATTAATTCAGCTTTTTCAGAAGTTTTTTCTTTGATTAATTGTGCTGTGCATTTCGCATATTCTTTACTTAATTTATCAAATTTACTACAATCATCTGCTACAGATAAATTTATCTTGGTAATAGTTAAAATTATTAAATAAACAAATAATTTAAGTTTCATTATTTTTTAGTTTTTTTCTTTTTTTTAGTTTTATCGTATTCTTTTCTTTTCTCAATAAGGATTAAAGCCTCTTCCATTGTAAGTTCTGTAGGATCTTTTTCTTCAGGAATTGTTGCATTTAAAGATTTATATTTAATATAAGGACCATATTGACCTTTCATAATTCTTACAGGTTTTTTATCTTCTGGGTGTTCTCCTAAATCCTTAATAATTGAAGAAGACATTCTACCTGGTTTTGCTTCAGCAATAAGAGTAATTGCTCGATTTAATCCTATAGAGAAAATTTCGTCTACATTTTCTATTCTAGCAGATTTATTTTCACACTTAAGATAGGGACCAAATCTTCCAGTATTTAAAATAATTACTTTTTGATTATCAGGGTTAATACCAATTGATTTTGGTAGGGAACATAAAAACTGAGCTTTTTCTATGTCTATACTTTCTAAATCTAAACCTTTTGGTATAGAAACATTTTTAATTAATTCATTAACATCTTGTTTATATTTTTTGGTTTTTTTCTTTTTTTTTGTTTTTGTCTCTTCTAATTCTTGATCTTTGAGTTTTTCATATTGAAGATAGGGGCCAAATCTTCCATTTTTCAAATATATATCATTACCATTTTCATGTTTTCCTAAAAATTTAGGTTCTGCTAACTGAGATTGAGCTACTGCTTTTGCTTTAGACAAGGGTCTAGTGAATTTACACTCTGGATAATTTGAGCACCCTATAAAAGCCCCACCTCTAAAACTATTTTTAAGACTTAGTGAACCCGTATCACATAGCTGGCATTTTCTAACAACATTTCCATCTTTATCAGTATCAAAAATTAAAGCTCCCAAACTTTCATTTAAAAGATCTAATACTTCTCTAGTTCTTTTCTCCTTAACCTCAGAAACATTATTATTAAAATCTTTCCAAAACATCTCTAAAACTTTTATCCAGCTTTCTTTTCCAGATGTAATTTCATCTAATTGATCTTCCAAACCTGCAGTAAAGTTATAATCAACATATTTAGAAAACAATTTTTCTAAAAATGCAGAGATAAGCTTGCCACGATCTGTGGGGAAAAATCTTTTATTTACTATTTCTGCATAACCTCGATTAGCTATAGTGGAAATTATACTTGCGTAAGTAGAAGGTCTACCAATTCCCAACTCTTCTAATTTTTTGACTAAACTTGCTTCAGAATATCTTGGAGGTGGTTGTGTAAAATGTTGTTCATCGATTAATGATTCAATATTAATTGGTCCTTTAGACATTTCTGGTAAAATTTCTTCATCATCATCTTTACTTGTATTTGAGTAAACTTTTAAAAAACCATCAAATTTCAATACAGAGCCACTTGCCTTACATATTGTTTGATTATCCTCTGACTCTATTGTTATGGTATTTCTGTCAAATTGGGCAACTTCCATTTGTGAGGACAAAGCTCTGGACCAAATTAAATTGTATAGTTTTTCTTGATCGCTGCTTAAATATTTTTTTAGAGAGTCGGGTGCTCTATTTATATCTGTTGGTCTAATAGCCTCATGAGCCTCTTGTGCATTCTTAGCTTTTTTACCAGAATAATTATTAGCAGAAGCAGGTAAATATTCATTACCATACTCATTTTTAATAAAATTTCTAAAATCATTTATTGCATCAACTGATAAATTAGTTCCATCAGTTCTCATATAAGTAATCAATCCAACAGTATCACCATCAATCTCAACACCTTGATATAGTTTTTGTGCAATCTGCATCGTTCTTGAGGCTCCAAAACCTAATCTACTAGATGCTACTTGTTGTAGTGTTGAAGTTGTAAATGGACCTGATGGGTTTCTTTTTACAATTTTTGACGAAATATCTGTTATTTGAAATTTTTTCTCTTTTATTTCTTTGATTGCTTTTTCAATGCTATTCTTGTCTCTAAAAGTAAATTTTTCTATTTTGTCACCATTTAATTGAGAGATGCTTGCAGTAATAGTATTCTTATTATCATCTCCAAATTTAAGAGTAAGTGTCCAAAATTCTTCTGGATTAAATAATTCTATTTCATGTTCTCTTTCAGTAATTAATTTTAAAGCTACAGACTGAACTCTTCCAGCTGATTTTGATCCAGGTAGTTTGGTCCAAAGTATTGGAGAAATATTAAAACCAACCAAGTAATCAAGAGCCCTTCTTGCCATATACGCATCTACTAACAAAGGTTCGATTTGTCTTGGATTTTCAATGCCATGAATTACAGCTTTTTTGGTTATCTCATTAAAAACAACTCTCTCAATTTCTTTATCTTTTAAAAGTTTTTTTTCATCAAGGTACTCTTTAACATGCCAAGCTATAGCTTCACCTTCACGGTCAGGGTCAGTAGCAAGTATTATTTTAGAGGATTCTTTTGCAACATCAGTTATTTCTTTTAAATATTTTTTTGAAAAACTATCAACTTCCCATTCCATTTTAAAATTATGATCAGGATCAACCGATCCATTTTTGGATGGTAAATCTCTTATATGTCCATAACTTGCTAAAACAGTATAATCATCGCCAAGATATTTGTTTATAGTTTTAGCTTTTGCGGGACTTTCAACTATGACTAGATTCATAATTTAACAAACTACTTAAAAGTCTTTGATAGTCAAATTAATAAATTTTAGTCTTGTTTTCCTCTTTATTTATCAGTCGTTTAATATTTTCTCTATGAGTATAAAATATTAAAATAAACATTACTCCAAAAAAAATTTCATTTCCTGCAGCATCAAAAATTAATAAATAAATAGGAACTGAAAATGATCCAATTAACGATGATAATGATGAAAATTTAGAAATAAAAAAAGTTACTAGCCAACAAATACCAAAAACTATTCCAAACATAATGTTCATACTACATAATATGCCAACATAAGTTGCGACTCCCTTACCACCTTTAAACTTTAACCAAACTGGAAAAACATGACCTAGAAAAGCACATAAAGCTGATACATAAATCAGGTCAGGAAAATTTACTTTTACATACAGAACTGGAATAACTGCTTTAATTATATCAAGTATTAAAGTTGAATAACCAATAAATTTATTTCCTGTTCTCAGTACATTTGTTGCGCCAATGTTACCAGATCCAATTTCCCTGATATCTTTTTTTAAAAAAATTTTAGTTAATATTAATCCAAATGGGATAGAACCCATTAGGTATGAGATAATACCTACTGTCAATAATTCCATTTTTATATTTTAAATAATTCTTTACCTTTTACAAATGTATTGGTTACTTTTCCTTGAAGTTTTTTATCTTCAATGGACGTATTTTTAGATTTTGAAATTAAATTTTCTTTTTTTACAATCCAAGGTTTATTTATATCTACTATACAAAAGTCAGCATCATTACTAATTGAAAGGTTTCCTTTATTAATATTTAAAATTTTAGCTGGATTAGATGTGAGTGCCTGGATTATTGTTTCAAGTTTTACAGAGCCATTATGAAATAGTTCCAAACTTAAAGATAATAAAGTTTCAATACCAGATGCACCTGTCGCAGCTTGAGCAAATGTCAATCGTTTTGATTCTTCATCTTCCGGTTTATGATCAGAAACAATTACATCAATTGTTTTATCTTTTAATCCTTGGACTAACGCCAATCTGTCTTCTTCTTTTCTCAATGGTGGAGATAATTTTAAAAATGTTTTAAAATCTCCGATATCATTTTCATTTAACGATAAGTTGTTTATTGAAACTCCACAAGAGAATTTAATATCATTTTTTCTTTCTTTAATAATTTCTACTGATTTACCTGATGAAAGTTGAGATATATGATATCGACACTTTACTTTTTCTAATAATGTTAAATCTCTTTCAATAATTATTCTCTCAGCCACATCCGGTATGCTTGATAATCCAAGTTTGGTAGCAATTATACCTGAATTTATCATACCGTTTTTTGCTAACTCATAATCCTCAGCATGTTGCATTATTAGACATCCTAAATCCTTTGCTGAATTCATTATTCTTGACATTAATCTGGTATTTTGAATTGTTTTTACACCATCTGTAAAAGCTACAATCCCTTTATTAGCTAATAATCCAAATTCTGTCATATTAGTTCCCTCTACATTTTGTGTAAGAGATGCGCATGGAAATATATTAATCTTAGATTTATCTCGTCCTCTTCGTTTTAAAAAATCTACAATTGAAACATTGTCAATTACAGGATCTGTATTTGGCATTGTTACGACGGATGTTACTCCTCCAGATAGAGCTGCATTACTCAAAGTTCTGAAATTTTCTTTATACTCATAACCAGGTTCTCCAACAAAAACTCTCATATCGACCAAACCAGGGAATATATATTTTCCTTTTAAATCAATATGTTTTTCTCTGGATGGTAAATTATTTGTATTTACTTTTTTTCCTATTGCTTCAATTTTACCTTCTTCACTAACAATTAATCCTCCATTTTCATTAATTGAATTTTGAGGATCAATTATATTTGCGTTAATAAAATATTGTTTTTTCATTTATTCACAAAATATTTTTAAACAGGCCATCCTTACAGCAACTCCAAGTTCAACTTGTTCTTTGATTACACTTTTATTTATATCGTCTGCTAATCTAGTATCAATTTCGATACCTCTATTCATTGGGCCAGGATGCATTATTAATGCATCAGGTTTTGCATGATCCAATTTATCAGGTGTTAAACCATAATATTCATAATACTCTCTATTTGACGACAAATAAGAGCTTGTCATTCTCTCATTTTGTAATCTTAGCATCATTACAATGTCACAATCTTTCAATCCTTTTTTCATATCGGTAAAAGTATTAACACCAAACTTTTCAATTTCTTTTGGCATTAAATTTGTTGGAGCAACAATATTTACTTCAGCACCAAGCATGGTTAATAAATAAATATTTGATCTTGCGACCCTGGAGTGAAGAATATCTCCACATATAGCAATTTTTAATCCTTCAATTTTTTTCTTTCTATTTCTTATTGTTAAAGCGTCCAATAATGCTTGAGTAGGGTGTTCACGTCTTCCATCACCTGCATTTAATACTACACACTTTACTTTCTGAGATAATAAATTGCATGCACCGGAGTCTTGATGTCTTATTACAATGATATCAGGATGCATCGCATTTAGAGTCATTGCTGTATCAATTAAAGTTTCACCCTTTTTAATTGCTGAATTATTCATATTCATTGACATCACATCAGCGCCAAGTCTTTTTCCAGCTAACTCAAATGAACTTTGTGTTCTTGTTGATGGTTCAAAAAATAGATTAATTTGAGTTTTGCCTCTTAGAACATCAATTTTCTTGTTCTTACTTTGATTTAATTTAATGAAAGTTTCAGATTCATCTAAAATACAGTTAATATCACTTACTGATAGATCTTGGATACCTAACAAATGTTTTTGAGATATTTTAATAGCTTTGATGTTTTTTGCCATTAAAATTAACTCTATAACTATAAAGCCATTGAATGGCAAGGATTAATTATTTAGATAGTCTATGGCACCCTGAAGAATAAAAGCTGCTGCGTTCTGATCTATGTTCTTTTCTCTTTTAGATACATTAACATCTAATTGGCTTGATAAATTAAAAGCCCCAACAGTTGACAATCTCTCATCCCAGAGACACACATCAACATCTATCTCTTTATCTATATTTTTAGATACATCATTGACTGACTGTGCTGAAGAGCCGGCAGATCCATCCATATTTAAAGGGTAACCAATGATAATGGCTTTGATATCATTCTCTTGAATTATGTTTTTTAACTCTTCAATTAATTCATTATTTTTTGATTTATGTATAGTTTTATAAGGGGTAGCAATTAATTGCTTGTCGTCACAAATTGATACACCAATTCTTTTTGAGCCCAAATCTATACCTATCAAACGACATTTTTCTGACTGTTTTTTTTTAAATTCTTCTATTGTGATCATGTTGTATATTTTAAACTATAGTGATAGTTTGCGACATATTTAAATATCATATGAGCATCGATCTTAAAACCATAAAGCATATATCTAAATTATCAAGAATTTCGGTAGATGAGGAAAAAGCTGAAAAACTCGCTAGTGATTTAAATTCAATTTTTGATTTCATTGAGAAGCTAAATGAACTTAAAACTGAAAATGTTGAACCACTCACATCTGTGGCTGAAACAACTTTAAAATTAAGGCCTGATGAAGTTAAAAGTAAAAATTTAAGAGAACAAATAATAAAAAATTCTCCTAAGGAGAATGAAGATTATTTTGTTGTACCAAAAGTTATAGAATAATGTCTGATATAACGAAGCAATCACTTTCTGAATTAATTAATAATATTAAAGAAAAAAAACTTTCTTCATTAGAAGTTACCAAAGCTTTTGTCGATAGGTCGGAAAAATCAAAAGAATTAAATACTTATATTACTGAAGATTTTAGCAATGCTTTAGATAAAGCTGAAAAATTTGACGACAAACCAAATTTAGATTTAAAATTACCAGGAATTCCAATGGCTGTAAAAGATTTATTTTGTACAGCTAATGTAAGAACAACAGCTGGTAGTAAAATATTAAATAATTTTACACCTACTTATGAGTCGACTGTTACTCAGAATATTTGGAATGAAGGAGCAATTCTTATTGGTAAATTAAATTGTGATGAATTTGCAATGGGATCCTCAAATGAAACAAGTTTTTTTGGTAATGTTCAAAACCCGATTGATAAAAATTTAGTTCCAGGTGGTTCATCTGGCGGCTCATCTTCTGCTTTAGCAGCTCAATTAACACCAATTACAATTGGAACAGATACAGGTGGTTCTATTAGACAACCAGCATCATTTACAGGTACAGTAGGTTTAAAACCAACTTATGGTAGTTGTTCTAGATATGGTATAGTTGCATTTGCATCTTCTCTTGATCAAGCTGGTCCAATGGCTCAAAATGTTAAAGACTGTGCTTTGTTACAAGAGGTAATTAGTTCATACGATCAAAAGGACTCAACTTCTATTGATTTTAAAAGAAACCAATACAGCAAAGAATTAACTAAAGACATTAAAGAAAAAAAAATAGGTATACCAAAAGAATATAGAGTTGATGGAATGCCGAAAGAAATTGATGATCTTTGGCAGAAAGGTGTTGAGTACGTTAAAGATTGTGGGGCAGAAATAATTGATATTTCTCTTCCACACACAAATTATGCTTTACCAACTTACTATATAGTTGCACCAGCTGAAGCATCCTCTAATCTTGCAAGATATGATGGTGTCAAATATGGCTTTAGAGCTGATGGAGAAAACCTTATTGATATGTATGAAAAAACTAGATCAGAGGGATTTGGAGCCGAAGTTCAAAGAAGAATAATGATAGGAACATACGTTTTATCTTCAGGTTATTACGATGCATATTATTTGAAAGCTCAAAAAGTTAGAAAACTTATTAAAAATGATTTTGATGAAGCGTACAAAAAAGTAGATGCAATATTAACTCCATCAACGCCAAGTTCAGCTTTTAAAATTGGTGAAAAAACAAATGATCCAGTTTCAATGTACTTAAATGACATTTTTACTGTACCAGTAAATTTAGCAGGTTTACCTGGTATTTCTATACCGGCTGGTCATGATAGCAAGGGTTATCCTTTAGGTTTGCAAATTATTGGAAAAGCATTTGACGAACAAAATATCCTAAACATTGCTTATGCAATGGAAGAAAAAATTAATTTTAAAAATAAAATTACAGATTGGTGGATTAAGTGAGTAAAGAAAAATCAGAATATTTAATTAATAGAAATGACAATCAATACGAAGTTGTCATAGGTTTAGAAGTTCACGCTCAAGTACTGTCTCAATCAAAGTTATTTTCTACGTCAGCTACTAAATTTGGTGCTGAGCCAAACACACAGGTAAGTTTAGTAGATGCAGCGTTTCCTGGAATGCTTCCAGTTATTAACGAATTTTGTGTCAAGCAAGCAATTAAAACTGGAATAGGGTTAAAAGCTAAAATTAACAAAAGATCAGTATTCGATAGAAAAAATTATTTTTATGCTGATTTACCTCAAGGATACCAAATCTCTCAATTTAAAGACCCGATAGTTGGTGAAGGTAAAGTAATTTTAGATATGCCAGACGGCCAAAAAGATATTGGTATTGAAAGATTACATTTAGAACAAGATGCAGGTAAAAGTATTCATGATTTAGATCCAAAAAACACTTTTGTTGATTTGAATAGGTCTGGAGTAGCTTTAATGGAAATTGTTAGCAAGCCAGATTTAAGATCACCAGAGGAAGTTAATGCTTATATTAAGAAATTAAGATCAATAATGCGATATTTGGGAACTTGTGATGGCAACATGCAGGAAGGATCTTTGAGAGCAGATGTTAATGTTTCTGTAAGAAAAAAAGGAATAAAAGATTTTGGTACTAGATGTGAAATTAAAAATGTCAATTCTATTAAATTTATGCAAATGGCAATTGAATACGAAGCAAATAGACAAGTTGATTTAATTGAAGATGGACACTCTGTTGATCAAGAAACAAGACTTTTTGATACTAAAAAAAATGAAACACGATCTATGAGGTCAAAAGAAGATGCTCATGATTATAGATATTTTCCAGATCCTGATTTATTACCATTAGAAGTTTCTGATGAATTTATCGATCAATTACAATCAGAAATACCGGAGTTACCCGATGAAAAGAAAAAAAGATTTATAGATCAATTTAAATTAACCCCATATGAAGCAAATATCATGGTTTCAGACATTGAAACTTCAAACTATTTTGAAAATGTTGTCAAAAAATCTGATGTTAAACTAGCAACGAACTGGATTATAGGTGAATTATTTGCTGCACTTAATGAAAAAAACTTAGAAATAACCGATAGTCCAATTAGTGCTGGTAATTTATCAAAATTAATTAATTTAATTAAAGATGGAACAATATCTGGAAAAATTGCAAAAACTGTTTTTGAACAAATGATGGAAGGTGACAAGGATCCTAAAAAAATTGTTGAAGAAAAAGGATTAAAACAAGAAAGCGATCCAAAAGCTTTACAGGCTTTAATAGATAAAGTTATTGATGACAATAGAGATAAAGCAAATGAATATAAATCTGGTAAAGTTAAATTATTTGGTTTCTTTGTTGGACAAGTAATGAAAGTTTCAGGCGGAAAAGCTAACCCTCAGTTAGTAAATGAGATTTTAAAGAAAAAACTTTAGGTACATGGGCTCAGACCTAAAAATTAGCTCCAAAATTCAAGATTACATTTTAAATAATGGACTAGATCTTCATCCAGTTCAAAAAGAAATTATTTCTTATAATGAGTCTTTGGGAGATATTAAAAGGATGCAAATATCTATCTCACAATCTCAATTTTTACACTTAATTGTAAAAACATCTAATGTTAAAAAAATACTAGAGATTGGAACTTTTACTGGCTTAAGTGCTTTATCTATGTCTCTTGCTTTGCCTGAAGATGGAAGCATTATTGCTTTAGACAAGAATCAAGAAACTAACGAAATTGCAATAAAATTTTTTGAAAAAGCAAAACAAAGTCATAAAATTCAAACAATAATTAAACCTGCTTTAGAAAGTTTGAATGAAATAAAAGAAAATGATTTTGATTTAATTTTTATTGATGCTGATAAAAAAAATTATAAAGAATATTACGAAAAATCTTTAATTTTATTGAAGAAAAATGGCCTAATAATAATTGATAATGTTCTATGGTATGGTCAGGTTGTTGATGAAAATAATGATGATAAAATTACTTTAAGTATTAAAGATTTTAATAATTTTGTTTCTAAAGATAAAAGAGTTGAAAAAATCATAGTCCCATTAGGTGATGGTATTACAGTTTGTAGAAAATTATAATGTTTGATGTTTTTGGATTTTATAAATTTATTAAAATTTCTTATCTAAAGAAAAATCAAAAATTGCTTCATGACCAATTATTAAATAAAAACATACGTGGAACAATTATTATTTCTAATGAAGGGTTAAATGGAACAATTTCTGGAAAAAATAAAGATATTAAATTGATCAAAGACTATTTTCACAAATTATTTAAATTTGAAAAATTTGATAGTAATAATATTTCAAAAAGCTCTTTTCAGCCGTTTCATAAACCAAAGGTAAAAATTAAAAAAGAAGTGGTTCCAATGAATTTAAGTTTAAAAAATAGAATTAAAAAAAAAGATAGTCATGTTAATCCTCAAAAGTGGAACTCATTAATTAAAGAAAAAAAAACAGTTTTAATTGATGCGAGAAAACCTTTTGAATATAAAGTTGGAACTTTTAAAGGTTCAATTAATCCAGATGTAGATAATTTTCGAGATTTTCCAAAATATCTAAAAAAATTAAAAAAAAATCAACCTATTGCTATGTTCTGCACTGGAGGTATTAGGTGTGAAAAAGCAACAGTCTTTTTGGAAAACAAAGGCTACAATAATGTCTACCAACTAAAGGGTGGTATTTTAAACTATTTAAAAAAAACAGACCCAAAAAAAAGTTTATGGAAAGGTGAGTGCTTCGTATTTGATAACAGAATTAGTTTAAAGCATGGTTTGAAAGTAGGTTCTTACTCAATGTGTAGTGGTTGTAGAAAACCTATTTCTCTAAAAGATAAAAAATCAAAAAAATACGAAGAGGGAGTTTCTTGTCCAAATTGTCACGATAATTTAACAAATGATCAAAAATCTAGATTTAGAATGAGACAAAAACAAATTAATCTTGCCAAAAAAACTGGAAAAAGACATATCTTTCAAAAAGAATATTGAAATATTTTTAGTTAAAAAAAATGAATTTATTAAAAGATGAAGTTTCTCAACTTATAAAAAAACTTGCAATACCAGCAAGCGTCGGAACATTATTTCAAACACTATACACTTTAGTTGATACTTTTTATGCTGGGAAAATTTCGCCTGAAGCTTTATCTGCTTTAAGTAAGTCCTTTCCAATCTACTTTCTAATTATTGCTACGTCTATTGGTGTCACTGTTGCGGGCACTTCGTTAATTGGTAGTAGTATTGGGGAAAAAAATGAGAAAAATGTGTTGGGTTATTTTACTAATATCATTCTTTATTCAATAATAATTTCAATAATTGTATCGATAATTGGTTTTAGTTTCTCTGAAAAATTATTTCTAACAATGAATTCATCTAAAGAGGTTATTAATCTTGGCCTTGAATATACTAATGTAATATTTTATGGAACTATTCTTTTTATTCTAGTTGTTGCTTTAAATTCATTTCTTCATGCGGAGGGAGATACAGTTACATATAGAAATGCTCTCATATTATCTTTTTTTTTAAACATTTTATTAAATCCAATATTTATATTTGGCTTCTTATTTATTCCAGCTTTTGGTGTTGCAGGCATAGGTTACGCAACTTTGATTGCACAATTTCTTTCTCTAATAATTGTTTTAATTAAATTGTTAAAAAATAAACGTATTAAAGAGATCGCTATTCAAAATTTTAAAATTAAACTTTTCTACATTAAAAATATTTTCTTCCAATCAATGCCAATTACAATAGCTATTCTTGGCTACTCAATTGCTGCAACAATCGTATTTACTTATGTTGCATTTACAGGAGAATATGCTGTAGCTGGTTACGGAGCAGCAACAAGGATCGAGCAAGTTGTCTTACTGCCTATATTGGGGATCAATACAGCAATAATATCAATTATTGCACAGAATATAGGTGCCAAATATTATCATAGAGTAAAACAATCTTATATTACATCTGTAAAATATGGTTTGATCATAATGTTAGCGTCTGGAGTTTTAGTATTTGCAACTGCTGATCTAATGCCAAAATTTTTCTCATCCAACAGTGAGGTTATTGAATATGGGTCTATGTACTTAAAAATTTCTGCATTTATCTTGCCAGCTTACCCAATTTTTTTTCTATCAAATGGTTTTTTTATGGCTTTAAAAAAATCTGAGAAGGCAATGATTAACAATATATTGAGGAACGTTTTGGTTCCATTTTTATCTTATTATATAGCACGTTCTATTGATGCAGATTTTAAAACTTTCTTTTATATTTGGGCAATATTGCAATGGCTAATATCAATCTTATTATTCATTTATGTTAAATATTATATTAATAATAAATTAACTACTGGTTAATGTTTTATA
The DNA here is from genome assembly GCA_902578175.1 of uncultured Pelagibacteraceae bacterium. The sequence goes on from CACHBY010000009.1 coordinate 23,066, forward strand.
CAAAGAAGAAATTGATAATTTTGATAATTATTTCAACTATATTTTTTATACTTACATATAACGATGTAAGATCTGAAAATATAAATAAAATTTCAGGTTTTGCTAAAGTTGTTGATGGAGACACAATCAAGATCAATTCAAAAAAAATTAGATTATACGGTATTGATGCACCTGAAAAAAAACAAAAATGTAAAAAAACTTATTTAACTATATCTTTTTTGTCTTTTACTAAAGATTATATGTGTGGAGAAGTATCTACGCAGAAGTTAATTAAAAAGATTAATAAACAAAAATTAAATTGTAATATTTTGGATGTTGATAGGTACAATAGGTTAATAGCTGAGTGTTTTAAAAGAAAAATTAATTTAAACTCTTGGATGGTTTCAAATGGTTATGCAGTAGCATATAGAAAGTATTCTAAAAAATATGTTTCTGATGAAATTAATGCTAAAAATAATAAATTAGGTATTTGGCAAGGTAAATTTGATTATCCTTGGGAATTTAGAGCATTACAAAGATAATTATTTTAAATTTCATTAAATTTGATAAAAAATACAGAAGCAATATTAGATATTGATGAAATTCTTTTTTAAAAAAAAAAAAATTAAAAGTTATAAAGATCTTGGTTGTCAAGCTTCTGCTGATGAAAATTTTTCGAATTTAATCTTCATTATCGATATAATTAAAGAATTAGATTATTTTGTTTTTTTTGGTACGTTGCTAGGTTTTATTAGAGATGGTTATCTTATTGAAGATGATGATGATATTGATATTTATGTAAACAAGAAGCAAAAAGAAAAATTAATATCCTTACTCAAGAAAAATCATATTGATGTAGATTTAAACCTGAGTGTAAACAAAGGTGATTATTTTCTCCAAATCAAGAGAACAATTAATAATAAGCATACTATCTTTGATTTTTATTTTTTTGAGGATGATATTGACGATTTATATATTGTAGAAAGATGGAATTTTGGTGCTTTAACACATGATCCATCTAAACATTTAAGAACACCTAAAATTTTTATATATCCAATTCAAAAAATTAAAATTAGATCTTATGAAATTAATATTCCTGCAAATTCAAAATATGTTTGCGAATTTTTATATGGAAGAAATTGGACTAAAAAATTAAAAAAAGATCAAGAATACTCAATAGAGGTTATAGATGGAAAGCCTGTTATGTTCAAATTGAAAGAAAATTTATTTGGAAAAAAAAAATTTTTTTAGAATCTTGATGTGCTATCTTCGATCCATTCCCAAAGATGTTTAGCAAATGATCTTCTGACAAATAAATTAACAAAATCTCTGTCTTTATTATGAATAATAACGTCTATGTGATTTAGCAAAGTTTGTGCAGTCGACCCTTTTTTTTCACGAAATAAGTTAAAATTAAAAGGACATCCTGAAGAAAAAAGTTCATAAATTTTGTCACCTTTTATCTCCAATTGAACAAATTGGTCAGTTACATCAGTTACAGCTCCTAATGATGTTTTTGAAATATTATTAAACAATACATCATTTAATTCATATTGATTGGTTTCTATACTAACCTTTTCATTGGATACAATCATCCATTCATCTGGACTTAACCATATTGCAGTAAGTTTATCACTTGATGAAGATGTATTTGCTTCTGTTGGTAAAATCATATTTAAACTTTTACCTACATTTGTAAAAAAACTTCTTGTTTTACCCCTTAAATTTAATTTCATTATTGGTGCAATTTCTTTTACAGAAACACCGTTATGATTAATTTCACCATTTGTTACTTGATTATAATTAAGCATTTAATTTTTCGTTAGTTTGATCAAAAAATACTGGGTTTGAAACAGTTACATTAATTGTATTATCTTCCATAGGCACAAATAGTTTTTTACCCATCATATCTTTACCACCTCTGACAACAGCCAGGGCTATAGATTTATTTAAATTAGGACTAAAGTAACTTGAAGTAACATGACCAAGCATTTCAACAGGATTTTTATTTAGTTCAGAAACAATTTGTGCTCCTTCTTCTAGTACAACCTTAGGGTCATCTGTTAACAATCCCACTAATTGTTTTCTGTCTTCTCTCATAGTGTCAGACCTATAAAGAGATCTTTTGCCAATAAAATCATATTTCTTTTTACTCACAATCCAATCCATCTGTAAATCTATTGGCGTCATTGTTCCATCGGTATCTTGACCAACAATAATAAAACCTTTTTCAGCTCTTAATAAGTGCATCGTTTCTGTACCATAAGGAGTAATATTAAATTCTTTACCGGCTTCTATACATTTTTCCCATAGATCTTTTCCATAACTTGCTTGCACGTTGATTTCAAAACTTTGTTCACCTGTGAAACTTATTCTCATAATTCTGCAAACAATGTTCCCAATTTTTGCTTCTTTAAAAGACATGTGTGGAAAGTTTTCATCAGACAAATCTAAATCAGGAATAATTTTTTTAAGAATTTTTTTACTATTAGGGCCACACAAACTTGCTGTAGCAAATTGATCTGTAACTGAAGTTAAATATACATCTAATTCTGGCCACTCAGTTTGAAGGTAATCCTCTAATTTTCCAAGAACATTTGCTGCACCACCAGTTGTTGTTGTCATTAGATAGTGATTATCACCTAATCGTGTAGTAACACCATCATCATATACCATACCATCTTCATTTAACATTAAACCATATCTACATTTGCCAATACCAAGTTTTGACCAGGCATTTGTATAAACTCTATTTAAAAACTCTGAGGCATCACTTCCTTGTATATCAATCTTACCAAGTGTGGACGCATCCAATATTCCTGAACTTTCTCTTGCAGCTTTGCTTTCTCTTTGAACTGCTTGGTGCATAGTTTCACCATTAATAGGATAGTACCAAGCTCTTTTCCATTGACCAACATTTTCAAATTCTGCTTTTTG
>CACHBY010000010.1 GCA_902578175.1 uncultured Pelagibacteraceae bacterium
TTTACATTATTTTTTTTACACAAATGTCTGATTTTTTTCCCTATCAAAATTTTTTTTTTAAAAGAGTATTTTTTGAGTCTCATTTGAAAAAAACTTATTTTACCTGATTTTAGTACTTCATTAAGCATTTGGTAAAAATCTTTTGGAATTTTATTTGGAGATATAAGATAAATAAATTTTTTATTATTTATTCTCAAGATCGCTTGTCCATTTACCTTTAGCAGCTAGACTGCACATTCTCGCTCGGTGGTTAAAAACATCCTGTGTTTCAGTGATTTTATTAGTGTCTTTAGACCAAAATTTAAGAGCACTTTGTTGTAAAGCTCTACCATAAGAATAGGTCATAATAAAATTTGTACTATTATTTTTATTGATTAAATTCAAATTTTCTGTTGCCTCTACTTCAGATTGACCTCCAGATAGGAAAGCAATCCCTGGAACTTCAGACGGCACTGAATTTTTAAGACATTCAAGTGTTTTACTCGAAACCTCTTCATTGGAGATTTTATTTTTTGAATTACTTCCAGCTAAAATCATATTTGGTTTCAAAATAATACCTGATAAATCAATTTTATGTAAAATTAATTCTTCAAAACATTTTTTTATAACTTCTGATGTTTTTTTTAAACAATCATCAGCTGAATGATCACCATCCATCAAAACTTCTGGCTCTACTATAGGAACCATTTCACATTCTTGAACTAATGCTGCATATCTTGCAAGGGTATGAGCATTAGAATGAATTGCAAGTTTACTAGGGTATTTATCACTTATAGAATAAATTCCTCTCCATTTTGTAAATCTTGCGCCAAGCTCATAGTATTTTTTTAATCTTTCTCTTAGCCCATCTAGACCTTCAGTAATTTTCTCTTCTGGCGAGTTTGCCAAGGTTTTTGCTCCAGTATCTACTTTTATTCCAGGGACTGCTCCAGAATCAGAGATTAAGTCAGGAATTGACTTACCTGAACCTGAAATTTGGTTTATAGTTTCGTCGTATAAAATTACTCCACCTATACAATCTCTCATACTTTTTGAATTGAAAAGAGTTTCTCTAAAAGCCAGTCTTTTTTCCGGTGTTGATTTAATGTTAACAGCCTCAAGTCTTTTTGTCATAGTTCCATTACTTTCATCTGCTGCAAGTATTCCCTTACCATTTGAAAGTATTTTTAAAGCTATTTTGTTTAGTACTGACATATCAATTTAATGCGCTTATACCAGGAAGTTCTTTTCCTTCAAGAAATTCTAGAAATGCTCCACCTGCAGTTGAAACAAAGTCAAAGTTTTTGACAACATTTAAAGAATTTATAAGTGAAACAGTGTCTCCACCGCCAACAACAGAGTAAATTTCATTTTCTTTATTTTTTTCAATTATTTTTTTTGCAATTTCAATACTTCCATATGCAAAACTAGGATTTTCAAAATATCCAGCAGGACCATTCCATAATATGGTTTTTGTAAAATCAATAATTTTACATATATTTTCTATAGTTTTTGGGCCTATATCCAAAATCATTTCATCAAAATTAATTTGATTTAATTCCTTAGTTTCAGGGGATCCATATAAATTATTAGCTACAAGTACATCTTCTGGAAAAATTATATTACAATTTTTTTCTTTAGAATAAGAAAGTATTTCATTAACTATTGAATTAACATTTTCTTCTTTAAGAGATTTTCCAATATTATAACCCATATGTTCAATTAAATTATTAGCCATTGCACCTACAATCACAATGTTATCAAACTTAGGAATTAAGTTCTTTATAACATTGATTTTAGTAGAAATTTTAGAACCTCCTATTATGCAAGTAACAGGTTTAGTTATGTCAGATGTAATTTTTTTTAATGCACTAATCTCTAAATCTAGTTGTAAACCTGAATAAGATGGTAAAAATTTTGAAATTTTACAAACTGATGCATGAGCCCTATGTGAGCATGAAAAAGCGTCATTTACATAAATATCACCTAAACTTGCTAAATGTTTTGCAAAATTTATGTCATTTTTTTCTTCTTCTGGATAATATCTAATATTTTCAATTAACAAAATTTTTTCATTACAATTATCAAGTATGTTTTTTTTTATCTCATAAATATTTTTTTTAATAAGGTTTATTTTTTCGTTTAATTTTCTTTCTATATCTTTTTGAATTGGTTTTAATGAAAGATCTCTTATAATTTTTCCCTTTGGTCTACCAACGTGAGATAAGATAATTATTTTTGAATTTTGCTTTAATAAAAATTCAATTGTTGGAAGAATTTTGTCAATTCTTGTTGTATCAGTTATCTCACCATTCTTAAGAGGGACATTTAAATCTAATCTTAAAATAACTTTTTTACCTCGAAGGTTGGTTAGTTCGGAAACACTTCGCATTAAGAATTTTGATGAATAAATTCTGCAATATCACACATACGATTTGAAAAACCCCATTCGTTATCATACCAGGCTGAAATTTTACCCATATTATCTCCAATAACATTAGTAAGTGATCCATCAACAATGGCTGATGCAGGGTTATGGTTAAAATCAATTGATACTAATTTTTCATTAGTTATTTCTAATACATTTTTTAGATTATTTTTAGATGCAAATTCAAATGATTTATTTATATTTTCTTTATTGATATTTTTTTTTGTACAGAAAACTAATTCTACAAGGGAAACATTTGGGGTTGGTACTCTCATCGCAACCCCCTCTAACTTGCCTTTCAAGCTAGGAATTATTTCACCAATTGCTTTTGAGGCACCGGTAGATGTCGGGACAATTGATTGACTCGCTGCTCTAGCTCTTCTTGGGTCTTTATGTGAATTATCTAAAATTCTTTGATCACTTGTAAATGCATGAATAGTAGTCATAAACCCTTTTTCAATTTCAAAACTTTCATTGAGTGTATTTACAACTGGAGCCAAACAGTTTGTAGTGCATGATGCAGCGGAAATTATTTGGTCCTCACTTGTTATATCTTTTTCATTCACGCCAAAGACAATTGTTTTATCTGCGTTTTTGCACGGTGCAGATACTATTACTTTCTTTGCTCCATTTTTAATATGAGCTAGAAGTTTTTCTTTAGAATTAAATTTTCCTGTACATTCAAAAACATAATCAACATCAAATTTTTCCCAGTCTATATTTTCAATATCAGACTCCTGAGAAAATGTAATTTTTTCATTATTTATTATTAAGTGATTTTCATCAAAATCTAGATCAGCAGTAAATTTACCATGTATTGAATCATATTTCATCAATGTACTAGTAGTCTCAGAATTTGATCTATTGTTTATGTGTTGAATTTTTATATTTTTATTTTTATTTTTATTTTCTATTATTGATCTGATTACCATTCGACCAATTCTGCCCATTCCATTTATTCCAACTTTAATTGCCATAATTAATAATTAATCAATTTTTTTGATTTGTTAATTATATTTTCATTTGTAAGCCTAAAATATTTATATATCTCTTTGAATGGTGCGCTTTTACCGAATTCATTAATTCCAAAATTTATTCCATTTTCTCCAACATACTTTTTCCAACAATCACTCGAACCAGCTTCTATAGAGATTTTATTTCTGGTTTCATTTAGTATTTTATTTTTATAAGATTTACTTTGTTTATCAAAAAGCTCCATGCAGGGTACTGAAATAACTTTAGAATAAATTTTATCTTTTGCAAGTTTGTGACTCGCTTCGATTGCAAGATTTACTTCTGAACCACTTGCTAAAATAGTTAATTTAATTTTCTTATTTGTTCTAAGAACTTCATAAGCGCCAAGTGAACATTTATTATTTGAGGAATATTTTTTTCTAATCGGGTTTAAATTTTGTCTTGTTAGAGATAAAACACTTGGAGTCTTTGCAGTTTTTAAAGCATGTTCCCAGCATTCAATTGTTTCAATTCTGTCTGCAGGTCTAAAGACATTTAAGTTTGGAATTGATCTTAAACCAGATAATTGCTCAATTGGTTGATGTGTTGGTCCATCTTCACCTAAGCCAATAGAGTCATGTGTCATTACATAAATAACTCTTTGTTGCATTAGAGCTGACAATCTTATTGAAGGTTTACAGTAATCAGAAAATATTAAAAAAGTTCCACCATAAGGAATAAAATTACTATGTAGTGCGATTCCATTCATAATCCCACTCATTGCATGCTCCCTAACACCATAATGAATATAATTTCCATCAAAATTTCCTGGTTCAATAATTTTATGTTTTTTCGTTTTAGTATTGTTAGATCCAGCTAAATCTGCAGAACCACCAATGAGATTATTATTTGAATTGGTTAACGCGTTTAAAGTTAACTCAGAACATTTTCTTGTTGCCAAATTTTTAGGTTCTTTGATTGCAAGTTTCTTTTCTGAATTTAAAGCATTTTTAAAGTTGTCTTTTTTAATCAGACTAAACTTTTTACTTTGTTTTTTAATTAACTTGTTCCATTTTTTTTCAATTAACTGACCCTTGCTTCCTATAGATCTCCATTCTTCCAACAACTTTTTAGGAATTTCAAAGGGTTTATATTTCCATTTAAGTGCTTTTCTTACTAATTTAATTTCATCTAATCCTAAAGGACTACCATGTGAAGATGATTTACCAGATTTATTTGGAGAACCATATCCAATTTTTGTTTTACAAGAGATTACCGTTGGTTTTTTTGCTTTTTGAACTCTTTTTAAGGCTCTATAAATTTGATTTTCATTATGACCATCAACCAATATGTAATCCCAACCATAGCTTTCAAATCTTTTTTTAAAATTATCTGAAACAGCAAGGCTGGTTGGACCATCTATTGAAATATTATTATTGTCAAAAAGCATTACTAAATTGTTTAGTTTTAGATGACCAGCTAAACTCATCGCTTCGTGGCTAATACCTTCCATTAAGCAACCATCGCCAGCTAGAACATAAGTTTTGTGATTAATTAAATTTTTCCTTAATTTTTTTTTGAGCACTTCTTCAGCTATTGCAAATCCTACTGCATTAGCTATTCCTTGTCCAAGTGGACCAGTGGTTGTTTCAATACCAGTTTTTGGATGATACTCTGGATGACCTGCACAAATAGAATTTAGTTGTCTAAATTTTTTTTATCGAATTTAATGAAATACTTTTATATCCAGTTAGGTACAATAAAGAATAAAGAAGCATTGAGCCATGCCCTGCTGATAAAATGAATCTATCTCTATTTATCCAATTTGGATTTTGTGGATTGAATTTTAAAAAATATCTAAAAAGTACGGTTGCAACGTCGGCCATACCCATTGGCATACCAGGGTGACCAGAATTAGCTTTTTGAACTGCATCAATTGATAAAAATCTGATACAATTTGCTAAATCGTTATGTAGTTTGCTCAAAATTATCCTGACTAGACTAAGAAGATTCTATTTAATAATATAAATATATATATATGAATTCTATAAACGAAAAAGAAAAAAAACTTTATTTAGCTTTAGAGGAATTAAAGAATTTAGATCTAACCAATCCAGATTTGAGAAATAATATAGAAAACCTTAGCTCTCAAAAAAATCAATTAGAGATTGAAAAAATTGAACTAGAAAAAAAATATAAAGAACTATCAGAACAAAATGATGTTTTGTCAAGAAGACTAAAAGAGTTTAAAGATAGAGAGAAGATTGAGGAAAGAAAACAAGTAGAATTTTCTGAGAAAATCGATGAATTAAATCAAGAGACAGATACTCTATTGGATGAGATTGATAAATGGCAAATGTAAGTATTAAATTTAATAATAAAGAGTTTTTATTATCTTGTGATGATGGACAAGAAGAACATTTGGAAGAATTGTTAATACAAATAAATCAAAAATTTAATCATTTAAAAAATGATCTAGGTAATTTAGGAGAAAATAAACTTTTATTAATTACAGCAGTGAAAATAATGGATGAATATTACGAGACAAAAAATAAGGTTAATCAAAAGAAACAAGAATTAAATGATCTATCAAATAAATTTAAAGAATTAAAAAGTCTTATCTATGAATATAAAGATAAAAAGGAAGAAGAAATAAAAGAGTTAAATTTAGATCATGAAAAATTTAAAATTGAAATTGAATCTAATCAAAAAAAATATGAAGATTTAATTGATGCTGCTGCAGAGAAAATTTCAAGTTTTGTTGAAAAAGCAAAACAAGAAAATTTATCTTAATAAATTTGTGAATAAATCTAAATTAAGAAGAGAAATAATATTACTTAGAAAAAAAAATTTTCAAGAAGATTGCAAAATCAATTCGTTAAAATTAATTAAATTTCTAAGGGATAATAAAAATAAAACCAAAATTGTTGGAGGATATTATCCATGTAATCATGAAATAGATGATTTAGAAGTTTTAAATTTATTTAGTAATAATAAAATAATTACTTCTTTACCTGTCATTGAGAAAAATAACCAAATGGACTTTTATGAATGGTCCAAAGTTAATCCCTTGAAGATAAACAAATATGGAATTATTGAACCATTATCTCAAAAGAAAGTTTATCCAGATATATTACTGATTCCACTATTAGCTTTTGATAAACAATTAAATCGATTGGGTTATGGTGGTGGTTTTTATGATCGTTATATTGAAAAAATTGAAATTAAAAAAAAGGTCTTCAAAATAGGATTTGCTTTTTCTTTCCAGGAATTAAAACAGGTACCTATTAATAATTATGATAAGAAGCTTGATTTAATAATTACCGAAAGAGGTTTAATATCTTGAGAATTTTATTTTTAGGTGATGTTGTTGGCATTTCGGGGTGTTCCAAACTTACAAGCAGCTTGCTTAGCGAAATTAAATCAAAAAAAATAGATTTTGTTATTGCTAATGGTGAAAATGCTGCAGCTCAAGGTTTTGGTTTGACAGAACAAATTTGCAAAGATTTTTATAACTGTGGTGTTAACGTAATAACAACAGGTAATCATGTTTGGGATCAAAAAGAAATCATGAAGTATATTGATAAAGAAGAGAGGTTGTTACGTCCTAAAAATCTTTTTGAACCTGCACCTGGTCGAGGTTTTAAAATTTTCAAAACAAAAGAAAATATACGAGTTGGGGTACTTAACCTTATGGGCAACGTCTTTATGAAAAAGTGCGAAGATGTTTTTGAAACTTCAAAAAAATTTTTAAATGAATATAATTTAAAAGATGACTATGATTTATTGGTAGTTGATTTTCATGGTGAAATTACTAGTGAGAAAAATGCGATAGGTCATTTTTTTGATGGTCACGCAACGTTAGTTGTTGGAACTCACACACATATTCCAACCAATGATGCCAGAATACTAAACTATGGCACTGGATACCAAACTGATGCTGGGATGTGTGGAGATTATGATTCTGTTATTGGAATGGACAAACAGAATTCATTAAATAGATTTTTAAAGAAAAACTCCGTTAAACATTTTCCAGCAGTTGGAGAAGGTACTTTGTCTGGTGTTATAGTTGATTGTGATATAAATACTGGATTAGCTAAAAGTATTAACAGTTATATATTTGGAGAAAAATTAAAAAATATTTAATTTGATATGGCAGGTCATTCACATTGGGCAGGTATTAAACATAAAAAAGGAAAAGCTGACAAGCAACGTTCAAAAATTTTCTCAAAATTGTCAAAAGAAATTACAGTTGCTGCAAAGCTTGGAGACAAGGATCCTGCAATGAATCCAAGATTAAGATCAGCTGTACAAGCTGCTAGATCAGCAAATATGCCTAAAGATAATATTGAAAGAGCAATAGATAAATCTTCTGCTGCATCAGGGGCAAATTTTGAAAATTTGAGATATGAAGGATTTGGACCAAACAAAATTGCTGTTATTGTTGAAACTTTAACAGATAATAAAAATAGAACAGCCTCCAATGTAAGAACTATTTTTCAAAAATCTGGTGGAAGTTTGGGAACCCAAGGGTCAGCATCTCACAATTTTAAACAACTTGGGATTATAAAGATTGATAAAAGTGAAATATCAGAAGATAAAATTTTTGAACTAGCTATAGAGGCTGGTGCAGAAGAATGCATTTCTCACGAGGAATTTCATGAAGTTCAATGTATTTCAAATGAAATATATAATGTTAAAAAAAATTTAGAAACTAAAATTACAAACTTTATTTCCACCGAAATTGAGTGGGTGCCTATTAACAGTGTTAACGTTCAAAATAATGAAAAAGAAACTGTGATAGATTTTTTAGAAAATCTAGAAGATGATGATGATGTTCAGCATGTTTTTTCAAACGTAAATTTGGGAAATATTTGATGTTAATAATTGGAATTGATCCAGGAATTTCTGGATCTATATGTTTTTTAGAGGATGGAATTATCAAAGATGTCCTTGAGATGCCAACAATGACTGAAGGAAAAAAAAATAAAAAACAAGTTAATGGATCTCAAATATTTAATGAAATTTCTTTAAGAATAAAAACATATGAAAAAAAAAATATTAAAGTGGTCATAGAACAAGTTTCAGCTATGCCAGGCCAAGGGGTAACTAGCATGTTTAATTTTGGTCAATCTTTCGGAATTTTAAAAGGTATTTGTAGTGCAATGCAGTTGTCAATTTATTTTGTTAGACCAGCAAAGTGGAAAAAATATTTTAATTTAATTAACTCTGAAAAAGATGCTAGTAGGACAAGAGCAATTGAAATATTTCCTTATTTTTCATCAAATTTATCCAAAAAAAAAGACTCGAATAAAGCTGATGCGATTCTTATAGCTAGTTATTTTCATGAAACTTATAAAAATGACTAATCTTTAAATTTACATAGTCAAATTCATGACACAATTAAGTGTGATGAGTGATCATGGAAGCAGATATAGCCGCAAAAGCAATAGACCTAGGCACAAATACAGATTTTTCACTTTTAAGTTTATTTTTAAAAGCAGATATAGTTGTTAAAGCAGTAATGATTAGTCTAATACTTTGTTCAGTATATTCATGGGCTGTGATTATAGAAAAATACAGACTCTTTAAAAAAATAAATAAATCTTCAGAGGAATTTGAGGAAAAATTTTGGAACTCAAAATCTGCTGAAAATTTTTATAATAGTTTACCAAGCAATTTAGAGGATCCAATGTCTTTAGTATTCCAAAATGCCATGGAAAACTTGCTAAAGAAAAAATCCAAAACAAATTTGAGTGAGAGAATGTCAGCCTTCCTTGAGGGGGGAATAGAAAAAGAAATGACAAAAATTGAAAAGGGATTTACATTCTTAGCAACTGTTGGTTCAACGGCACCATTTATTGGATTGTTCGGAACAGTTTGGGGTATTATGAATTCTTTTCAGTCAATTGCAATTTCAAGAAACACTAGTCTTGCGATAGTTGCACCTGGTATAGCTGAAGCATTATTTGCAACTGCGTTGGGACTGTTAGCAGCGATACCTGCCGTAGTTGCTTACAACAAATTTAATACAGACGCAAAAAAATATTCAGAAAAATTAGAGAATTTTTCAAAAAGATTTTTAACTATAATTTAAATGGCTTTTAAATTAAATCGCTCATCAAAGGAACCAATGAGTGAGATTAACGTCACTCCTTTTGTAGATGTGATGTTGGTACTATTAATTATATTCATGGTCACAGCACCCCTTTTAACAGTTGGTGTTCAAGTTGATCTACCTGAGAGTTCCGCAGATTCTTTGCCTGAGGAAACAGAGCCTTTAACACTTTCTATCAATGCTAAGGGTGAAATTTTTATCCAAGAGTCAAAAGTTGAGTATGACAATATAATCGCTAAAGTTTTAGCTGTTTCAAAAAATAGAACTGACACGAGAATATATGTTAGAGGTGATAAAACTATAAACTATGGAAGAGTTTTAGAGATAATGGGTTTATTATCTGGATCAGGTTTTACAAAGGTTGCACTAATCTCTGAGCCTCTTAAACAAAGGTAGCATCAGTGAAGAATAGTAGTATAGTTATATCCTCTGCTTTACACATATCTTTGGTTGTCCTTACAGCCTTAAGTTTGCCTTTTCTCTCAAAAAAACCAATAGACCTTCCACCTATAGTCTCCGTTGAATTAATTCAAATAGCAGAAGAAACAAATATTCCTTTTGCACCAAAAGCAAAAAAAATTATTGAAAAAGTAAAAGAAAAAGAAAAAAAACTTGTTTCTGAACAAGCTCCACCCAAAAAGGTAAAAAAAACCAAAACTAAGACCGTTGTTTCAGAAAAAAAAAATAAAATAATAGAAAAACAAAATCCAGAAGCTGTGCCGTTACCAGAGAAAGAAGTTAAGAAAATAAAGACCAAAGAGGAAAAAAAACAAAATCCAGAAAAAGTTGATAATGAAGTAAAGCAAGTATCTGAGTTTGAAAAAAAAGATTTATTTGACCCAAATAATATTGCTGCATTGATAGATAAATCAAAAGAAGAAAAAGCAGAAATAGTAAAAACAAATAATGACGTTACTCAAGATCAAGTAAGAAATATTGAAAACTCTAAGCTTAGTTTAAGTGAGGAAGATGCTTTAAAAGCTCAAATATTTGGTTGTTGGAGCATCCCTCTGGGTTTGCCATATGATGAAAATTTACTAGTTAGAATAAAATTAAAGCTTAAACCAGATGGTTCAGTTACCAAAACTGAAATTTTAGATCATGCTAGAATGAATAAACCTGGGCAAGGTTTCTATAAAGTCTTAGCAGAAAGTGCTTTAAGAGCAGTAAGATTATGTCAACCTTTGAGAGTTCCAGCATCTGGTTATGAGAGGTGGAAAGAGTTACAATTAAATTTTGATGCAAGAGAGATGTTAGGAGGTTAGTATAAATTTTTTATGATAAAAAAACTTATAATTCTTATCTTTGTTTTTATTCCTATAAAAGCTTTAGCTTTAATTGAAGTTGATATCACAAGGGGAAACTTAAACCCTCTTCCACTTGCAGTTTCACCATTGTCAATAGATGAAACATCTAGAAAGAATTTTGAACAAATTTTAGATAAAGAGAACATTGGATCTGAAATATCACTAATTGTTGAAAATAATTTAAGAACCTCAGGTTTATTTAATCCCTTAGATAAAAAAGCATTTTTACAAGCTCCAGATATAGCAAATTTAAAACCAAGATTTGAGGATTGGAATTTAATTAAAGCTCAAGCTCTTATTACGGGTAAAGTAAATTACATTAATGATAAATTAAGAGTTGAGTTTAGACTTTGGGATGTGCTTGCCGCAAAAGAGATGATGGCTTTAGCGTTTACAACTGTACCAACAAATTGGAGAAGAGTTGGGCATATCATATCAGATAAAGTTTATGAGAGATTAACAGGTGAAAAAGGATATTTTGATACAAGAATAATTTATGTAGCAGAAGAAGGACCAAAAACGCAAAGAATAAAAAAATTAGCTATCATGGATCAAGATGGTGCTAATAATAAATTTCTAACTTTAGGAAATGAACTTGTGCTCACTCCAAGATTTAACCCTGCAAGCCAAATGGTTACGTATTTATCTTATTTTAAAAATATGCCACGAGTTTATCTTTTAGATATTGAAACAGGTACACAAGAAGTTGTTGGAGATTTTCCTGGAATGACGTTTGCTCCTAGATTTTCACCTGATGGAAAAAAAATAATCATGAGTTTTGCAAAAGATGGTAAGTCAGATATTTATACAATGAATTTAGAAACCCGTTTAGTTGAGAGAATAACAAATCATCCTTCAATTGATACATCACCTTCATATTCTCCAGATGGAAAATATATAACTTTTAATTCTGATAGAAGTGGTTACCAACAAATTTATGTAATGAAAAATGACGGGAGTGATGTAAAAAGAATTTCATTTGGGAATGGTTTGTATGGGACACCAGTTTGGTCTCCTAGAGGTGATTTAATTGCATTTACAAAATTACATAAAGGAAAGTTTTATATTGGTGTGATGCGAACAGATGGAACTGGTGAAAGATTATTAACTGAAAACTATTATCAAGAGGCCCCATCTTGGTCACCTAATGGAAGAGTCTTAATATTTTATAGAGAAACAAAAACCAATTCTAAAGGTGAAGGTTTTTCTGCTAAATTGTGGTCTATTGATTTAACTGGTTATAATGAAAGATTGATTAAAACCGAGACAGATGCATCTGACCCATCTTGGTCGTCTTTATTAAGTAATTAATATAAATTTATCCTTGAATAAGGTGAAATTTCTTGATTTTTTCGGTTGAAACATCTAATTAGTTGTGAAAAAGATAGTATTTGAAAAAGCAGCAAGGAGCAAATTAATGAGATTAAACAAAATTTTAAAAAATGCGTTACTAGTTATTTCTGCTGGAATAATTTTAACAGCTTGTGCAACTAAAAAAGAAGTAGCTGTAGAAGCACCGAAAAAAGAAGAAACAAAAAAAGAAGAAACAAAAAAAGAAGAAGTAACTAAAATTGAAAAAATTGCAGGTCAAATGCAAGGTGATGTTTACGTTGGAACTGATAGCGTAAAATATTTAGCAGATGGTGTTGCAGACAGAGTATTCTTTGCAACAAACGAATCTATATTAACAACAGCTTCGAGAGAAACTTTAAGAGCTCAAGCTGCTTGGTTAAGAGCAAATTCTAACATTACTGTAGTCTTAGAAGGTCATGCAGACGAAAGAGGAACAAGAGAATATAACTTAGCACTGGGCGAAAGAAGAGCTAATGCTGCAAAAGATTATTTAATGACTTATGGTGTTTCATCTGACAGAATTACAGTAATCAGTTATGGTAAAGAGAGACCAGTTGATTCAGGTTCAAATCCTTTAGCTTGGTCGAAAAATAGAAGATCAGTAACTGTTAAAGCAAACTAAAGAATTTTTTAAAAAAGACCCTAAAAGTTTTTGGATTTTTAGGGTCTTTTTTTTGCCTTTATATAATCATATAAAAAACTAATGAGATCATTCTTTAGGTCAACTTTATTTAGTTTAATATTAATATTAAATTTTCTTTTTTCAGGAAATGTTTACTCAGATAATCACAATATTTATGAAATATTAGATTTAATTAAAAAAGACTTAAAAACTCTTGAAAGAGCTGTTTACTCAGGTTCAATTGAAATTGAGGGAAATTCAAATAATGAAACAATATCAAATCTTGATAATAACTCTGAAGATGTATTGACAAGGCATTTACTAAAGTTATCAGAGGTAGAAGAGCAGTTTAGAGAACTTACTAATAAGTTTGAGGAAATTAATTTTAAGCTTGATAAACTTTCAAATAGAGTATCCAAGCTACAGTCTGATAATCAGATAAGGTTTCAAGATATAGAAAATGATTTAAGTTCCGTTAATGTAATCGAAGGTAATCAACAATTGAGTTATGCACCTAAAATTGAAAAGCAAATACTTCCTGGAAGCTCACAGCCCCAAGACTTAGGCACAATTTCTTATAAAGATATGGAAACTTCCGAGAAGAACCAACAAATTCAATCAGTTGATACAACAGCTTCTATTGTAGAAGAAACTTTTCAAGCAGAAGATAAAATTTTACCAATAAATTTAACTCCAAAAGAACAATATGAATTTGCAACTAGTTTTTTAAAAGTTGGAGATTACAGCACAGCTGAAAGAGCTTTTAGAGAATTTGTCTTATCAAACCCTGAAGATGAATTAGCGGGTAGCGCCCAATATTGGTATGCTGAAACTTTTAGAATAAGACAACTTTATACTGATGCGGCTTCAGCTTATCTTGAAGGATATCAAAAATATCCAAAAGGTAAGAAAGCTCCAATAAATTTATTAAAACTTGGAGTTTCAATGGTACAAATTGGTGAAAAAGATCAGGGTTGCAAAATGATTAATGGTGTAGAGTTACAATATCCAAATGCAAACCAATCTGTAATACAAAAAGCAAAATATGAGTCTAAAAAATTTGAATGCGTCAAGCAAGATTCATAAACACCTTTTTGATAAGTTAAAAGATAAAAGAATTTATAAAATCTATAATAAATTTGAAAAAAATTTACATTTAAATAATAATTTTACAGTTGCTGTATCAGGAGGCGCTGATAGCCTGGCTTTAGCTTTTTTCTCAAAAATTTATTCAATTAAAAAATCTTTAAAAGTTAAATATTTTCTAGTTGATCATAAATTGAGAACCAATTCATCTGTGGAAGCTTTATTTGTAAAAAACCTGTTAAAAAATTTTTCTATTGATTTAGATATTTTAAGATGGAATGGGGAAAAGCCCAAAAGTAATATTCAATCTCTCGCAAGAAAAAAAAGATATAATATTTTAATCAATCAATCAAAAAAGTACGAAATTAATCATATTTTATTTGGTCATCATGAAGATGATGTTTATGAAAATTTTTTTATAAGGCTTTTAAGAGGCAGTGGTTTAAAAGGGATCGTATCTTTAGACAAAAAAACTTCAATTAACAAAGTAAATATTTTAAGACCTTTAATACAAATTGAAAAAAAGGATTTAATCTACATTTCTAAAAAAGTATTTAATAATTATGTAGAAGACCCATCAAATGAAAATGAAATTTTTACAAGAGTAAGAATAAGAAATTTAATTAAAAATCTTGAGAATGAAGGTTTAGATAAAAATAAATTTAAATTATCAATTCAGAATTTAAAAAGTGTTGACCAATCAATCCAGTTCTTTTGTGAAAAAAACTTAAGAGAAAATTCGATTATTTGTCACAATAAAGTTGTTTTGAACGAAGAATTTTTTAATTTTCCTCAAGAAGTTTTGTTCAGGTCATTTTCACAGATTTTACAGTTAGTCGGAAAAAAATACTTTCCACCTAGGGGTAAAAAAATTGTAAATATTTTAGAAAATCTAGAAAATAAGATTACTTTTAAAACTACACTTGGAAATTGTGTTATAAAAAAAATTAATAGAACTGTGATTGTACATAAAGAGCGTTAATATCGTGAAATTTGCAGTTATTTTGTCACTTGTTTAATTTACAATAATTCTTATCTTATTAACATGAATCTAAAAAATCTTGCTATGTGGGGGATAATAGTTTTCTTAACTATTGGTCTTTATAATATGTTTAAAAATCCTCAATCAAATATCAGGGGAGGAAATCAAATAATATTTTCAGATTTTTTAACTTCAGTTGAAAATGGAGAAATTCTAAAGGTAGAGATACAAGGAAACAATATCAAAGGTGTTTACTCAAATGGAAACTCCTTTTCTACTTATGCCCCAAATGATCCTAACTTAATAGAAAAATTATCAGATAAAGGTGTGAGCATTTCTGCAGCTCCATTAGAGGAAAAAATGCCTTCATTATTTGGTGTATTACTTTCTTGGTTCCCTATGCTTTTATTAATTGCTGTATGGATCTTTTTTATGCGACAGATGCAAGGTGGAAAAGGTGGAGCGATGGGATTTGGCAAGTCAAAAGCCAAAATGATGAATGAACTTAAAGGTAAAGTAACATTCAATGATGTTGCTGGAGTAGAAGAGGCAAAAGAAGAGGTAGAAGAAATTGTCGAATTTTTAAAAGATCCTAAAAAATTTAGTAGACTTGGCGGAAAGATACCAAGAGGTGCTTTGCTTGTAGGACCACCGGGTACGGGAAAAACTTTATTAGCAAGAGCTATTGCAGGTGAAGCAGGAGTTCCTTTCTTTACTATATCAGGTTCAGATTTTGTTGAAATGTTTGTAGGTGTTGGTGCATCTAGAGTAAGGGATATGTTTGAACAAGGTAAAAAAAATTCTCCTTGTATTATATTTATTGACGAAATTGATGCAGTTGGAAGAAGTAGAGGTGCAGGCTTAGGTGGTGGTAATGATGAAAGAGAGCAAACATTAAACCAATTGTTAGTAGAAATGGATGGTTTCGATACCAATGAAGGAGTTATCATAATTGCAGCAACAAATAGGCCTGATGTACTTGATCCTGCATTATTGAGACCTGGAAGATTTGACAGACAGGTAGTTGTTTCCAATCCAGATATTATTGGAAGAGAAAAAATTTTAAAAGTCCATGTGAAAAAAATTAAGATGGCACCAGATGTTAATCTAAGAACTATTGCAAGAGGAACTCCAGGCTTCTCTGGAGCAGACTTAGCTAACTTAGTCAATGAAGCTGCCTTATTAGCGGCTAGAAAGAACAAAAGAATTGTAACCTTATTAGAATTTGAAGAAGCAAAAGATAAAGTAATGATGGGTGCTGAAAGAAGATCAATGGTTATGACTGAAGATGAAAAAAAACTTACTGCTTACCACGAAGGTGGTCATGCTTTAGTCTCATTTAATATGCCTAGTTATGATCCAATTCATAAAGCCACAATTATACCTAGAGGAAGAGCGCTTGGAATGGTTATGAATCTACCAGAAAGAGATAAGCATGGATATTCAATCAAATATCTAAAAGCAAGACTGGCAGTGTGTTTTGGCGGAAGAGTTGCAGAAGAATTAATTTTTGGAAAAGACAACATATCAACAGGAGCAGGTGGAGGAAATGGTTCAGATATCAATCAAGCCACTCAACTTGCAAGAGCAATGGTAACTAAATATGGTATGAGTGAAGAAATGGGCCCAGTTGAATACGGAGAAAATCAAGAGGAAGTTTTCTTAGGTAGATCGGTTACTCAAACGCAATCAGTTTCAGAGGAAGTTGCTCAAAAAATTGATAAGGAGATTAGAAAGCTTGTGGATGAAGGATATAATCAAGCCAAGAAAATTTTAACTGAGAAAATAGATGATTTACATAAAATTGCTAAAGCTTTAATCACTTACGAAACTTTAACAGGTGAAGAAATTGAAAACATAATTAATAAAAACTTGTATCCAAAAGATAAAATTTTAGAAAATCAAGACTCAAAAGATGATCATGACTCAGCTTTAGGAGCTATGGGTCTAAAACCAAAAATTGTTCATTAATTTATAATGCAAAGATATTACACAAGAGCGTGTAATTTCTATTATGGTGATCAGTCAAAAATTTTAGTTAATAAAAAAAAAGCTATACCATTACATCAAATTAAAGAAATATCTTTTGATCATATTGAAATAATAACTAGAAAATCAAAAAAAAAAATTTCTATAAATCAAATCAAATATTTACCAAATGATTTGAAGAAAAAAATTTACCTAGATATTAAAAAAATGAAATCTAAAAAAAAAAATTTTTCTAATTTAGAATTTAAAAAAATTCCAAATATATTAGGTGTTTTAAATCTTACTCCTGACAGTTTTTCAGATGGAGGAAAGTTTAATACCAAAAAAAAAGGAATAAATCATGCTATTAAATTATACAAAGAAGGTGCTGATTTAATAGATGTTGGAGGAGAGTCAACAAGACCAGGTTCAAAGACAGTGAATAAAGAAGATGAGTGGAAAAGAATTGATAAGATCTTAAAATCTATTGTAAAAAAAATTCCAATTTCTTTGGATACTAGAAAATCTGAAATAATGAAAAATGGAATTAAATTAGGAGTAAAATTAATTAATGATGTTTCAGGTTTAAGTTTTGATCCAGAAACAATAAATATATTAAAAAAATACAAAGTTCCTTTTGTCATTCAGCACACACTTGGAACACCAGAAAATATGCAAAAAAATCCAAAATATAATAATGAATTACTCGATATTTATGATTTTTTTGTGGGAAAATTAAAACTTCTAAAGTCTAAAGGTATTAAGCATAATAATATAATTTTAGATCCTGGAATCGGTTTTGGAAAAAAACTGAAACATAATATGAATTTAATTAGAAGTGTTTCTATTTTTCATTCATTAGGATTTCCTATACTTGTAGGTAATTCTAGAAAAAGATTTATTAAAGATATTTCAAAAAAAAATGATAGCTATAACAGAATTGGAGGAACAATATCGTCATCATTATATTTGATGATGCAAGGAGTTCAGATTTTAAGAATTCATGATGTTAATGAGGTTATGCAAGCAATTAAAGTTTTTAAAGAGATAATAAATAAATAATGTCAAAAAAATATTTTGGAACAGATGGAATAAGAGGAGCTATTAATAGCAAAAATATTAATGGAGATATGTTTTTTAAGTTTGGATTAGCGAGTGGTACATATTTTAAATCTCAAAAGAAAAAAAAACAAACAGCGATAATAGCAAAAGATACAAGATTGTCAGGATATACACTCGAACCGGCGCTCGTTTCTGGTTTGGCTTCTGCTGGTATGCATGTTTATACTTTTGGTCCTTTACCAACCAATGGATTGGCTATGCTTACAAAGCAAATGAAGGCTAATATGGGTATTATGATTACAGCTTCTCATAATCCTCATTACGACAATGGATTAAAATTATTTGGTCCTGATGGAATGAAATTATCAGATAAAATAGAAAAAAAAATAGAAGCTCTTATAGATAAAAAAATATCAAATAACCTTTCTAGTCCTGAAAAGTTAGGAAGAGTTAAAAGATTAGAAACAGGAACCAAACAATATATTAAAATATTAAAAAAAAATTTCACAAAAGAGTTTAATTTAAGAGGATTAAGAATTGTTATAGATTGTGCTAATGGGGCTGGTTATAAAGCAGGGCCTGAATTATTAAAATCATTAGGTGCTAAAGTTATAGCAATAGGTATAAACCCGAATGGTTTAAATATTAATAAAAATTGTGGCTCAACTTTTCCAAGTAAAATTAGAACAGCTGTAAAAAAATATAAAGCTCATATTGGTATTTCTTTAGATGGAGATGCTGACAGAATTATAATGTGCGATGAAAAAGGTAATATTATAGATGGTGATCAAATTATTGCCGCTTTAGCATCAAGATGGAAAAATAAAAAAATGTTAAAAGGTGGTGTTGTTGGAACATTAATGTCCAATTATGGATTGGAAAAATATTTAAAATCCAAGAGAATAAAATTTATAAGAGCTAATGTAGGCGATAGATATGTTAAAGAAAAAATGCAAAAAAATAAATTTAATTTAGGTGGTGAACAATCAGGACATATTATTTTAGGTAAATTTGCAACAACTGGAGATGGATTGCTGGTAGCTTTAGAGGTTCTTTTTGCTCTTAGAAAAGGTAAAAAAACAAGTGAATTTTTTCAGAGTTTTAAAAAAACCCCTCAACTATTAGAAAATATAACTGTTAAAGATAAAAATATTATTAACAAACCTGATATAAAAAAAACTATAAAAATTGCAGAAAAATTAATTAAAGGTCAGGGAAGAGTTTTAGTTAGAAAATCAGGAACAGAATCTAAAATTAGAGTGATGTCAGAAAGTGATAATAAAATACTTTTATCCAGATGTGTAAACATGATATCCAAAAAAATAAAATAAATTGAAACCAAAATCAAAAATTTTAATTATTGCAGGTTCAGACTCATCTGGTGGAGCAGGTATACAAGCTGATATTAAAACTGTGACAGCTTTAGGATCTTATGCGATGACAGCTATAACTGCAGTTACAATTCAAAATACCACAGGTGTAAAATCGATTGTTGGTATTAATCCGAAAGAAATTTTCAATCAAATTGTTTTTACTTCCAAAGATATTAAGCCTGATGCAATCAAAATAGGAATGTTACATTCATCTAATGTTATCAAGATGGTAATTAAAGCTTTAAATTTAATTAAAGTAAAAAATATTATTTTAGATCCTGTCATGGTGGCGAAAGGTGGCGCCAAACTAATAGATAATAAAGCAATTAAATTATTAAAATCGGAATTAGTAAAAAAAGTTACACTAGTTACACCTAATATCCCTGAAGCTGAAATTTTGACTGGATCAAAAATTATATCTGTCGAAGATATGATTTACGCTGCAAATAAGCTTATGGAATTTGGAGCTAAAAATGTACTTATTAAAGGTGGACATTCAAAAAATAAAATAGTTAAGGATGTTTTTGTTAATAAAAAAAATATTAAGATTTTTAATAGTAGGCGTTACAAAACAAACAATACTCATGGTACAGGTTGTACTTTATCAAGTGCAGTCACTACATTTGTATCGTGTGGAAAACCAGCAAAGAAATCTTGTGAGCTTGGAATTAAGTATGTAAATTCAGCTATTAAAACAAACCCAAATTATGGAAGAGGTCATGGCCCAATTAACCATCTCACTTCTATAAAAGTAAATAAAAAATTTAATTAATGAAAAATATAGTTGTTGTTGGATCTCAATGGGGTGATGAAGGAAAAGGTAAGATTGTTGATTGGTTATCTGAACAGGCAGATGTAGTTATTAGATTTCAAGGTGGCCATAATGCGGGCCATACTCTTGTTATTGATGGCGTTACTTATAAGCTAAGATTACTTCCATCTGGTATTGTCAGAAAAGGTAAAATATCAATAATTGGTAATGGTGTTGTTGTAGATCCTTGGGCCTTATTGGAAGAAATTGAAGAGATAAAATCCAAAGGTGTAGAAGTAGATGTAGATAACTTTATAATATCAGAATCTGCAAATCTGATTTTGCCTTTCCATAGAGAAATGGATGAAATTAGAGAAGATACAGCAGGAAAAAGTAAAATAGGCACTACCAGAAGAGGAATTGGACCTGCTTATGAGGATAAAGTAGGAAGAAGATCAATAAGGGTTATGGATTTAAGATCAGAAAAAAATTTAGATCAAAGATTAGATTCTGTGCTGATACATCATAATGCAATCAGAAAAGGACTTGGAAAAAAAATTTTTGAAAAAGATCAACTTAAATCTGATTTACTCAAAATTGCTCCTAAAATATTAAAATTTTCACAGCCTGTATGGCTTAAAATTGATCAATTTAAAAAGCAAAAAAAGAAAATTTTATTTGAAGGTGCCCAAGGTATTTTACTTGATGTAGATCACGGAACTTACCCTTTTGTAACTTCATCTAATACAGTTGCTTCGAGCGCAGCTACTGGAACAGGCTGTGGCCCTAATTCAATAAACTATGTTTTAGGAATTACAAAAGCTTATACAACAAGAGTAGGGGAAGGACCTTTTCCAACAGAACTTACTGATGAAGTAGGTGAACTTTTGGGTACACGTGGAAAAGAATTTGGAACTGTTACAAGTAGAAAAAGGAGATGTGGGTGGTTTGATGGTGTTTTAGTAAGACAAACAATTAAAGTTTCAGGTATAGATGGTATAGCTTTAACAAAATTGGACGTTCTTGATGAATTAGAAGAAATTAAAATGTGTGTTGCTTATGAGCTCGATGGAGAAAAATTAGATTATTTGCCTGCTGCTGTAGAAGATCAAATTAAAATAAAACCAATTTATAAATCTTTTCCAGGCTGGAAGGTATCTACTAGTGGAATTAAAAATATGGACTCTTTACCTGATAATGCAAAAAAATATATTTTTGCAGTAGAAGATTTTATTGGTGCAAAAATATCTAGTGTCTCAACTAGTCCTGAAAGAGATGATACTATTTTAATTGAAAATCCTTTTGAAGCTTAATTTGCTGGTAATAAATTTTTAGATTTAGCAAGAAGAAGCATTTGTTTTTGAAGTTTTTCAAATGCTTTATTTTCTATTTGTCTAACTCTTTCTCTACTGATTTTATATTTTTTACTTAAATCTTCCAGGGTTGTTGGATCATCATTTAGTCTTCTTGAATACAATATCTCTCTTTCTCTATCATTAAGCACTGTAATAGAATCTTTTAACAAATCTTTTCTTTGCTCCATCTCTTCGTGTTGAGCAAATTTTAAATCATGATCAAGCTCTTTATCTACTAACCAGTCTTGCCATTCGTCACCATCCTCTCCAACTTGAGCATTTAATGAAAACTCTTTTCCAGAAAGTCTTCTGTTCATTGAAACAACTTCTTCTTTGCTTACATCGAGTTTATTTGCAATATGGTTTACGTGTTCATCCCTTAAATCACCTTCAGTTTCAGGAGATATTTGGTTTTTAATTTTTTTTAAGTTGAAAAATAATTTCTTTTGAGCAGTTGTTGTTCCAATTTTTACAAGACTCCAAGATCTTAAAATATATTCTTGGATGGATGCTTTAATCCACCACATAGCATAAGTTGCTAATCTAAATCCTTTTTCAGGCTCAAATTTTTTAACTGCCTGCATCAAACCAACATTTCCCTCTGAAATCATTTCATTAATTGGCAGACCATACCCTTTGTATCCCATAGCAATTTTTGCAACTAATCTTAGGTGACTAGTTACTAATTTTTCAGCAGCTTTAATATTTCCATTTGTTTTCCAATTTTTGGCCAACATATATTCTTCTTCGGCGGCCAACATTGGAAATTTTTTAATCTGTTCTAAGTATGCAGAAAGACCACCCTCATTGGATAGTGTAGGAAGATTGTTGCTTATAGTTGTGCTCATAGCAGAGTTTATTTAGTTAATTATAATTAATTTTCAATAATTTTTTCTTCAGTGTTTCTAAGCATTTTTAAAATATTATTTAGTTCCTGAGGCAAAATTGAGGTAAAAATCAGCTTTTTCTGAGTTCTAGGATGAACAAAGCCTAATGTCTTAGCGTGTAGAAATTGTCTATCTAAATTTGTAATTGAATTTTGAACATCAAAATCGACATTTTTTAATTTTTTGTATTTTTTTTTATATTTATCATCACCAACTAAACTATTTCCTTTATAGTTCATGTGTACTCTGATTTGATGAGTTCTACCAGTTTCTAATTTGCATTCGACTAAACTTAATGTTGGTACTTTTTTATTTTCAAAAATTTCAATTGTTTTATAGTTTGTTATTGCTTTCTTACCTTTTGAACGGCTCACTTCCATAAGTTGTCTATTTTTTGAACTACGTGTAATAAATGTTTCTATCCTTCCAAAAGATGGCCTAAGCTTTCCCCATATTAAAAGTTGGTATTCTCTAATAATTGTGTGGTTACTGAATTGTTTCGACAAATTTTCATGAGTCTCATTATTTTTTGCTATCACAACTAAACCTGAGGTATTTTTATCAATTCTATGAACAATTCCAGGTCTTAATTGATCTCCAATATTTGACAAAGATTCTTTATTGTAATGCATTAATGCATTTACAATTGTTTTGTCATAGTTGCCTGCTCCAGGATGCATTATAATTCCAGAAGGTTTGTTAATTACCAATAAATCAGAATCTTCATAAACAATATTTAATTTAAAATCATAAGGCTTTAGAGATGCAATCTCTGGCTCTGGAATTGTAAGATTTACTACATCACCTATTGAAACTTTTTTAGATGGACTTTTAATTATTTCATTATTTAGTTTTAATTTTTCTTTTAAAATTAAATTTTTAACTCTGGTCCTACTAATAATTTCGTCTCTTTTGTTAATTAATACATCAACTCTTAAATTCTTTTCTTCTTCCTTAACTATAAAATTAATGCTTTTTTCCATAAAATATAATATTAATACTATATGCGCTTGTAGCTCAACTGGATAGAGCGCCAGATTTCGGCTCTGGAGGTTCAGGGTTCGACTCCTTGCAGGCGCACCATTTTACTCACCAATATTAATCAATGTTCCTTTTTCTCTAGCTTTATCAAAAGAAAAATAAAAAACGGTTATTGCAAATGTTAAATAAAATGCATTCAGTAATAGTGCGATACGAATATTTTCATAGCTTACAGTTCCGTTAACCAATATACTTCTAGTTTCTTCAAAAATATAAACTAACGGCAATGCAAATGCTATTGATTGAAATATTTCAGGTAAAATTTCAACTGGATAATAGATACAACCAAAAGGCGCTAATAAAAACATTGTAGACCATGCGATATTCTCAAAAGACGGTCCAAATCTTAGCAACCCAGCTGAAACAAAAAGACCCAAAGTAATTCCAAAAATATACAAACTTAAAAAAAGAAAAGCTAATGGCAATCCCAAATTTAATATAGATATGCCAAATAATGGTGAAGTTAATAGTATTGCTGGAATTAATCCGATTAAAGCTCGTATTAGAGCAGTAACAACCAGTGCAGTGATTATCTCACTAATTTTCATTGGAGCAATAAATAAATTAGTAAAATTTCTGCTCCAAATTTCTTCTAAAAATAACATATTAAAACCAATGCTTGTTCTAAAGAGGAAATCATAAAGAATTGCACAAGACAATATAACTCCAACAGCTCCACTATAGTATGAACTGTGTGCTGCAAAAAAATTAGAAATGAAACCCCAAAGTGTTATCTGAATAGAAGGCCAATATATTAAATCAAGTATTCTGGGGAACGACCTAGTAATTAAATAAAAATGCCTTAAAAATAATCCGTAAATTCTTGTAATATTCATTTGTCTTTCCTAACAATTTCTAAAAAAACTTCTTCTAGATTTTTTTGTCCATATTTTTTTATTAAATCTTCTGGAGTACCACTGTCTACGATATTACCATCTTTCATCATCATAATTGAATTACATAATCTTTTTACTTCATCCATGTTATGAGACGCCAACAAAACAGATATTTTTTTTTCTTCTTTGTACTTTTCTAAAAATGTTCTAATAAAATCTGCTGTTTCGGGGTCTAGAGCAGCAGTTGGTTCATCTAATAAGAGCACAGTTGGATCATTAATTAATGCTTTCGCAAGACTTACCCTATTTTTTTGTCCTGATGACAGTTCTCCTGTAATTTTATCTAAAAGATCTCCTAATCTTAATTTTTCTGAAAGAAAATTAATTCTCTCATCCAAATTTTGAACATTATAGAGTTTCCCATATACAATTAAATTTTGTTTTACCGTTAATTTTTTAGGCAATTCAATATAGGGAGAAATAAAATTCATTTTGTGTAGAATTGAAATTTTATTATTTTCAATATCTTTCCCATTAATTAAGACTTGACCACTTGTGGGTTTCAACAATCCCAGTATCATTCCAATTGTTGTTGTTTTCCCACACCCATTTGGACCTAACAGTCCTACTATTTCATTTTCATCAATTTTAAAATTTATATTATTAACTGCTTTTTTAGTCTTATATGATTTTGATAGATTTATGACTTCTATTGAGTTTTTCATTTAAAGTTCGATGCTCTATTAAGTCGGTCATTTATTGTTTTTCCAATTCCTTCATTTGGTATTTTTTCAACAGCTATTGATTTATATTTATCTTTTTTTATTTTCCTCAAAACACTATACAGGTTTTTGGCAGCTTCATTTAAGTTATTTGTTTTGCTTAAATAATAAATATCTTTAGATATATTTTCTCTTTTTTTTAAAAGTACAAAAGCTTCATTTTTTTTGTTTTTTTTTGCATTCATTCTTAAAGGTAATCCTGGAGAATAGTGTAAGGGAAAAAGACCAGGAGAAATTTTATTTTTTGACTTTATATTAATTATTATTTTTTGATTTAAAGTTTTTTTAATCTTTGAAACACCCAATCCTCCATATCTTAGTAATCTTGGTTTATTTATTATGCTTATTATTGTGGACTCAACACCTATCTTACAAATACCACCATTCAAAATAAATTTTATTTTGCTGCCAAATTCTTCTTTGACGTCAGCTGCTTTTACAGCACTTAATCTTGAAGAAATATTAGCACTTGGTGCTGCAACTGGATATTCAAGATTTTTTAGTAATTTTCTAAATAGGGGATGTCTTGGAAATCTTATAGCAACTGTTTTTTTATTATTAGTTACAAACTTTGATATTTTAGAATTCTTTTTAAGCTTCAGTACATAGGTTAATGGTCCTGGAGAAAATTTTTTATAAAGTTTAATAAAACTATTATTTATTTCACAATCTTCTGAAATTTTCCTTAAATTATAATAGTGAACAATTAATGGATTATTAGCAGGTCTTCTTTTTAGATTAAAAATTTTTTTAACGGCTACATCTGAGTACGCATTACCTGCAAGTCCGTAAACAGTTTCTGTTGGAACAGCCACACAATGACCTTTGTCTAAGTAATTTTTTGCTTTTTTGATATTTGATTGAATATTTTTCATGTAATAGTAATGATTAATATATGAAAGATAAAAATTTACCACTCGATTATGATAGTAGAAC
>CACHBY010000011.1 GCA_902578175.1 uncultured Pelagibacteraceae bacterium
TGTTATGGATGACTGGTTTAATCGCTCCTTCAGCCTATAGATGGGGAGGTTTTGTCTCTATTGATATGTTGGAAAGATTTTTACCTAAAATCATATCCAATTTATTAACTTTATTTCTATTAATTATATCTTTATTTGTTTTGATCATTGGACTTGAATTAGGTTTAAAGCATATTAATGCTGGATGGATATTTAATTCTGCCTCAATCAAAATTCCATTTAATTTAATTGGCGGCAAAGCTGAGCCAATAAAATTAGCTTGGATGTATATGTCCTTACCTGTTGGAATTGTTTTTTTGATTTCAGTAAATATAGAGTTAATTTTAAGAAATTTTTTAAGTAATTTTACAAAATTAGAGTTACCTGAAGATTTAGATAAACAAAAATTGGAGACCCAATAATGTTAATCTGGTTTCTCCCTTTGTTTTTATTATTTTTGTTAATTGGATTACCAGTATTTTTCGGATTGTTGGCTGCTCCTGGAATTTTACTTTGGCTTAATGATCAATCTAGAGATGGAGCAATGCTTTATAGAAATATTTACAATGGCATTGATAGTTTTCCTTTAATGGCAATTCCATTTTTCATGTTAGCTGGTGAGCTAATGAATAGGGGAGGAATTACTCAAAGATTAGTAGAATTTAGTCAAGCGATGATGGGTCATTTAAAAGGTGGTTTAGCACATGTTAACGTTTTAACTTCGATGCTTTTTGCTGGCCTATCTGGATCTGCAGTTGCAGATACTTCTGCAATCGGCTCAATGTTAATTCCTGCAATGGAGAAACAAGGTTATACTAAAAAATTTTCAGCAGCAATTACTGCAGCGAGCTCGGTTATTGGTCCAATTATTCCACCTTCAGGAATAATGATTATTTATGCATACGTTATGGGAGAGAGTGTAGCCGCCTTATTCCTAGCAGGTATTATTCCTGGAATTTTAGTTGGTGTTAGTTTGATGGTTACAATTAAGTTTATGGCTAAAAGATATAATTTTCCTGCTGTAACAAAAAAGACAACATGGAGCCAAAGAGGAAAAGCTTCTTTAAAAGCTTTTTTCCCATTGATGACCCCAGTCATAATTCTGGGAGGTATACTTGGAGGAATTTTTACTCCAACAGAAGCATCTGCAGTTGCTGCTGCTTATGCAATGTTTATTGGTTTGTTTGTTTTAAAATCTTTAGAGTGGAAAGATGTACCAAAGGTTATGACAAAAGCTGCAATGGTTTCATCTGTAGTATTACTTTTGGTTGGTGCTGCAATGGCTTTTAAAACAGTTGTTAGTTTATCTCATGCACCAGAATATCTTGCTGAATTTGTTTTGGGATTAACCGACAATCCTTATATTTTATTGTTTCTTATTAATATTTTACTATTTGTTGTTGGCATGTTTTTAGATGCAGGTCCAGCAATAATTATTTTAGGACCAATACTTGGACCTGTGTTTGTAGAACTAGGTGTACACCCAGTTCATTTTGCAATTATTATGTCAGTTAACTTAACTGTTGGTTTAGCAACACCACCAATGGGTTTAGTGTTATTTGTAGCATCTTCAGTTTCTGGAGAAAGAGTTGAAACTATATCAAAAGCAATATTGCCGTTTTTAGCAGTTGAAGCTATTGTGATATTTTTAATTACATACTTTCCTTCAATCTCTATGACCATTCCTTTGCTTACAGGTTTTGCAAAATAGTTTTAAATTTTTTAGATAATAGACACGGAGGTACAAATTAGGTATAGTTTCTATACTTAAATATATATTTAAAGAGAGGGAAATAATAATGAGTAAATTAATTAAATCATTTTTTTCATTATTATTCTTAATTAGTTTTACAGCTTCTGTTTCAGCTGCTGATTACAATTTAAGAATGACAATGAACTCTAATGATCAAGATGAAGACTATGATGGTTCAGTAGTATTTAAAAACTACGTAGAAGCAGCATCAAATGGAAAAATATCTGTGGAACTTTTTGTAGGTACACAGTTATGTTCTAAAGGAGCAGAATGTTTACAAGGTGTTTCTGATGGAAGTATCGATATTTACATTTCTACTTCTGGAGGAGCAGCTGGTGTATTCCCATATGTTCAAGTTTTAGATTTACCTTATCTAATGGCAGACGACAGAATTGCTGAAGATGTTATGCAAGGTGATTTTGTAAGAACTATGAGACAAATGGCTCTTAAAGATTCAGGTGACTCAATAAGATTAATGACTATTGGTAACACTGGTGGATGGAGAAATTTTGCTAACACAAAAAGAAGAGTTGCAGAACCATCTGACATGAAAGGTCTAAAAATCAGAACTGTTGTAGCTGATTTACCTCAAGAGCTTGTAAGAGCTCTAGGCGCATCTCCAACTCCTATTCCATGGCCAGAATTATTTACATCTTTTCAAACAGGTGTAGTTGAAGGTTCTAAAAATGGGATAACTGACATTATGAATATGAAGTTTCCAGATGCGGGTCTAAAATATGTTACTTTAGATGGTCATGCATACATGGGAGCACTTTGGTGGATGAACAATGCAAAATACCAATCTATGCCAAAAGAACTTAAGAAAGTTATTACGGATGGATTTTATGCATTGCAACAAGCAACATTTGCATCTCCAAAAAGAAAATCAATCAAAGCATATGAAGACTTTGTAGCAGGTGGTGGAGATCTGTATGTTCCAACTCCAGCACAAAAAGCTAGCTTTAAAAAAGCTGCTAGTCCAGTTTATGATTGGTTTAAGTCAAATGTTAAAGGTGGTGGACAAATCTTTGACGCTTTAACTAGTGCAGTTGCTGATGCTGAGAAAAGAGCATCAAATGCATACGACAAAGACTTATAATCTTAATTAAATAATGGGGCGGATTTAATTATTCGCCTCATTACCTAAACGGATAAATCCAAGCTTTGTAATCTTTAATAAGTATATGCGCTTTTTCAATTTGTTCAGGAGTCATTTTTTTAATCACTTCCTCTTGAGAAATCGCAGCATCGGGATCACCTCCAATAGCAGACAAACCATACCACATGTAAGCTCGAACAAGATCAGGTGCAGGGAGTCCTCTACCAACTTCATAATACCATCCAACACCCGATTGAGCACCAGGATGACCTTTCATCGAAGATCTAAGATACCATTCAAAGGCTCTAACATCGTCTTGTTCAACTCCAAGACCCATTGCATACATAATTCCAATAAGCTCTTCAGCATCAGCGTTTCCAGACCGAGCAGCTGGCATCAGCTCTTCCATAGCTTCTTGAAATTTTCCAGCTTCCATCAAATCTCTAGCATTCTCAATTTCTGCAAAAACTATAGATGGAATAAAAAAAATTATAAAAAAGTATCTCAACATATAAAAATATTAATATTTATAATTCCATTTTTAATTTCAGCAAACAAAACATATTCAATTGAACTACCAAAACCTTTGACAAGTAATGATTTTCATACTGTTGATATGGAAAAAGTTAAAATTGGAAGACTTTTATTTCATGATAAAATTTTATCAGCCAATCGTAACATTGCTTGTGCAACATGTCATAGTCATGATTTAGGAGGGTCTGATGGACTTTCATTAGGAATTGGCGAGGGAGGACATGGTATTGGATTAGAAAGAACAGCTGGATCAGGGGATGATAAAATTAAAAAACGTATTCCTAGAAATGCTCTAGCATTATGGAATTTAGGATTTAAAGATATTACAACACTACTTCACGATGGAAGAGTGACTAAATCTGACATATTTGGTAATGGTTTTAATACCCCAGCACAAGAACTGCTTCCAAAAGGCCTTGATAATATAGTTGCTGTACAAGCTTTATTTCCAATGACAAGACAATTTGAAATGGCAGGAAATCCAGGTGAAAATGAAATTATAGGGCTTGTGTCAAAAGTTGGTAAAGACAGTATGAGAATTGATAGAGTTTGGCCTGTAATTACTCATAGAATAAGAGGAGTTCCTGAATATGTTGAAATGTTTAAACTTGCTTTTAATGATGTAGATAACGCTTTAGATATAAATATCACTCATATAGTAAACTCTATTGCAGCTTTTGAAATTCATGAATGGACATCATTTGACTCTCCATTTGATGAATATTTAAATGGAAATAAAACAGCTTTAAATTCAAATCAGATTGCAGGTATGAACTTATTCTATGGCAAAGCTAATTGCAGCTCATGTCATTCTGGATCATTATTGTCTGATCAAAAATTTCATTCAATAGGTATTCCACAATTTGGACCAGGTAGAACTAGACCTTTTGATCCTTATGCGCGTGATGTTGGTAGAATGGTTGAAACAGATGATGTGAATGACATGTATAAATTTAAGACACCTGCGCTAAGAAATGTTTCTTTAACAGCACCTTATGGTCATAATGGTGCTTATCCAACACTTAAAGGCATAATAAAACATCATTTAAATCCGATAGCTATGAATAAAAATTGGAAATCTCAATATGCAAATTTACCAAAGGCTCCATGGTTAGAACAAATTGATTTTGTAACTTTTTCAGACAAAAGAGAGCAGGATAGAATCATTTCAAGTATAGATATCAAACCAATAGATTTGAGTGAAAAAGAAATTAACCAATTAGTATCTTTTTTAAAATCTTTAACTGGTAAAAGTGGAAATCAAAGACCACTCGGTAAACCAGAAAAAGTACCAAGTGGATTAACAATTGATTAAACTTATTTAATTAAACTGATAGATAATAAATATGGAAAAAATTAAATATGGAATTATTGGAGCTGGCACAATGGCTCGAGAACATATTTTAAATTTATCTTTAATAGATGAAGCCGAAGTAGTTGCTCTTTCAGATCCACATGAGGAATCTTTGAAACAGTGCCAAGAATTACTCAAATCAGAGGTTGTTTGTTTTAAAAATCATCTAGATCTGATCAAAGAAAATTTAGTTGATGTTTATCTAATTTCATCTCCTAATTTTACTCATATTCAAATTTTAAAAGATGTAATTAAAACTAAGAAACATATATTGGTTGAAAAACCTTTGTGTACTAAGACAAAAGATTGTTTAGAAATAGAAAAACTTACTAAAAATTACCCTTCAGTTTTTTGGACCGCAATGGAATATAGGTATATGCCTCCTGTTTCAAAATTTATCAAAGAAATTCGCAACAAAACAATTGGTGACCTAAAAACATTAACAATAAGAGAACACAGATTTCCTTTCTTAAAAAAAGTAAATGATTGGAACAGATTTGAAAAAAATACCGGAGGAACTTTAGTTGAAAAGTGTTGTCATTTTTTTGATTTGATGCGTTTTATTGTTAAGAGTGAGCCCATAAGTGTTTATGCGAGTGGAGGACAAGATGTAAATCATTTAGATGAAGAGTATGATGGGAAAAAACCAGATATTATTGATAATGCATACGTAATTGTTAATTTTGAGAATGGTTCAAGAAGTATGCTTGAGCTTTGTATGTTTGCTGAAAATTCTGAAATGCAAGAAGAGTTAATTGCAACAGGAAATATTGGCAAAATTGAAACTTCAGTTCCTTCAAACGAATCTGGAAAAACTACTTCTGATGTAAGAATTGGTATGAGAGACGGAAAAACTAAACAAGAAAGTGTTAGCGTGGATCCAAAAATACTTGAAGCAGGACACCATCATGGTTCAACTTATTATGAACATATAGCCTTTATAAATGCAGTAAAAAATAAATTAAAGCCAGAGGTATCTTTGAATGATGGATTAATTGCAGTTGCTGTTGGAGAAGCTGCTGAGACATCAATTAAACTTGGAAGAGTAGTTATGCTAAACGAGATAATTACTTAAAAAAATCTATCGCTTTTTTAACTATAAAATTACTAACTCTTATATTTGACTCTGTTGTGACACCTGAAATATGAGGAGTTAAAATACAATTCATTTCAGATGTTATTCTTTCGTATAAATCTTTCTTAATAGGTTCATTTTCAAATACATCTAATGCAAATCCTGAAATTAGATTTTGATTATAAGCATCTATAAGATCATTCTCATTTACAATACTACCTCTTGAAGTATTAATTATTATTGGCTGTTTTTGCATTTTAGAGAATGAAGACTTGTTGATTAAATTTTTAGTCTCTTCTGTTAATGGTAAGTGCAAAGAAATAATATCTGCATTTTTAAATAGATCTTCTAATGAAGATAATTTATAATTTTTTTCATTATCATCTAATTTTTTAATGTAAGGATCATAAGCCAAAACATTTAGGCCATTTTTTAAACTATAGTCTGCAACCTTTCTACCAATGGTACCAAATCCTACAATTCCAATACACTTTCCATTTATTTCTGCAGATTTAATAATAGTTCTAGGCCAATCACCTTTAACTGTTCCGTTATGAAACATAGGAATTTTTTTTATCAAAGACATCGAAGATGAAATCACAAATTCAGCAACTGAGTCTGCATTCATGCCAGTTGCAGGTTGGACATGAATATTTTTGGTTTTACAAAATTCAGTATCAATATTATCTAAACCAACACCCAATCTTCCTATAAATTTTAAATTATTAGCATTAGATAAAATATCTTTATTTACTTGAGTTTTATTTCTAACAATTAAACCATCATAATCTTTAATTATCTCTAGAAGTTCCTTTTCTTTTTCCCATAACTTTTCATCAAATTTGATTTCAAAATTATTATTTAATTCATCTAAACTATTTTTATTAATAAATTCAGTTATCAAAATTTTCATAATTAATAATTGATATTTTAAATTAGCTTAGACAAATCCCTTTTATTTGTTTTAAAGGTAGGTAGAGGATACTTAAAAGCATATTTACGTGGAATACACTTTTCTTTTGCTTTTTCCCAAAGAGCTAACCATTGTTTAAAATTCTGAATTTTGAGATTTTTTTTATTTTTACTTCTTACATAGAAGTTTGGTAGTGGATCTCTTCCAGAGGGTTGACCAGCTACATTGTATCTAAAATCTGCACTTATTCTAAAGTCATTTGATCTGTTAGGCAGAGAACAGTGAATTGAATGTTTATGTAAAAGTATTACATCCCCAACATCTGCCTCTAAGTGGATATGCTGCATTTTATCAAGTAATTTGCTGTCTTTAATTTCTACTTGGCCTCTGTATCCAGCAATATGATTTAATAATCCCATTTTATTAATTTTCTTAACAGTAATCATGCACCCATTTTGTTTGGTAGTTTTTGTAAAAGGTATCCATACAGTAACCATGTCAGTTAATTTTTGTCCTTTAGCATTGAGAACAGCAGCATCCTGATGCCAAGGTGTTCTTCCACTTAAACCGTCTAATATTGAACCTTTTGGTAATTTTTTTTCAGGTTGTTTAATTCTAGTATTTTGTACTGGATTAGACATAATTTCTTTTCCCAAGATTTTTTCAACAACATCTAAAATATTTTTATTAGTAATCAAATTCCATAAAGATTGAGTAGCAAAATAATCGCTATCTTTCTTAACATGATCTCTTGGTAATCTAGTATTAAAATATTGATCTAAATCATCAATTTTTAATTTTGATATATAAGAATATTTTTTTTTAAAATCTAAATTAAGAACTTTTTTTACATCCTTTTTTTTTGCAAATTTTTGGACCAAACAATCCATTACAAATTCCATGTCATTAAGGATTGGTTTTAAATCTCTTTGAAAGTTAAGAACATTTTTTACTTTTAAATATCCTTGTTGAAATAATTGCTTTTGAAGATTATTTGTCATTAATAGAAACTATTAGAATTTTTTGATAATATCAATTCTTAGGAGCAGTTGTTAAATAGTTTGCGTCATGAAAAGAAGTTAACATTCTTTTCTTGGTACTGATGATGTGGGGATAGTAAGCTGTTCCTTTATAATTCCAAATAACTGGTTTATTTAGAGCATAACTTCCATAAATAAAAAATCTTTTTGGACAGTTTTTTTCTACAAAACGCTTAACCCCATGATAAGAGTTTGGTGTTGATTGAAAAAATACCACAGTTCCTTTCTTTGGTATGAAAGCTTTGACTACTTCCAATTCACTCATTTTTGGAAATCTTCTGAAACTTTTTCTTAGATTTTTCTTAGACTTTTTTCTATAAATTGTAAGTGATCCTCCATTTTTTTTTGGAATATCCGTTAAATAAATTAAGAAATTGTACAACCTTGTGATGTCATCTCTATGAGGACGCAATCTATATCCTCCCTTAGAAACTGAAAAATCAATATCTAAATTAACTTTTGGGTTAGTATAATTGTTTCCTAATAATTTTTTTAATTCATTTGAATTTAATTTCTTTTTAATAGTAAATTTTTTTTGATTAAATATTTTTGGCTTGTGAGTGTTTGTCCAAGATCCATCTTTAAAATTTTTAGAAAAAAGTGTTTCAATTTTTTTATAAAATGCTTTGCTATTAAAAAGTTTGAATAGATTTGCAGAATTATTTGAAGATTTAATATAGTTATTAAAATTTTTTGAACCTTTGTTAATTCTACTTCGACCGCCCATAATCATGTCGTCAAATGCTTTAGATTTACTAATCTCATCAATTAATAAATTACACGTATTTTTCTCAACAACTTTGTCTCCAACTAGCACAGGAAAATTACTTTTAATTTTTTTTAATCGATTGATTTTAAGCATCAACTATACATACCTTCTTTAACCTTAATCATTTTATACATAAGGTCATTTAAAGGTGTTTTCACTCCATGTTTTTTTCCAATTTTAGAAACAGCACCACTTATAAAATCAATTTCTGTTTTTCTTTTGTACTGAACATCAAAAGCCATTGAAGATTTGTTTGTTTGCATAGAATCTACAATTTTATTGAACATAAATAGACACTCATCTTCAGAAACATTAACTCCATCAGCAAGCGCTACTTCTCTCGTCTCTAAAATGATTTCTTTACCAAGTCCTCTCGATACATCGTTAGCTTTATTATTTACGTAAAGATCGGTGTGATGTAGATCAAAGATAGCTGATAGAGGACCAATTGCAGTCAGAGCAAAAAGTTTCATCCATTTTCTTTTTTTTACATCTTCAGCTGCAATCATTTCTAAATTATGTGCAGTAAAAGTATCAGCTATTTCTGAAATTCTTTCTGTTATTCCTCCTTCATATTCACCAATCCATGAAGGTAATGCACCGTGGTTCATTATATGACCTGGTCCTAAAATATTTGAAGCCTGTGTTGTTGTTCCACCGATTACTTTTTCATTTCCAACGATATTTTGAATTATTGCCTCATGACCAATACCATTTTGAAAAGACATGAAGACTGTTTTTTCACCAATAATATTTTTTATACTATTTAACGCTGGTTCTAATGCTGTTGCTTTGCACATAACAATTACTGCATCCATTTTATCTAACGAAGATGGATCCGAAGTAGCTTTAACTTTAATTATGCGATCTCCACCATGACCATCCATTTTTAAACCATCTTTGTTAATTGCATCGACATGTTCTTTCCAAACATCAATTAAAGTTACATTTAATCCTTTTTCAGCCAGCAATCCTCCAAACAGGCATCCCATAGCACCTGCACCTAATACAGCTACTTTTAAATCTTTATTTATCATCGTTACCTTTTTTAAAATTATTTATGTATAGAAATTATATATATTATCTATAGACAATATGCAAAATAAATTATAGCTTATTTACATTATGCAATTAAAAATAGAAAAGGGAACTTTCACAAATCATTCACTTGAAGATGTTGCAGATGCATTAAAAAAAGGTTTATCTAAAAATTTTAAAAATGTTGAAGTAGAAGTTGTGGATTGTCCTAATCTTCGAGAGTGGGATTGTCCATCTGAAGGAATAAGCGGTAATCAAAAAATAATAGATGTTGGTGGTGAGCCATACATGCATGATCCTAATTTTATTGGTGCTGAATTTGATTACCAAGAAATTTCAAAAATGATTGGATCAGAAAAATCTTACGCTTTAGGTGCTGGATCAGGTGCAATGTCATGTTTGGATGGTCATTGTGGAGAATTGGTAATTAATGAAAATTTAATTACTGATGAGTCTAGATCTATAATTGCAAGAGTAAGTCCTGATAAAAAATGTATTGTTGAAAAATATAGTGCAAGAAAACATGGAGGACTTGGAAATATTTATTATACAGATGGTAAACAAGGTAAAGTAATAAGAATAAAAATCAAAGGAAGATCAGGAGATCAAGGGTCACTCCCGCAAGCAATGAGGTCTTCCTTATCAAGTAATTTAAATCTTAAAGAAAATGAACATATTGCTATTGCAGGTGTGTTTAGAATTTTAAAAGGAAAAGTAAGATCTCATGTTCAACCAGACTATAAAGACATTAAACATGAATACTATGATCCAAAACAAATGAAGTGTGTAAAAGATTTTCTTCAATTTTATGAACCTGTTGGTCCAAAATTACAATGTTATACAGTTCTTTGGACTGGAGATCCTACAGGAGGAGAACTGAATTTAAGAGAGTCAGGTGAACATACACATTTTCATTCTTATGACGATGATAAAGATGCTGGTCATTATCATTTTGATGTAACTCCAGATGAAATCGAATATGAGGGATATTTTAATACAGCTTCAGAAGTGCATAGAGTAAACAACATTTATAAAGAGCTACTAAGCAAAAATATTATTGAATAGAAAACTTAATAAGTTTAAGTTTATTTAAATGAAAAGACAGTTTAAGTATCCTAAAAATTTTGAAGAGCAGAAGAGAATTCCAAAATTAACTCAAAAGAGGATTAAATTAGCTGAAATTTCTCTTGGAGATTTTGAGGGAAGGTTAGCAAATGATTTATTGAATTGGTTTTCTCTAACTCCTCAGCATTGGATCATGTTGCATATGGTGATGCTTGCTTATTATAAAAATAAATCTATCACTAAAAATGAACTTTTAAGAGTTATAGAGAAATCTTATTTAACTTCTAATGTTTATATCGATACAGCAATCAAAAAGGGTTATTTTAGAATTATCAGAAACGAAAAAGATAAAAGGTCAATTTTTATTTTACCATCTGTTGTCACTATTAAGACTTTTGAGGAATTTATCGATCGAAGAGATATTCTTTATAGAGGTGTTTAATGAAGAATGTATACACATGGGCTGCAAAACCAGCAAAAAGATCTACTACAGTAGGTGATTTAAAAGCAGCTAAAGGCAAAAAAAAATTTACTCAAGTTACCGCAAATACTGTTGATGAAGCCGCTGCAGCAGAAAAAGCTGGCTTTGATATGATTATTGCTAACGCCAAAAATATTATTCCAGTAAGGGAAGGGTCTAAAAATCTTTTTTTGACCGCAGCTTTAGTTTTGAATGAATTTGTTACAGCAGATGAAATCATGCGTGGAGCATTTAAAGCTTTAGAAAATGGTGCTGATGCTGTGATGACACCAAGAAGTATGGACATAGTAGAAATGTTAGCAAAAGAAGATGTTCCTGTGATGGGTCACTTAGGATTAGTTCCAAGAAAATCTACTTGGATAGGTGGACTAAGAGCAGTAGGAAAAACCGCAAATGAGGCTTATGAGTTATTTCAAAAATTTAAAAGATTAGAAGATGCAGGAGCTTTTTCTGCTGAGTGTGAAGTAATACCTGAAAATGTAATGGGAGAAATTTCTAAACGAACAAATATTGTTACTGTCTCATTAGGTTCTGGAAGAAATGCAGATGTGATGTATTTATTTATGGAAGATATTTGTGGTGACACCGAACATCCTCCAAGACATTCTAAAGCTTATGGAAATTTATTAAAACTTAGAAATGAAATTAAAGTTGAGAGAATTAAAGCACTTAAAGCATTTAAAAAAGATTCTATGACTGGAAAATTTCCAGGTAAGAAACAATCTTCTAATTTAGATAAAAATCAGTTTGAAGAATTTTTAAATCAACTTGATTAATAAGTGGCGTCGTTGTCTTTTTTAGATAAAGAACCTTTCATCTTATCTACAGTTGTTTTTGCACCAGCACTTAAAGCTCTTAAATCAGAGGCTATTGTTACAAAATCAAAACCTTTTTCAATCATCTTCGTTGCGTATTCAGTTGTTCCATTGTGAATTCCAGCAAAAATATTATTTTTCTTTGCATGCTCAAGAATTCTCAAAATTTCAGAGTAAGCTTTTGTTGTTTCAGCTCGATCAAATCCAGGTTTTTCACCGATTGCTAAACTTAAATCTGCAGGCCCAATATAAATACCATCAACACCTGTTGTAGACATTATTTCGTCTAAATTTTCTAATGATTCTTTTGTTTCTATCATTGCCAGTTTAAGAATTTCCTCATTAGCATGATCTGCATAATCTGCACCACCGTAAATTAAACCTCTTACTGGACCGAAACTTCTATAGCCATCAGGTGGATACATGCAAGCTTGAACAAAATTTTCAGCTTCTTTTCTATTACTTACCATTGGACAAACAATTCCATAGCAACCCGCGTCTAAAATTTTCATTATTTGACCTGGTTCATTCCAATTAACTCTAGCAAGTGGAGTTACATCTGTTGTTGAAATTGTTTGAAGCATTGGAAGGGCATTACTGTAATCAACCAGTCCATGTTGCATATCTATTGTTAATGAGTCCCAACCTTGATGAGCCATTGCCTCTGCAGATGCAGTACTTGGAATTGCACACCAACCATTAATGACGGGTTTGCCGTCTTTCATCATTTGTTTAATTTTATTTTTTCTCATTTTTTATATTTTTAATCCCATGTGTGTGTATTTTACATTAAGGTAATCTTTTATTGCCCCAGATCCACCTTCACGACCATAACCTGTTTGCTTTATACCTCCAAAAGGTGCTTCAGCTATTGCAACAACACCGGTATTAACTGCTACACATCCAGACTCTAATTTTTCTGATCCAATGTGAGCTTTATCCATAGAATTTGTGTACAAATAGCTACACAATCCTAAATCATTATCGTTTGCTCTTTCAATTACTTCATCAAAAGTTTTAAAAGTTAAAATCGGAACTAGTGGGCCAAAAGGTTCTTCTTTCATTATTGTAAAATTATCTTTTACATCATCAAATACCGTTGGCTCATAATAATATCCTTTGTTGAAACCAGAAGGTCGTTGTCCACCCATCAATACTTTAGCACCTTCTTTTTTTGTAGTATCAACTAATTTTTCTATTTCTTCTAATCTCTTAGCGGTAGTTAAAGGTCCTAGATCTACACCTTCATCCATACCGTTACCAATTTTTAATTTTTTTGCTCTTTCCATGAAAGCATTAACAAACTCATCTTTTCTATTTTCTTGGATGTAAAATCTATTAGGAGAAATACAAACTTGTCCATTATTTCTAAACTTACCAGTTATTGCTATGTCGGCTACTTTGTTCATATCCACATCTTCACATACAATAAAAGGTGAGTGTCCGCTTAGTTCCATTGTAACTCTTTGAACTTTATCAGCTGCTTTTTTTAAAATAATTTTTCCAACTCTAGTAGATCCAGTGACTGAAACTTTTTTAATAATATCAGATTCCATTAATTCATTTGATATTTCAGCAGGATCACCCGATAAAAGACTAACCACACCATCTGGCACTCCAGCTTCTTTACAAATATTAACTAATTCCATAACAGCTCCAGGAGTAATAACATCTGGTTTACATATAACAGAACAACCTGCTGCTAAAGCAGTAGAAATTTTTCTTGAAGCTAAAACTATTGGAAAATTCCATGGAACTAAAGCTGCAACAACTCCTACTGGTTGATAATAAACATGAACTCTTGTATCTGGAAATCTACTTTGTTGAGTTTGACCATAGATTCTTTTTGTCTCCTCTGCATTCCACTCAAAAATATCAGCTCCACCACCAACTTCACCAACTGCTTCAGTAAGAGGTTTACCAACTTCAAGTGTTAACCATTTCGCTATAACATCTTTTTTTTCTCTCATCAGATCAGCAATTTTTCTAAGCACATATGCTCTTTGCCACGGCGCAGTGTTTTTCCAAACTTCCAAACCTTTCTCTGCTGACTTTAATGCTTTTTGTACATCTACAGAAGATGCTTTTGATGCTTTTCCAATCACTTCTTCTGTTGCGGGATTGATTACATCATATGTTTCTTTTTTTTCTGCTTCTTGCCATTTTCCATCAATGAATTGTCCAAATTTGCTATACATAATTTTTATTTTTTTAAGGTTTACTAAGTTGGGTTTTTTAATTTATAAATATAAATATATATAAACATTATACATAAAAAAAATAAACCCAATTATGAAAAAAATCACTCTTACTTGTTCACATGCAATTGTTAAATATTTGATTGCTCAAAAAATATTAATTAATGGTAAAAAAGAACCACTCTTTCCTGGTGTCTTTGGAATTTTTGGACACGGAAATGTAGCGTGTTTAGGTCAGGCACTAGAAGAAAATCAAAAAGAATTACCAACTTATAGAGGCCATCATGAACAGAATATGGCTTTAACTGGTATAGGTTATGCTCGAGCTAAGAGAAGACAACAAATTTTTGTAGCAACATCGTCGGTTGGTCCAGGTGCAACCAACATGGTTACAGCAGCAGCAGTTGCAATGAGTAATAGATTGCCAATTTTATTTTTACCTGGTGATACTTATGCAAATAGAATGCCAGATCCAGTATTGCAACAAGTGGAACATTTTAACAATCCAAGCGTAACTGCAAACGATGCTTTTAAACCAGTTACAAGATATTTTGATCGTATCACAAGACCTGAACAAATAATTCAATCATTTCCAATTGCAGTTCAAACAATGTTGGACCCAGCTGATTGTGGTCCTGCTTGTATTGCGTTAAGTCAAGATATCCAAGGAAAAACTTTTGACTATCCAGAGGAATTTTTTCAAGAAAGAGTTCACACAATTCGTAGACCAAGACCAGATGAGTTTCAAATTAAAGAAGCAGCTGAGAAAATTAAATCTTCAAAAAATCCAATAATAATATCTGGAGGTGGAGTTTTTTATTCAGATGCAATGGAAGAACTAAGTCAGTTTGCAATCAAACATAACATTCCAGTTACACAAACTGTAATGGGTTATTCAACAATGAAGAGAGACCACTCACATTTTGCAGGTCAAATTGGAGGACTGGGAGGAAAAAACACAAATACATTAGCTAAAGAAACTGATCTTGCTATTGCTGTTGGAACAAAACTTGCTGATTTTACAACTGGATCATGGGCAAACTTTGAAAATGAAAATTTCAAATTAGTTTCTATCAATGTATCAAGATATGATGCCAATAAACACTTAGCTCAAGCAGTCGTTGGAGATGCAAAAGTTTCGTTGACTGAACTTTCTCAAGCTTTAGGTGATTGGAAAGCAGGAGAAGATTGGAATAAAAAATCTCAAACTGAGCTTAAGTTATGGAACGAACATATAGATAAAGAGAGTGCTCCAACCAATCAGGAAGTCCCAAGTTATGTTCAA
Organism: uncultured Pelagibacteraceae bacterium; assembly: GCA_902578175.1. The sequence continues at coordinate 15,399 of CACHBY010000011.1, forward strand.
GCAATTGGTGCAATCTATAGAAATTCTGATCCAACAGATATTGCGGTTACAGCTGCTGGAGGGTTAGTAGGTGAAGTAATTCAAGTTTGGAGACCAAGAGAACTCAATACCCATGAAACAGAATGGGGTTTTAGTTGTATGAGTTATGAAATATCTGGAGCATTAGGAATTAAAATGGCAAATCCAGATAAAGAAGTAATCTCTTTCGTTGGAGATGGATCTTATCTATTAAATAATACTGACATTTATTCTTCAGTAATCACAAAAAATAAATTGATTATAATTGTTTGTGATAATGGAGGTTTTGCAGTTATTAATAGATTGCAATTATTCAAAGGTGGTAAAGAGTACAATAACTTATTAAAGAGCTCTAATACACCTGGCTTAGTTGATGTAGATTTTGCGAAACACGCTGAAAGTATGGGCGCGAAGTCTGAACACGTTACTTCAATTTCAGATCTTGAAGCTGCATTCAAAAGAGCTAAAGCATCTGATGTGACTTATGTTATTTCAATTAAAACTCATGCTTATAAATGGGTCGAAGGTTCATCTTTTTGGGATAGCCCAACTTTAGAAATTCCATCTACAAATGAAAACGAAGAAGCTTTAAAACTTTACAAAGAAGGAAAAAACAAACAAAGACAGGGTATTTAGTCCTTTTATGAACAAAGTATTTAAAGTTGGCCTGATAGGATGTGGTCATATTTCAGAAACATATTTCAGGGCTCAAGAGTATTTCAATAATTTCAGGATTGTTAAATGTGCTGATATTAACATGGAAGCAGCAAAGAAGTGTGCAATCCATTACAATATTGAGGCTGTAACTGTTGAAGAACTCCTTAAAGATAAAGAGATTGAAATAATATTAAATCTTACAATTCCTCGAGCACATTTTGAAGTTTCAAAAATGGCTTTAGAAAATGGTAAACATTCTTATGCTGAGAAACCTATGGCTGTTAATTTTGAAGATGGAAAAAAATTAGTTGAGCTTGCTAAAGAAAAAAATCTTTATATTGGAAATGCACCAGACACTTTTTTGGGTGGAGGTATTCAAAAAACTAGAGAGTTAATTGATAATGGAGTGATTGGTGACATTAAATTGGGTAACGCTATTTTTGCTTATCCAGGAATTCAATCATATCATCCTAATCCAGAACCTTGGTTTGCTGAAAACGAAGGAGGTCCTGTAATAGATATGGGCCCGTATTATCTTACAGCGTTAGTAAATTTAATTGGTCCAGCAAAACAAGTTCAAGGAAGATGTGCAAAAGTTTTTGAAGAAAGAGAAATTGGAATAGGTTTAAAAAAAGGTCAAAAATTTAAAGTAGAAACCCCAACAACTTATCTTGCAACTATACAATTTGAAAATGATTGTATAATTCAAATTACATTGTCATTTGATGTAGTTGCTCACCAAAGAAATCACATAGAACTTTATGGAAACAAAGGATCAATTATTGTTCCAGACCCAAATATGTTTGGTGGATCTGCATTTGTTTCAGTAACAGCAGGTGGTAATTGGGGTGAACATAAAACAGAAATGATGCCCTTAGGTAAAATTAATATTAAAAGTCAAAGTTCAAGAGCAAATGAGTCTCCAACAAATGCGAATTATAGAGGAGCTGGTCTATCAGAGATGGCTTTTGCAATTGAGAATAATCTAGAACATCGATGTAATGGAGAACTTTCTTTGCATGTTTTAGATATCATAGACTCAACAATGAGAGCATCTCAAACAGGTATTCCTCAAGAAATAAAGACAACTTGCAAGAAGCCAAAACCTTTTACTTTAGAGGAAATAAAAAAAATATTAAACTAATCATAAATTTTTATCTCAATGAAAGTTCAATATTTTGATTTAAAAGATAAACGCGCATTAGTTTCAGGTGGAGCATCTGGTATCGGTGCATCAATTGTTGAACACCTATGTGAACAAGGTGTTGAGGTTTATTTTTTCGATATAGATAAAAAAGGAGCTGAAAAATTAATTTCAAAAATTAAAAAGAAAAAACAAAAAATACCTTCTTTTCAATTTTGTAATATTAAAAATATAAAAAAATATAAAACTCTAATTCAGAACATTATTAAAAAGAAGGGAACAATTGATATTTTAGTTAACAACGCTTCAAATGATCAAAGGCACACTCTTGAGGAAGTTACAGAAAAATACTGGGATGAAAGAATGGCAATAAATTTAAAGCACTATTTATTCGCTATTCAAACAGTTAAAAAAAGCATGATTAAAAACAAAGGTGGATCAATAATAAATCTAGGTTCTGTTAGTTGGATTAGGGGAGCCGTAATGTTTCCAGCATATAGTACAGCAAAAGCTGCAATTTATGGTTTAACAAAATCTTTAGCTAAAGATTTAGGACAACACAATATTAGAATAAACTCCATTGCTCCTGGGTCAGTTGCAACTAAAAGACAGTCAAAATTATGGTTAAATCCAAAATTTAAAAAAGAAATTTTAGATAAACAGTGTCTTAAAAAACAAGTATTACCTGAGGATGTCTCAAGAATGGTTTTATATTTAGCATCAGATGTTTCATCTGGATGTACAAAACAAAATTTTACAGTAGATGCTGGTTTAATTTAAAGCTTAGCTTAACTTCTTTTTATTTTCAGCCATTGATAATGCAATTTTAAATGAATTTAAAATTGGAGCTAAGTTAGCTTCATTTTTTCCAGCAATTGCAAATGCAGATCCATGTGCAGTTGTTGTTACAGGAACTGTTAAACCACCTTGCACAGTAACCCCTCTATCAAAACCAAATGCTTTAAGTCCAGATTGAAGTGCATCATGATACATTCCAACCATACAATCATGGTTTTTATTTTTATATGCAACTACAAAAGATGTATCGCACGGTAATGGTCCATCCGTATTAAATCCAAGTTTTTTTGCCTCTTCTATTGCTGGAATAATTTCATCTTTTTCTTCAGTGCCAAATTCTGCATGTGGATTAAGTGCTTGAACTGCTATTCTTGGATTTTTCACACCGTTCAATTCCATAACTTCGTTAATTAATTTAATCGGCTTTAAGATATTTTCTTTTGTAATATGTTGAGCAACCTCTTTAATTGGAATATGAGAAGTTACTCTTGCAGTCCAAAAATTGTCTATAACATTAAACTCACAACAAAAACTTTTGACATCCAATTTTTCAGCCATTAATTGTAACTCGTCTGAATGAGTGTTTCCTCCAAGTTTTAAACTTGTCTTATTCATTGGAGCAAAATTAATTGCATCAATTTTTTTTTCTTTAGCGAGAGTTAGTGCTAAATCTAAAGCTTCTAAAACACTTTCACCTGATTCTTTTGAAGGTTCAGCTATTTTATATTTATGATTTTTACCTTTTGAAATATCTAATAAAAATCTATTCGATTTCTTAAAATCAATTTGATCAAAATCTTCTACGATTTCAAGTTGATGAGAGTTGCCAGTTATATTATTTCCACTTTCAAGAATTTGTTTTTCACCAATTACAACAATATTTGCTTTATTAGTAACTTCTTCCTTTAATAGTTTTGAAATAAGCTCTGGTCCTATTCCTGCTGGATCCCCGAGTAAAAGAGCAATGTTACTTTTATTTTGTTCCATTTTTTACTTTACGTTCTGTGTAAGAGTATGATTAAATATTTGTATATAAGTTATATATATAAACTAAATAAACTAAAGAGGGAAATAATGAAAAAAAGCTTTAAACTATTTTTAGCAGCTGCTTTTTTAGTAACTGAATTTTTTGTTGTAGCTCTTCCATTAATGATCACTTCAGCAAAAGCTGATGGACATCCAATACAAGCAATTACTCACGCTGGTTTTGGTGGTGGAACTGACGTTACTACTAGAATGATGTTATTAAGAGCAAGAAGAGTTCTTAAACAAGATATGCAGTTAGTGAATAAAAAAGGTGGTGGTGGAGCAGCATCTATGGATTACATGATGTCTTTACCTGCAGATGGTAACCACACTTTAACTTGGACTACTGGTCACGCAGTATCAATGGCTTTAGGAAAAACTAAAGTTAAATTGAGTGATATGCAGCCTTTAGCAAGAGGTACAGACGATCCTCAATTATTTGTTGTTAACTGTAACAATGAAATTAAAGATGCTAAGAAATTCATTAGCGCACAAAAATCTAAATCATTAAAATATGGAACAACACATACCGGTGGTATTGATGACGTTAGTGCAATTGCATTTACTAAAAAAGGCGGATTAACAGATCCAACTATTGTTGCTTACAAAGGTGTAGCACCGATTAAAACTAACTTAATCAAAGGTGATATCGATGTAGGTGTTTTAAACTTAGGTGAAGCATTAACTGAAATCAACGAGGGTAAACTTTGTGTATCAGTTGTATTAGCAAACGAAAGAATGGCTAAAATTGGAGATTCTCCAACAGCTAAAGAATTAGGAATTCCTGTTTCTTTATCTACTGTTAGAGGTTTCGTAACTAAAAAAGGTGCTCCAGCAGACAGAGTAAAACAATTAGAAGCTGGAATGATGAAAGCTATGAGCCACAACTATTACAAAAATTTCTTAACTGAAATAGGTCTTGATGACACTAGTGTAGTTGGTGCTGACGAGTGGGGTAAGCAAATGGAAGAAATGCTTACTGAAATGACTGCTCAGCTAAAAGCTTTAGGTTACATTAACTAATCTAATTTAAAGTACATTTGCATATGAAGAATGTACAAAAACAAAAAAGGGCAAACAAAAGTTTGCCCTTTTTTTTTAGAGACGAGTTTAAAGTCTCTTTTGTAATTATATTCATATCTGTAGCATTATTAATCACTACTTTTACTTTCGATATTGTCCCCCCTATTTTAAACAGAGGAATACAGCCAGCAACATTTCCAAAAGCACTTTTGGTTTTAATAATAGTTATGACTTTATTAATCTATTATTTAGCAACTAAAAATCCTTGGAAAGTTCAAACAAAATTACCAAAATCATTCTTTTTAACCCTTCTAAGTTTTTTTATTTTTGTAGTGATTTCAAAAACTTTAGATTTCTTTTTAGCAATCTCAGCTTTATCTATTTTTGTTTCTTATTATTGGGGAGAGAAAAGAATATTTTATTTATTACTTGTAGGAATTATTTTTCCTGTAATTGTCTTTATTTTTTTTGAAACAATTTTAGGTTTAAGATTTCCACCTGGAATTATAACTAATATTTATTATAGCTAGATGGATAATTTATTATTAATGATGGCTCCTTTGTTTAGCTCAAAGCTATTGTTAGTTTTATTTTTTGGAACTTTGTTTGGTTTAATATTGGGTGTTCTACCCGGTCTAGGACCAACAACAGGTGGTGCATTAATTTTACCTTTTACAATGACACTTGACCCATTGTCAGCAATTGTATTGTTAACCTCTATTTATTGTGCTGGTACTTACGGTGGTGCAATAACAGCAGTTTTAATAAATACACCAGGAACTCCAGCAGCTGCAGCAACTTGTTTAGATGGCTATCCTTTAGCACAAAAAGGAGAGGCTGGAAGAGCTTTAGGAATGGCTACTGTTTCAAGCACAGCTGGAGGTATTTTTAGTGTTATTATACTTGTCTTTTTTGCACCTATATTGGCTCAGCTCGCATATGAATTTGGTCAACCAGAATATTTTGCATTAGCTATCTTTGGTTTAACGATGCTTGCATCAATTGGAGAGGGTAGTCCCATTAAGAATTTGATTGCAGGTGCATTTGGTATTTTGATTTCAACAGTTGGTAAAGATTTTATGACATCAATTGATCGATTTACTTTTGGAATTAATGAATTAACAGAAGGTATTGGTTTTATTCCAGTAGTTGTTGGGTTGTTTGCAATGAGTGAGATGTTAACTCAGTCAACTTTAATTAATCAAGTATTTAACAGAATAGCTTTAAAAGCAATCAAACTTCCAAGTAAAGATGATTACAAAAAAACTTGGAAAACAATTTTAAGATCAAGTGGTATAGGTTCTTTTATTGGAGTGTTGCCTGCAGAAGGTGGAACAGTTGCATCTTTAATTGGATATTCAGAGGCAAAAAGATTTTCTAAAAATCCTGAAGAATTTGGAAAAGGTTCTATAGAAGGTATTGCGGGTGCAGAAGCTGCAAACAATGCAGCAACTGGTGGTGCGATGGTTCCAACGCTTGCACTTGGAATTCCTGGTAGTGCAACAACAGCTGTTATCTTAACAGGATTAATTATACATGGGGTTAGACCTGGACCTGATTTATTTAGAGAACAACCAGATTTTTTATATGGAATTTTTGGAGCAATGCTTATTGCTAACATTTTATTTTTTATATTTGGTTTTTTTGGTGCAAAAATTTTTGCAAGAATAACTTTGGTGCCTAATAAAATATTATGGCCAATGATTTTTGCAGTTTCAGTTTGCGGAACATATTCATTAAATCAATCTATAATTGACGTTTGGATAATGTTATTTTTTGGTGTAGTCGGTTTCTTTATGAGAAGGTACGGTTTCTCAGTTGTCCCCGTTATCATTGGGTTGATTTTAGGTGAGCTAGTAGAGGGAACATTAAGACAATCTCTGGTTATATTTGATGGAAATTGGTTTATGTTTTTCACAAGACCAATAGCTTTAACATTTTTTATTTTATCTTTAATTGCTTTAGCTTTTCCTTTAATAAGGTCAAAAAAATTTAAAAAATATAGATGATTAAATTTGATTTGAATAACAGAGTAGCAATTGTAACTGGTGGAGCTCAAGGGTTTGGTTTAGCTATTACTGAAAGATTTATCGAGTCTGGAGCTAAAGTAGTAATTTGGGATATCGACGAAGGAGAAGCAAAAAAAGCTTTAGAAAAAGTAAATTCTGAAAATTTAACGTATCAAATAGTTGATGTGAGCAACTATGAAACAATTAATTCAAATCTATCTGAAGTTGAAAAATCACATGGCAAGATTGATATCTTTATAAATAATGCAGGTGTAGCAGGGATGAACACTACAGTTGCAGAGTACCCAATAGAAGAGTGGAATAAGGTTATTAACCTTAATTTAAATGCAGTCTTTTACTGTTGTAAAGCAGTTGTTCCATTTATGGCTAAGAATGATTATGGAAGGATTGTAAATATTGCCTCTATTGCAGGTAAAGAGGGAAATCCGAATGCAAGCGCTTACAGTACTTCAAAAGCAGGAGTTATAGGATTAACTAAATCTTTAGGTAAAGAACTTGCACAAAAAAATATCGCAGTAAATTGTGTAACTCCAGCTGCAGCAAAAACTAGAATTTTTGATCAAATGACCGAGGAGCATATAAATTATATGCTTTCAAAAATACCAAGAAATAAATTTGCTAAAGTAGAGGAATTAGCTTCATTGGTTGCTTGGTTATCAAGCGAAGAAAACTCTTTCTCAACAGCTGCAGTATTTGATTTAAGCGGTGGTAGAGCAACTTATTAATAATTATGCAAATAGGTATAGATGTCGGTGCAACAAAAATAGAGAGTGTTGTGCTTGAAAAAGATGGACAAGAAAAACATAGATCTAGAATATCATGCCCAAAAAATTACACTCAGATTATAACTGCAATAAGAGATATTCATAAAAAATTAGAAGAAGATTTTAAACAAGAACTTCCAATTGGTGTTTGTCATCCAGGAGTTCACTCTCCTCAAACAGGGTTAGTTAAAAACGTTCCAAACATCAGTTGGTTAGAAAAAAAACCTTTTCAAAATGATTTACGTAAAGCATTAGGTAAAGAAGTGTTTTGTGAAAATGATGCAAATTGTTTTGCTTTATCAGAGGCCATAGATGGAGCAGGGAAACACTACAAGATTGTTTATGGAATTATTTTAGGATCCGGTGTTGGAGGTGGTTTAGTAATTGATAAAAAAATTGTAAGCGGTCCTAATGGTGTTGCAGGAGAGTGGGGCCACAATCAAATTCCCTATTTTGCTGCAAAGAAAGAAAATTTCGACTCTACTAATCCCAGAGAAGCGGAGATTGAGAGTTTTTTGTCTGGCTTAGGCTTGGCAAAAAGATTTAAAAAACTTTATGGAAAAAACTTAAAAACGAACGAAATTTTTGAATTAAACCGAAAACATGATTTAGATGCTGAAAAATTTATAGACGATTTTAAAGTCAATTTAGCAATGTCACTTTCAAGTATTATAAATATTTTAGACCCTGATGCTTTCATATTTGGTGGAGGAGTATCAAACGAAATTGATTTTTTACATGAAATAGATTCACTTGTGAGAAAATTTGTTATTGGTAGAGAATACGAAGGTGTTTTTTTAAAACCAAGATATGGTGATGCTAGTGGCGTTAGAGGTGCTGCAAGATTAGGAAGAAGCGCGACATATTAGTTTTTAATTTCTAATCAGAATTAATTTTAGAAAAATTCTAGATTTTCTAAACACAAGTAAATTTAGGAAAAAAATCTTAAAATAAAAAATCAATCAAAAGTTGTATTTACATTTTTTGTTATGATCTTTGTTCAAAGTAGGTATATTTCTTCTTTTAAATTAATTTAAAAACATAAAAAAAGGGAGAAATAATGAAAAAACTTATACTTTCGATTGCAGCTCTTGCATTATTTGCAACTTCTGCGTTCGCTGAAAGATATGTCATGATTACTCATGGTGAAGGAAAAGATCCTTTTTGGCCAGTAGTTCAAAAAGGTGGTGAAGATGCAGCTAGAGCAATCGGTGCTGACTTCGAATATATCTACAACCCTTCTGCTGATATGGCTGATATGGCAAGCTCAATTCAAGCTGCTGCAGCTACTCAACCAGATGGTATGGTAATTTCTTTACCAGATCCAGATGCATTAGGCCCAGCTATTAAAGCTGCTGTTGCTGCTGGTGTTCCAGTAATTACAATGAACTCTGGTTTAGAGTCTTCTGCTAGCCTAGGTGCATTAATGCACGTTGGTCAGCCAGAATTACTTGCTGGACAAAAAGCTGGTGAAAGAGCAAAAGCTGAAGGTGCTTCTAAAGCACTTTGTATGATTCAAGAAGCATACAACACAGCTCTTGTAGACAGATGTGAAGGTTACGGTTCAGCTGTTCCTATGCAGATGACTGATACTACATCTGACCCTGCAACTATTCAAACTAGAGCAACTGCTGCTTTACAAGCTAACAGTGATATCGATGCGATCCTTTCAGTAGGACCACACGTATGTGAAGCTGTTGATAAAGCTTTAGTTGATCTTGGTATGACAGTACACCACTCTTGCTTCGACTTGAGTCCTGCAGTTATGGACTTAATTGGATCTGGAAGAGTTTCTTTCACTATCGATCAACAACAAAGATTACAAGGTTATATGCCAGTTATCGTATTACACTTGTACAATAACAGTGCTGGACTTTTACCAGGAGCTAACATCCCATCAGGACCTGGCTTCGTTGACAAGTCTAACGCTTCTTCAGTTGCTGCTTTAGCAGGTATTGATAGATAGTCTGTAATAATTTAAAGGGTCGATTATTCAATCGGCCCTTTTTTTTTAACAAAATTAATAAGCCTTTTATAAATGAATACATCAACAACAAAAAAATCAAGACAAGAGTCAGACCGACAAGGTGAAAAAAAATGGTACTCTGCATTTACGTCTCGTCCAGAGGTTGGACCTTTTGGAGTGATGGTTTTACTTTTTTGTATGTTGGGATACTTTTCAATTCCAGAAGGACAA
>CACHBY010000012.1 GCA_902578175.1 uncultured Pelagibacteraceae bacterium
TCAAAGTGATAGATATGGGTTTAATAATCCAGACAATGAATGGGATAAAAAAGAAATTGAATATCTTTTAGTTGGGGATTCTTTTACTCATGGTGCTTGTGTAAATAGACCAAACGATATTAGCTCTGTTTTAAGAAATCTATCTAATAAATCTGTTTTAAACTTAGGAATGGATGGAAATGGACCTTTAATTCAATATGCCACTTTAAGAGAGTATTTAAGTACAAATGTCAAAAAGGTTTTATGGATTTATTTTGAGGGTAATGATTTAGAAGGCTTAACAATTGAAAAAAGAGATAATCTTTTAATCAAATATTTAACAGACTTAAAATATAGTCAAAATCTTAAATTAAGACAAAATGAAATTGATATTTTATTATCAAATATTATTAACGAAAGAAGGATTAGTTGGGTCTAATTCGATTAATTTTTTTGATATTGACAGTAATTCATTATAATTTTTTGTTTTTTGATAAATGATATAAAGATTTTTTATAGGATCTATAAAATTTTTGTCTATTTTTATAGCATTCAGAAAACATTTTTCAGCCATTTCATAATTATTTTGTAAAAAGTGTATTGATCCTTTCAAATTAAATATAATATGACTATTTCTATTGTTTTCATAAGTTTTACAAAGTTTTAAGGCTTTATCTAAATTTCTATCATTTATATTTTCAATTATTTTTTTTAAATTTGACATTTAGTTAGTAGGCTCCTTTTTTTTCTGAACCGTTGTAAAAGATTTTTTGTAGATATTTATTTTCTCTAATTCTTAAAGATTTACCTTCTTTACTCATTAATGAACTAGTACGATTAATAACCTCATGATAATGATATTCATCTTTTCCTCTAGCAATTTGAACACTATTTTTTCCTAAAACTTGTTTAACATTAGTTCCTATATAGCTTTGCACTGCAAATCCAATTCTTCTGTCATTACTTTTATTTATCCCAGAGCCGTGAACTATTCTTGGATGGTGTAAAGACATTTGACCTGCTTTAAGCTCTAAAGGTTTAATCTCATTTTCCGGAACTCCTTCTACTGTTTGACCACGTGTTAATAGGTTTCCCTCATTAAACTTTTGGTTATGATCTTTTAGTTCTATATGAGATTTAGGCCATATTCTCATACAACCATTTTTGTTATTAGAATCTGTAATTGCTATCCATGCAGTAACCCAATTATGAGGTTCCAATCCAATATATTTTGCATCTTGGTGATAACTTACAAATCCCTCTTGTTTAGGATTTTTAATAAACAAAGTAGTACTACAAACCAAAATATTTTTTCCAATAATGCTTTCAACAGCATCAAGAATTTTAGAATTATGAACAATGGCATCTAGTTTGGGAGAGATTAAGTGAGCATTATATCTGCCAGATTTATCAATTTCATTTGGCATTTCTTTTTCTATCAATTCTATTTCTTTCCTTGCATCAAGAGCCTCTTCTTTAGTCAAAATATCTAAAGGAGCAACATATCCCTCTTCATTGTACTGTTTAAGTTGATTTGAATTAAGATAAGTCATATTATTTTTTAAAGATTATATGAGTGCAATTATTACTTCAATATATAACTGTCCTGTAAAATCTATTTCATTTCAAAACATTGATAAATGCAAAATCAATAAAAATATTGGGATAGAGGGGGATAGAGTTTTTGCTTTTTCTCAAAATCTTGATTTAGATCAATCTAAAGAATTCGAAAAAAATCCTGAAGTAAGAAAAGGAAAATGGAATAAAATTGTAACACTTAAAAACACTCCTGTGTTTAATAAGTATAATTTTTTATATGAGAATAATAAGTTAACTTTAACAATTAAAGATAAAGAAATTATTACCATTAATGTTAATGACTCTAATGAAAGAGATAATCTTGTAAAAAAATTAATTGAATTAGAGAGTTCTTTAAAAAATGATATTAAACTTATGAGAAATGATGAACACCCTTTTTATGATACTTCCATATCTAATAAATCAATGTTTAGAAATTCAATTTCTCTTTTAAACATCAATAGCATAAAAGATTTTGAGAATAAAATTGATCAAAAAATTGAAAAATCCATTTTTCGAGGCAATTTATATTTCGATGGAATTGAAGCTTGGGAAGAAAAAAATTGGATTGGTAAAACTATAAAAATAAATGATGTTCTGTTTAAAGTTGAAAAGAGTATTCCAAGATGTGTTGCTATAAACTTAAAACCTAAAACAGACGACAATTCTTTTAATTTACTTAAAATTTTAAAAGAAACTTACAATCATTATGATATGGGTGTTTATTTAACACCTGAAAATGATGGTGAAATAAATTTATCAGAAAAAATCCTTATAAAATAAATATTAGACAACTTAAGATTGAATAAAATTATTTGAGTTGGGTGTACACAGCTTCTCTAATCTGTTTAACTTTAACAAAACATAACTAAGGGGTATATAATGAGAAAAATATATAAGACTTTAACTGTTTTATTTGTTCTTCTGTTTAGTATTTCGACTGTTAATGCAAAAACATTAACGGAAAGGCTTGCGGACGGTCACAAATTAAGACTAGGTTTTGGTACTGCTGTGCCATGGGCATACGCTGGAGATAATGGTGAAGCATTAGGTTTCGTAAACATGATAGCTTTAACTGTTTTAGAGGAAATGGGGATTACTGAGCATGAAACAAAAGTTTTTGAATGGTCAGGTCTTATTCCAGGAATTAATGCTGATAGATCAGACATGATTACTGGAGGTATGTACATTTTAAAAAGCAGATGTGCCAATATTGATTTTTCAGATCCAATTGGAGTATTTGGTGATGCGATGTTAGTTCCAAAAGGTAATCCTAAAGGAATTAATAATTATGCAGATGTAATTAGAACTGGAGCTAAACTTGTAACAGGAACCGGTTTTAATACTGTAGAAGCTGCAAAAAAAGCTGGTGTACCAGATAGCCAAATGCTTTTAGTAGAAGGTGAAGTTGGTATTTTAGCAGCGATGAAAGCTGGAAGAGCAGATGCTGCTGTACAAACTTTCTTTGGTGCGAAAGAGCATGAGGAAAAAACTGGTGGAGCATTTGAAGTAACTGATCCTAAATTGATGCCTAAAGAAACTGTAAATGTTGTAGGTATTGGTTTTAGAAAAAGTGATAGTAAGTTCAGAGATGCTTTCAACGTAGCTTTAGCTAAAGTTTTAGCTAACCCTGATAAAATGTTAGAGAGAGCTGGTAAGTATGGCTATGATAAAGCTCAACTACCGCCACCTGACATGACTACAGAGTGGGCTTGCTCAACTAAATAATTTAAATTATTAAAAAATTAAACCAGGCAACAATTAAGTTGCCTGGTTTTTAAAATCTAAAGGAAAATACTTTGACATATTTTGAATTTTTAAACGAACATGGAGTTACACTTTTATTGGGAACAGTAACCACAGTAAAAGTTCTTGTTTGTTCTATGATTCTATATGTGATTATTTCTATGATTTTTGGTTTGATGAGACTTTCTAATAATCGAGCGATACAAGGTATTGCTACAATGTATATAGAATTTTTCAGAGGAACTTCTTTGTTAGTTCAATTATTTTGGGCCTATTATGTATTACCTTTCTTTGGAATATCACTTGAGGCTTTTACAGCAGGAGTAGTGGCCCTAGGTTTAAACTTTGGTGCATATGGTGCAGAAATAGTTAGAGCAGGAATACTTGCAGTTCCTAGAGGGCAATGGGAGGCAGCACATGCCTTAAATTTTACTCCAGCAAAAAGAATTAAAAGAATAATTATTCCACAAATATTTCCAATAATTCTTCCACCTGCTGCAAATTTAACTGTAGAATTGTTAAAGGCTACCGCATTGGTCGCATTGGTAACAGTTGTGGATTTAACTTTTGAAGCAAAACAAATTAATTCTATTACTTGGTTATCAGCACAGTGTTTTGGCACAGCATTACTGATTTATTATATTATTGCTAGATTTGCATTAGTTCCATTTTTAAGATGGTTAGAAGTATTAGCTGCTAGAAAAGTTGGAAAGGAAAGAATTTAAGTTATGCAAATGGGATGGAGATGGGATTTTACATTTGAAATATTGCCACAAATGGCAATAGCAACTTTAAATACTATTCTTGCAGCTGGAGTAGGTTATGCAATCGCTTTAGTTGTTGGATTATTTTTTTTATTAGGTCAAAAAACACCATTTAAAATTGTTAATTGGATAAATAGAGAAATAGTAGAATTTATAAGATCAACACCACTTTTAATTCAGTTATTTTTTGTATATTTTGTATTACCACAATTTGGAATTACTTTATCTGCTTGGGTTTGTGGAATGATAACAATTGGTCTTCATTTTGGAACTTATTTATCTGAAGTTTATAGAGGTGCTTTAGAAGGTGTTCCAAAATCTCAATGGGAGGCATGTAGAGCTCTTAACTTTTCAACAATTTATACTTATAGAAGAATAGTTCTCCCACAAGCATTCCCTATAGCTATACCAGGAATGGGAAATTATTTAGTAGGTATCTTTAAAGATACACCATTACTCTCAACAATAGGAGTTGCAGAATTATTCCACGCAGCAACCGCAGTTGGTGGATATAATTATAGATATTTAGAGCCTTATACTTTAGTTGGAATTATATTTTTAACTCTTTCAATTCCAGCTGCAATGTGGGTTAGAAAATTAGAAAATGATGTTAATAAAGCACAGGGAAAAATAAAAAAATAAATTATGAAAAATACATCTGATGAAATAATTGTAAAATTTGATCAAGTAACCAAACAATATGGTGATTTAGTAGTTTTAGATAAATTAAATCTAGATATTAAAAAAAATGAAATGGTTTCAATTATTGGACCTTCAGGATCAGGTAAAACTACAGTTCTGAGAGTTTTAATGACTTTAGAAAAAATAAACGGTGGTGTAATCAATCTAGACGGTGAGCCCTTAACACATATGAGTGAAAATGGTAATCTTGTTGAGGCAAGTGAAAAGTATTTAAGAGAAAGACGTTCAAAAATTGGAATGGTATTTCAGCAATTCAATTTGTTTCCCCACATGACAGCTTTACAAAACTGCATAGAAGCTCCAATTGAAGTTTTAGGGCTTAAAAAAGAGGAAGCAGAGGAAAGAGCCTTAGAGCTGCTTGAGTTAGTAGGTTTGACAGATAAAAAAGATCAACATCCGAGCAGACTTTCAGGAGGTCAACAACAAAGAGTTGCTATAGCAAGAGCTCTTGCCATGAGACCTAAAGTTATGCTTTTAGATGAAATAACTTCTGCGCTCGATCCTGAGGTAGTAGGGGAAGTTTTAAATGTTATACGTTCATTAAATAAAGAACATAATTTGACTATGATAATGGTCACTCATCAAATGGGTTTTGCTCGTGAGATTTCAGATAGAGTTTGTTTTTTTAACGAAGGCAAAATATTTGAGGAAGGACCACCAGAAAAATTATTTGGAGATCCTCAAAATGAGAGAACCAAACAATTTCTTCATGCAGTATTAGACTCGCATTAATATTTTAGTTTAATATTTTTTGAATTCATGATTATCAGTTATAGAATTTTCTTCCAATGTTGCAGGAGTATCTGGGTCTAATTCTAGTCCAGCAGGTGTAATTGTTGCAGGAATTGGTGTAAATGTTGAGTCTGGGTTTTCAACAGTACCTCTAATTTTCATCCTGTACAAACCAAATCCACCAATAATCCCATGAGCAATAATTAAAAAAACAAATAAACCATTTAATCCAAACCATTCCATAAATACAGAACACAAAATAGGTCCACTAATCGCTCCAACACCAAAAATGAATTGCAAACCTCCTCCGGCTGCTACGAATTTTGATTTAGGAACAAAGTCATTTGTGTGAGCAAGGTTAAGTGAAAACAAAGGAAGACATAAACTTGAATACAATCCTACAGTAATAAAAAATATAATTTTTCTAAAAGCAAATTCATCCATGTAATAAATATTTTGAATAGGATCATTTGAAGTTATAATTGAAACAAAAGCTAAAAAGGAACTTCCAAAAGTTGTAATTACGATTACTTTTCTTCTATCGAATGTATCTGAGAAGTAACCTATTGGCCCTTGACCAATCACCCCTGCAATCGTTGCAATAAACAAAAGTATTGATGTTTCAACTAAAGTAAATTTTGCAAGAGTTGCATAAACAGATATTAAAGAAAAGAATGCTGCATGAATAATACCAGTAAAGAATGAACTCAATGAACCTAGAGGTGAAATTTTATACAATTCTTTAATACTTATTGTCTCTATTTTTTTAAATTTAGGGGCAGGTCTTTTAGTTAATAAAATAGGAACAAGTGCAATAGAAAGTAAGATGGAAACTAAAATAAATGGTTCATAGTCCTCTGGTTTGGCAACATTAAGTAACAACATACCTAAAGCTAATCCAAAATAGATTACCATCATATAAGCAGATAATAGTTGTCCTCTATTTTTATTAGTTGCTCTATCATTTAACCAGCTTTCTGTAACCACATAACAACTAACTAAACTTATACCGGTTATGAACCTGCTAATTGTCCACATGAATGGATTTACATAAACAACCGCAACTAAAGCACTTAAAGATGCAAGCGAAGCGAAGGCAGCAAATACTCTGATATGACCAACTTTTGAAACAAAATTAGGAGTTGTTCTCGAACCAACAAAATAACCAACATAATATCCAGACATAAAGATACCAGTGGTAAAGACACTAAAATCTTCAATTACTGATCGAATACCCATAACTTGCATTTGCAAACCATGAGCAATCATCATTACTCCTATCCCAATAAATAGAGCCCAAGATTTTTTTACTTCTTTTTGCATTTTCAGTTTTTAAATTTTGACTATTCTGGCTGCGTAGTTTTGGTTTGTGTTTTTTTTATGGCCAGTAAAGAATGAATTGCTATCGTGAGAATGATAATTATACCTCCATATATAGTCTCGTTGGAAGGCTGTTCTTTGATAACCATCCAAACCCATATTGGTCCAAGGATAGTTTCTAGTAGGAAAAATAGATTAACTTCAGCTGCAGTTATAAATCTTGGTGCTATGGTGACCAAAACAAATGGTATGGCTACACACATCACACACATTAAAGGTATATAAAAAAGATCATTTCCCGCTAAAGCAAAGTCTTTAACAAAAAAAAATGCAAATATAGCAACGCATGATTTACCAATTACAGCAGCAGGTACCAAATCAGTCGATTTTGCATATCTTGCAATGTTTGCGTTACAGGCTAATCCAAATGCAGTTATTAAACCAAATAAATCCCCATAAAAATTACCAAGACTTAAGGAGTCGTAGAAAATATAAACACAAGCAACAAAGGTAATTATTATTGCAATCCAAGTTTTATTATCTGGTTTTTCTTTTAAAAAAATAGCTCCCAAAATTGCTGATAGCATTGGTGCTAGAGCAACCATTAATAAAGTGTTTGCTACATTGGTGTTTTGTATTGAGATAATAAAAGTAATATTACAAATAGAAAAACTAATTACATAAAAAATTCCTGGGTAACCAATTTTAAACAATGCTTTTAAGAAATTAGTTTTATAAAAAAAAAGAAGACCAATTAGAACTACTACAAATGGAATTGCCCCTCTGTAAAAAAGCATTCCCCAAGTATCAATATTTGATAATCTTATTAGTAAAGAGTCTGGAGTTATAAACATAACTCCTATGAAAGCCATTAACGAACCTTTTTGTTGATTAGTTAAATTATTCAAATCTTAAGTTCTTTCCAAAAAGTTTTAGCTAAATTTTTACCAGATAGATCAAAAAGTGTTTTAAGTCCAGTTGGAGATGTTACATTTATATCTCCATTAAGTTTTTGATCTATAAAATCAATTCCTGCAAAAAAAATATTTTCTTTTTTTAAATCTTTTGCAATTAATTTTGAAATTTTATTTTCTAATTTTGTTAAATTAATATTAATTGGCTTAGCACCTTTACTCATATTACTTAAAAAAGAACCTTTCTTAGGAACTCTAGAGATTGCACCGCAAACTTTTCCATTAATTATAAAAACTCTTTTATCTCCTTTATTAATCTTAGATAAAAATTTTTGACACATTATATGATCATGTTTTTTAATAAATTTATTTATAAGTTTTGAATTAAATTTATTTAATAAGTGAATATCATTTCCACTATAACTATGAATAGGTTTGATAATTATTTTCTTATTTTTTTTAATAAATTTTTTGATTTCATTTATGTTCTGAGAAAAAAGTGTATCAGGCATATATTTTAGATACTTGGTGGAATATAGTTTTTCAGAAATATTTCTTATAGATGTTGGGTTATTTATTATTTTAACTTTATTTTTAATAAAATCTAAAATGTAAGTTGTTGAAATGTATTCCAAATTAAATGGTGGATCTTGACGTATTAGAATAAACTTACATTTCGTAAGGTCTAAAGTTTGTTCTTTAATGATTTTGTAAAATTTCTTGTTTTGATAATTAAACTTAATAAAGAAGCCTTTAGCTAAAACTTTTTTGTTAATTATTGATAGATTTTTTGGGTCATAATAAAAAATTTTATATTTGTTCTGTATTTCTTTAGCTAAAAAAACACTAGTATCATTTGTAGGGTTTAGGGTAGAGGGATGATTTCCTTGAACGGCTACTATTTTATTTGTCATATAATTCTTCTAAATTTTCATTTTTTGAAAATTTACTAATCATATGATCTGCATTTGTAGTCTTGTTATCAACAACATTTTGCAAGTGATTTAAGAAGATGGTTTCGTTATTTCCTTTTTTACTAATGATATCTCTTTTCTCTAATCCTTTTCTAGATATGTCCAAAAGAGAAGAAGTCCAATACAATAAGTCTTTACCCATTAATTGAGTATTAAATCCTTTTTGAGGAGCATCTAAATAAGCATTGATTATCTTATCTGTTTCCCACGAAGAGACCAATTCGTATGCTTCATCTAAATTTCCATATAACATGCCAATATTAAAAGCTGGTCCAGCACATAGGCAATTCCAACTACATGTATCCATAGATCTAAGCTCAATATATTTCTTCAGTCTATTTTCAGTAAAGATAGTACTCAAGTGTGTTGTTAGATCAGACTCTGTTGGAAGTCTATTTCCTATTTCTTCAATTTTTCCCTCCATAAAATCTTTAAATGTATATTTTCTTCCTGAAACATATTGATCATTATGTTGGATGAATAAAATTGGAAAGTTCATTACAAATTCAGCGTATTTTTCAAAATCTAAATTTTCAAAAAATAATTTAGGCAAACCTCCTCTAGAAGTGCTTTGCCATACTTTAGATCTGTAAGATAAATAATTACTATTCTTTTTTTCAACTATTGATGAGTTTGCAAATAGTGCAATTGAAATTGGAACAATAGAATTAACTAATTTAAATTTTTTAATAAAATCTTCCTCTGAATTGTAGTCAATATTTAATTGTGTGCCACATGTTCGGTACATCATATCTAAACTAAGTTCTCCACCTAGCGGCATATCTTTTGTCATTAACTTATAACGTTGCTTTGGATTTTTTGGAATATCTTCTAATTTTGAAATAGGATCAAAGCCCGCACTAACTATTTTAATACCTAATTTTTTAGTAACTTGTTTTAATTCAAATAAATAATCTTGAGATTCTGCACAAGCCTCATGCATATGGTTTAACTTATCACCTGATAATTCAATTTGGTTGCCAGGTTCTAGTGTTATATTTTTACCACCTTTATTAAGGCCAATAATATTTTTTTTTTCAAAAACAGGGTTCCAGCCAAACTCAGTCAAGGCTGAAAACATTTCTTTTACCTTTTGATAATTAATTCTTTTATTATCTTCAGTGTTGAATAAAAATTTTTCGTGTTCAATTCCGATTTTAAAGTCCTTTGTTACTTTAATACCTGACTGAAAATATTCTATAATTTGATCTTTCGTTTTAATCATGGCTTCTAATTAGTTATTTTTAAATGAATTTAAAGGTAATAATAAGGTTCTTTTGAGAATATTTTCCTTATTAATGGGGTAAAATCCTCTAAAGACATACATTTATATTCAGGATCAAATGAGCACTGATCGTATTTTTCACAAAAATCTATCGTATCCTGGTAGTACTTATGATCTTTAAATTTGTCTCTTACGTTTCTATCACCACCTAAATGATGAGCACTATAATAAGTTTGAAAAAGTCCATGATGAAGTATGATCCAATAAGTTCTTTCAGAAACGTAAGGTCTTAAAATAGAAGCTGCATATTGTGAGTGATTCATTGGCGCAAGATCATCTCCAATGTCATGTAATAAAGTTGCAACAATCATCTCATCACTTTCATTATTTTTTAATGCTCTTGTAGCAGCTTGTAAAGAATGTTCTAATCTTGTGATTTTATATCCTTCTAGAGTTGTAGTTTGCTTAGATAAATAATCTATAATTCTATCAGCTGTTTGCCTTTCAAAATTTTTTTCAAATTTTTCCAATAGCTCATAATCCTCTTTAGTACCATTTTTCATTTCTGTAAAATTTACTGTTTTCATAATTAATTATTAGACGCTGTACTTAATAAAGAAAGTTGAGTTATTTTATTGTCTCCCAATTCATCAACAGGTTTTACTGGGTAATCTCCTGTAAAATAATGATCTGTTAATTGGGGATAAGCCTCATTTCTTTTGTCAAATCCAATTGCTCTATACAATCCATCAATAGATAAAAATTTAAGTGATTTTGCACCTATATATTCACAAATTTCATCATTAGTTTTGTTTGCTGCTAATAACTCTTTTTTAGTCGGAGTATCTACGCCATAAAAATCTGGATACTTAATCTCGGGACAAGCTATTCTTACATGAACTTCTTTTGCACCCGCATCATATAACATTTTAACAATCTTATAAGAGGTAGTTCCTCTAACTAATGAGTCATCAATTAATATAATTTTTTTATCTTTAATTGTGCTTTGGTTTGCATTTAATTTTAATTTTACACCTAAGCTTCTTATTTTTTGACTTGGCTCAATAAAAGTTCTTCCAACATAATGATTTCTAATTAAACCATGTTCAAAATTCATTTTTAAATGTTGAGCAAAACCAAGTGCTGCAGCGTTTCCTGAATCTGGTACAGGTACAACTATATCTGCTTTTAGATCATTTTCTTTTGCTAGTTCTTTTCCTAAATTCTTTCTATGTTCATAAGCTGTTTTATTATCAAGTAAGCTGTCTGGTCTCGAAAAATATATATACTCAAATACACATGGTCTTACTTTTTTAGGAGAGAAGGGTTTGATACTTGTTAATTCATCATTTTCAATTAATACTATTTCTCCATTCTCTACTTCTCTTATAAATTTTGCACCAATTATATCTAATGCACAAGTTTCGGAGGTTAGCACATAGCTGTTTCCTAATTTTCCAATCATTAATGGTCTAATTCCATATGGATCTCTTACACCTATTAAAGATTTTTGTGTCATCATTACCAATGCATACCCACCTTGAATTTGAAATATGGCGTCTATTATTTTATCAATTGTTTTTGATCTTTTAGATTTAGCAATTAACTGGACTATAGTTTCAGTATCAGAGGTAGTATAAAAAATTGCTCCTTCTTCTACTAGTTTATTTCTTAAAGATATTGAATTTGTTAAGTTTCCGTTATGAGATACTCCAATTCCACCTGCATTAGTATCTGCAAAAAAAGGTTGAATATTTCTCAAAATATTATTGCCAGTAGTACTATATCGATTATGTCCAATGGCGAAATTGCCCTTCAGATTTTTTAGAATTTTTTCTTTATTGAAATTATCTCCAACTAATCCAAATCTTTTTTCTGAATAATATTTTTCTCCATCAAAAGTAACTATTCCACATCCTTCCTGACCTCTATGCTGAAGTGCGTGCAGACCTAAAGCTGTTAAAGCAGATGCATCTTTAGCATTACTTATGCCAAATACTCCACACTCTTCTTTAAATTTTGGATCAAATATCTTCAATTTTTTCTTTAGATTCTTGATATGTTTTTTCATTTGGGAATTCTTTTATCAGATAATTACTACCTTTTTCTAAATATGGAAAGGTGTATGATTTATTTAAATTTATTGGCCATTTATCATGATTATAAACAATATGAATTCCTGAAAAAATACAAACAGAAACAATATAACCTTTTAAAAATCCAAAAAAGAATCCAAAGGTAGTGTCTAAATTTCCTATACCAGTATATTTTACAGTTTTACTGATACCTTTGTTAACTAATAATACCAAGAATATAACAACTATAAAAATTGCAATTCCAAGTCCTACATCGAGAACATATTCGTTATCGATTATATCCTCTACATAAGGTTTTACACGTGGAAATAAAATAAGAGTAACGACATAAGCTAGTAGCCATTTTGCCATTGAAAGGATGCTTAATACAAACCCTTTTCTATAACAACTTATTAGAGACCATATAGTTATTATAATATAGATTAAATCAATAATAGACGATGCTTCAAAAAAATCTTTAAAAGCGTCAACCATTAAGCATCTTTACCAAAAGGTTTTACTATCAATATCAATGCAGGTAATAAAGTTAACACCGATATCATCGCAAGCAACATTGCAAGACCTGTAAACATACCAAAATAAATAGTAGGTATAAATTTAGATAATACTAAAATTGAAAAACCAAAAACAATTGTGATTGAAGTATTTAAAATTGCAACCCCAACTGTTGAATGACATGTTTTTAAAGTTTTGTTATAATCTTTTAATTTATTAAATTCTTCCTTGAACCTGTAAATATAGTGAATACTATTATCAACAGCTATACCAATTGTAATTGCAGCAATTGTAATAGTCATCATATCTAATGGGATTTCTAACAAACCAATAATTCCTAAAATAAAGAATGCAGCAATAAAATTTGGCACTACACCAATTAATGAAAGTTTTATATTTTTAAATAAAACAATGAACATTGAGAAAATGCCAATCATAACCAAACCAAGTGTTAAAATTTGTGACTTAAACAAACTTTGTAATAAATTATTAAATAATATAAGCACTCCAGCTAATTTATAATCATCTTTTTCTAAACCAAGTTCATTTTTTAGATCAAAATTAATTTTATTAATTAAATCATTTCTTCTCAAGTTTTCTTGTGAGTCTATAATTCTAAGACTAATTCTAGCCTCATTATTTTCTATTGATAGATATGGATCAATTATTTCTATTTTGATACTTTCAGGTATCTTTGAGTACAATACTCCCATCTCTAAAGTACCAAGTGGATTATTGTTATTTAATTGGGTTGCAACATCTATAATTGATGAAAAGGATAAAACTTTACCAACTTGTGGAAGACTATCTAAATAATTGTGAACAGATGTAATTCTATCTACTTTATCTTTTGTAAACCAATACTTTTCATCGTTTGTATCTTCTTCATCTTCCCAATCTTCAAATTCATCATCTTCTTCTGATTTCTTTTCTTCTTTTTTTGGAAATTTTAAAATTACTTCTAAAGGTGTAGTTCCACCTAGCTCCTCATCGATTAGTTTCATTCCTTTATAAATTTCAGTGTTTTTATCAAAATAATTTATAAAGCTATTTTCAACTTCTAACTTACTTATGCCAATTACACTTAAGACAACAATAATTCCAGTTACAGAAAAAATTGTAAATTTATTATTTAAGGAAATAGAACCAAGTATTGATGTAATTTTAGAATTCTGTTCTTTTTTTAAGGATATGTTTCCAGTTGAGGCAAAACTTAAAAGAGTAGGGAGCAAAGTAAAAGTAATTATAAAAGATGTGATCAAGCCAAAAGTCATCATCCATCCAAAATCAATAATTGGTTTAATTTCACTAAAGATTAAAGATAAGAAAGCTAAGATTGTTGTTAAAACTGTATACAAAATAGGCCAAAACATTTTGCTGGTTGTTAAGGAAATGATTTCAAAGTTATTTTTGGAAGGAATATTTTTTTTAAGCTGTAGAAATCTGGTACTCATATGAATATTCATTGCCATTGTAAGAATAAGCATTAAAGCAATAAAGTTTGATGAAATAACAGTTACTTTCCATCCTAGTAATCCCAGTAAACCCATCATAATAATTACAGAGAAAAAACAACTGCTAATAGGAACAATAATCCAAATTAGATTTCTAAATACAAACCATAGAGTTGCTATAATAAATAATAAAACTCCAATACCAAATACAATGATATCACTTTTGATAAAAGTCATCATATCATCTGCAATCATTGGAATTCCACCTAAGTAAATTTTTCCAACATCTCCATAACTTAGAATTATCTGCCTAATCTCTAAAATGTTTTGATGATTTTGTTTTTTTATTTGATCTTTATATTTTTCAATTTCCTTTGTAGATTTATTTTCAGTATTTTCTAATCTTTCATTCTGTTTTATATTAACAATTATTCCAGTTGTTTTTCCATCTTCACTAATTACAAAATTTCTAAAAACAGGACTGTTTAAAATTTCGCTAAAACCTCTTTCTCTATCTACCTCTTCATCTTTTAAGGTTTTGAAACTATCTAATCTTTCTTGAAGTGGTACATCTGAATTATTTAAAAGTGGAATATCTAGAAGTGTAATAACACTATGAACCCAATCTAAACTTTGAATTTTGTACTTTAGACTTAAAAGATTGTTTATGGAGGAATCTGAAACCATCCCTTCATTAGGTGTATAAGTAAGTATTAAAAATTCCTTAGAGCCATATCTTTTTGAAATTTCCTGTAAATATGCTAAATCTGGATCTCCATCAATTAACAAAGTTTCTGATGAAGCATCTAATCTAAAATCTTTAGAATAATAACCAAAACTTAGAATAGAAATAATAAGTAATATAAATATTGCCTTTGGATTCTTTAAAACTATTTTTTGATACATTTGAGCCAACATTAGCTCTTTTATATTGGAAATTAATTAGTTTGAGTATCTTTAAATTTGGTGAATCTTTCCTCAAACTCAAGTGTGACATTGCCAATTGGACCGTGTCGTTGTTTCCCAATAATAATTTGAGCCAAGTGTGCCACTTCATTCATCTTAGCTTGCCATTCTGCGTGTTCTACAGTTGCTTCTCTCGGTTCTTTTCTCGATAGATAATATCCTTCTCTGTAGACAAACATTACAACATCAGCATCTTGCTCTATCGAACCCGATTCTCTCAAGTCTGCTAGTTGTGGTTTATGATCATCTCTTTGCTCAACTTGTCTTGATAACTGTGATAGTGCAACAACTGGAACCGCAAGCTCTTTTGCAATCGCTTTTAGTCCTTGTGTAATTTGTGAAATTTCCTGAACTCTTCCATCTTTATTATAAGTTGTTCCTCTCATTAATTGAATATAATCAACAACAATCATATCTAATCCAAATAGTCTTTTAATTCTTCTTGCTCTATTGCTTAATGCAGCGATACTAATTGCGGGTGTTTCATCAATATAAAGTGGAAGCTCAGAAATATTTTTTGAAGTTTCTAAAAATTTATCAAATTGATCATCAGAAATTCTTCCTCTTCTTATGTCATTA
This sequence comes from uncultured Pelagibacteraceae bacterium, assembly GCA_902578175.1. Next base: position 15,525 of record CACHBY010000012.1, read on the forward strand.
GAACTAATTCTGGCTTGTTCTGAGATTATACGTGTTGAAAGTTGCTCAGATGACATCTCTAAAGAAAAAAAGGCTATAGAAGATTTTTTACCACTATCTTGTAATTTTTGTGCTGCATTGAAAGCTATATTTGTAGCAAGAGAGGTTTTACCCATTGATGGACGACCTGCTATTATAATCAAGTCAGATTGGTGTAAACCTCCAAGTTTATCATCTAAATCTCTAAGTCCTGTTGGAACTCCAACAATCCCCTCCTCGTTTTTATAAGCAGCTGAAGCCATCTCTATAGTTTGTTTCATGGCATCATCAAACTTAATTAAAGAAGAATTGAAAGAGCCTTTTTCAGCTAAATCAAATAATTGTCTTTCGGAATTTTCAATTATAGTTTGACCGCTTGTATCAAGATCACTTAACTTAGCGCTATCGATTGTTTCTTCAGATATTTTAATTAATTCTCGTCTGACAAACATATCATAAATAATTTTTGAATATTCAACTGCTTGTCTTACGGATGTAGAAAATTTAGTTATTTTTACTAAATACTCTGGAATGTTAATGTCATCTTTTTCATCTTCAAAATAATTTTTTAATGTAATTGGATTAGCTAGCATGCCTTTGTAAATAAGACTTTCGATTGCCTCAAAAATTTTTTGATGCATAGGATCATAAAAATTAATAGAGGAAATAATTGTACTAATTTCGTCAAAAATGTCATTGCTAACCAGAATAGATCCGATTACAGCTTGTTCCGCTTCAATATTGTTTGGTAACTCTTTAAAATTATCTTTAACGATACTTAAATTTTTTTCCATAATTTAAAATTTACAGAAAAATCTTAGGATTTAAATTTTAATTTTTAGCTGTTGAAAAGAATGTATAATTATTGAATTGTGTCTGCTGATGTAACATTAACTATTATTTCAGCATCAACTTCAGAGTGTAAATACATTTTAACTTTGAATTTTCCTAAAGATTTTATTTCTTCAACTGGTTGTATCATTGAAGGTTTAATTTCGATTTTATTTTCATCTTCTATAAGTTTTGAAATTTCAGTTGGTTTTACTGAACCATAAAGTTCGTTATTTTCAGTACTCAATTTTTTAACTAAGTATTCTTTATTATTGATTTGTTCTGCGATTCTAGTGGCCTCTTGTTTTTTCTCATTATCTTTTTTAGATAATTCAGCTTTTATTTTCTCAACTTCTTTAATGTTTTCTTTAGATGCATAAAGTGCCTTTTTGTTTGCTATTAAAAAATTTCTAGCAAAGCCTCTTTTTACATCTATTACTTCACCTATAGATCCAATTCTTTTTACGTTTTCTAATAAAATAACTTTCATTATATTAAAGCTAGATTTCTTGCTCTTTTAATTGATAAAGATAATTCTCTTTGTTTCTTTTGAGATACATTTGTAACTCTAGAGGGTAATATTTTTCCATTTTCTGAAACATATTTTTTTAAGAGTTTGATATTTTTATAATCAACTTTTGGTGCACCTTTTACCGAAAGTGGACAGCTTTTTTTAAATTTGTACTTATTAGGTTGAAAAATACTTAATTTAGCAAAGTTACTTTGCTTTCCTTTTTTATTTCCACCTTGTCTTTTTGGCATTAGTTTTTAGTACTTTCTTTTTTTTCACTATCATCTTTTTTTCCAAAGTAGTTAGTGTCTAAATCAAATTCTTTTACTCTTACTGTTAGATATCTTAGTAATTTCTTATCAAGAGCTTCATTTTTTTCTAATTGATCAACTACTTTTCCTTTACCTTTAATTTTGAAGTGAATGTAGCTTCCTTTTTTATTTTTCTTAATTAGATAAGATAGGTTTAGAAGACCCCAGTTTTCAGTTTTTACAACTTCACCCTCATTTTTTTCAACAATTTTTGAATATTTTTCAGTTAATTGTTTTAATTCACTTGGAGAAGTGTCTTGTCTAGCTATTATAGTATGTTCGTATAAGTTCATTTAAGTTCTTTAATAAAAAATGAGGATATACTATTATAAAAGTTCAATTACAATAGATAAAAACACAAAATTATTAATATTTTTATATGTTTTCAGTAATATTTCCGGGTCAAGGATCTCAGATAGTTGGAATGGGAAAGGAGTTTTATGACAAGTTTGAGTTCATAAAAAGCTTATTTAAAGAGGCTGATGATACATTAAACTATTCAATTTCAAAGTTAATATTGGAAGGACCCAAAGAAGAGCTTGATTTAACAGTAAACACTCAGCCAGCAATTTTTTTAATAAGTTTCTCTATTTTTAACGTTATTAAAAATGAATTTAATATTGATTTAAATAAAGCAAAATATTTTGCCGGCCATTCTTTAGGAGAGTATTCAGCTTTATCTTGCGCTGGATATTTAAACTTTTCAGAAACATTAAAAATTTTAAGAAAAAGAGGTGATGCTATGCAAAATTCTGTGCCAAAAGGATTGGGTGGTATGGTTGCAGTACTTGGTTCAACTATTGATACAATCGAAAACATATTAAAAGATAATGAAACTAAATTTAAAGCACAAATTGCAAATGATAATTCAGAGGGCCAAATAGTTTTGAGTGGAAAAACTGAGGATTTGGATAATTTAATTCAGGTATTAAAAGAAAATTCAATTAAAAATATAAAGCTTCCAGTCAGTGCTCCTTTTCATTGTAGCCTTATGAGTAAAGCAACAGAGATTATGAAAGAAGAGTTAAACAAAATTTCAATTTTAGAAGGGAAAAATGATTTAATATCAAATGTAACAGCTGAAGCTATTTCAAATACTAAAGATTTAAAATCACTTTTAATTAAACAAATTGAAAATAGAGTAAGATGGAGAGAAAGCGTCATAAATATGATAAATAATGATGTTGATCATTTTATTGAAATAGGGCCTGGGAAAGTTTTATCAGGTTTGATAAAAAGAATTAATAAAAGTGTAAAAATTAATACTATAAATAGCCAGGAAGACATAGAAAATTTAAAAATATGAATGATTTAAAAAATAAAAATATAATTGTTACTGGAGCCTCTGGAGGAATAGGAAATGCAATCGTTAAAAAATTAAATGAGAGTGGTGCTAATATTTTAGTGTCAGGAACAAAAATAGAAAAACTTGAAAAATTAAAAAAAGATTTTGAAAAAATAAAAATTTTAAAATTTGATATGTCTGAAAGTGAAAAAATTGAGCAATTTATTGAAAATGCAACTGAAAAGCTTGGAGGTAGTTTAGATTGCATTGTAAATAATGCTGGTATTACTCAAGACAATTTAGCAATAAGAATGAGCTTGGATGAATGGAAAAAAGTAATTGACATTAATTTAACCTCAACTTTTTTGATGAGTAAATTTGCTATTAAAAAAATGTTAAAAAATAAATATGGAAAAATTGTAAATATCACTTCTGTTGTAGGGCATACTGGCAATTTGGGACAGGCTAATTATTCAGCATCAAAAGCAGGAATAGTGGCAATGTCGAAAAGCTTGGCAATTGAGTATGCTAAAAAAAATATCAATGTTAATTGTATTTCACCAGGTTTTATTAAAACAGCAATGACAGAAAAGATAGATGAAAAGTTTAAAGAAACAATTATATCAAAAATACCATCAGCACGCCTTGGAGAGCCTGATGATATCGCAAATGCTGTAGATTTTTTATGTTCAAATCAATCCAGCTATATAAATGGCGAAACTCTTCATGTAAATGGTGGCATGTATATGGCTTGACAAAATAGCTTTTTAAACTAATAACGAAATATAACAAAAAAGGATCAATATGTCAGAAGACGTTTCAAGCAAAGTAAAAAAAATTGTAGCAGATCACTTAGGTATCGACGAAGCAAAGGTAACTGAAGAGTCAAGTTTTATAGATGATTTAGGAGCTGATAGCTTAGATACAGTTGAATTAGTGATGGCTTTTGAAGAAGAATTTGGATCTGAAATTTCAGATAGTGAAGCAGAGAAAATTTTAACTGTAGGAGATGCAGTTAAATTTATCGAAGGAAAAGCAAACTAGAAATTTAAATGCCCTCAGAAAAAGATGGGGTAATGGTAATACTTTCTTCTCCGTCCGGAGCAGGAAAGACCACCTTAGTAAACTTATTATCAAAAAAAAATAATTACGTAATCTCAATTTCTCATACAACAAGAAGTCCTCGACCTGGTGAAATCAATAATAAAGATTATTTTTTTGTTAACGACAACGAATTTCAAAGGTTAATAAAAAATGAGGAATTTCTTGAATATGCAAAGGTATTTAACAATTATTATGGCACAACAAGAACGCCAGTTATTGATAATTTAAATAAAGGTAATAATGTTTTATTTGATATTGACTGGCAAGGTGCAGATCAATTAAAAAATAAAAAACTAGATTTTAAATTAATTTCTTTTTTTATTTTGCCACCAAGCAAAGAAGTTTTATTTCAAAGATTATCAAATAGAGATATGAGAGATAAGTTGATAGCAGAAGAAAGAATGAAACAGTTTGAAAGAGATGTTTTACACTGGACAAATTACGACTATGTAATTATAAATGATGAAATAGAAAAATGTTATAACAAAATTGATAATCTTATTGAAGCTGAGCTTAATGATGGTTCCAAAGACTATGATTTAAATTTTGTTAGAAATCATATAGAAAAATTAACTCATTAAATCCTCATATTCTTTGGTAAGCTTATAGTAAGTTTCGAAATTTAAATTTTGAGGTCTTAATTTTAAATCAATTTGAAGTTTTTCTATTATTCTTAAGTCACCATTAAAGATTTGATTAAACGGCTTTTTAATCATTTTTCTCCTGTTATTGAAAAAAATTCGAGTTATCTTTTCTAAGTTTTTTGGATTATTAATTTTATAAAAATTTTTTTTTGGAGTAAACAAAAGTAAACTACTATCTATCTTTGGCTTGGGTGAAAATGAGCTAGGTTTTATATCACATATTTTTTTAACAATTAATTTCCAATTTGCTAGAATAGATAATCGTCCATAATTTGAATTGTTATAATTGGCTATTATTCTATCCGCCACTTCTTTTTGAAACATCAAAATTAGATTTTCAAACCAAAAATCATCTTTTAAATTAATTATCCATTTACTTAATATCTCTGTAGATATATTGTATGGTAAATTACCAAATACAATTACTTTCCCTTTAAATAATGAGCTTTCGTCAATGTTCAAAACATCATTATTAATAATGTTTAAATTTTCTTTAAACTGTTCCTTTAAATAATTTATAAGGTCATTATCCTTTTCAATTACAGTAAATTGTTTCGGTTTTTTATCTAAAATATATTTTGTAAGGTTTCCAGTACCTGGCCCGATTTCTAATATATTTTTGTTCTCAATTTCAACGCAATTAACAATTTGATCTATAATTTTATTGTCAATTAAGAAGTTTTGACCTAAACTTTTTTTTGCTTTTATCAATTTTGATCTAAAAATGAGATTGCTCTTATTAAACTAAGAGGATTTGATTTATTTTTCCCAAGCATATTTTCATTTGGTCCATGGTCTGGAGATATTCTTATAAAAGGTAAACCCAAAGTAATGTTAATAGCATCATACTCAAATAATGTTTTTATAGGCGATAATACTTGATCATGGTACATCCCAACTATGACATCATACTTAGATCGATTTTGTTTTAAAAATATCGTATCTGAAGAAAACGGTCCAGACACTCTATAATTTTTGCCCTTAAAAAATTTTATAGCAGGAAAGATTATTTTTTTATCTTCATCAAAATTACTCACGGTTTCACAATGTGGATTAAGCCCTAAAACAGCAATTTTGGGTATTGATTTTAGATTTTTTTTATAAAAATTATTAATAAGTTTAATTTTGTTTATGATGAGTTTTTTGGTTATTTGTTTTGTGACAAACTTTATTGGAACATGAGTCGTAATAGGGCATACAGCTAGTTTTTTATTGAATATTAGCATTGCATTATTTTTAATAAAAAACTTATCTGATAAATATTCAGTCATTCCTAATTTCTTTTTTTTTAAAAAAGTTTTTTTTGATATTGGACCATTTATTAATTTATTTGAGAAACCTTGTCTGATAAGTTTTATAGCAGT
>CACHBY010000013.1 GCA_902578175.1 uncultured Pelagibacteraceae bacterium
TGAAAAAATATATTTCTAAAATCTGAAATTACAAAAGCAACTTCTGTGTCTGAATTCTTTATTTTGAATTTGATTAAGAGGCAAATATATTGAAAAAAACGTATTATTTTAAAGTAACTGAAGCTAAAATTTATAATATTTTTTAATTTCAAAAAATTAATAGTATTTTTGAATTCTAAATTTACATATTTATTGCTGCTCTGAAAAATATAAATTTTGTATTTATTTATCCTCTCTTTTTTTATCATTTCAAAAATGTTAATTAAATGTAAAGGTCCTGTAGAAAAAAATATATAATTCATCTTTAATCTTAGTAATAATATTATTTACAAATCTCTTTTAATTCTTGTAATCTTTTCCACCCTTGACTTGTTTTTTTCCAAAGATGAGGTGATCTAAACTTATTGATAATTTCAATTGCCTCATCTTCACTAAATTTCATAAATGAAAAACAATCCTTTGCATATCTTTTAGGATATTCTCCCTCAAATTTTTTACACAATTTTATTCCTTCATTTCTTGTTATATGACCGCTTCTAATTTCTTGCGATGCATCAAATCGTGTTCTTCCTATTCCAAACTTAACGTAATGAGTATAATAATGTAACCATTCCATTTTATCATCTATCGCTGAATATCTTCCATATGTGCCATCTGTTCTTTGAGTATCTGGAAAATATCCATTATTCCTAGATGCATAATAATATATTTCTTGAGGATTCCATTTTATATACCAGCCTAAAAATTCAATTTTTAAATCTTTTAATTTTGAATTTTTTAAATCTTTTGATTTTAATGGCATAAATGCGCTTAGTTCATTTTTTTTTATCCATTGATATTTTTTTAAAATATCTTTGTAATGTGTTCCACCAAAAAAAATATCTTCAGAGTCGTTTAATAACCAGCTCACATCATATGAAGGACTTGATTTAGAATTCTCATTTTCACTTCCATATTCGTAATATGGCTCACCAAACATGACAAGCTCAATATCATATTTCAAGGCTGTTTTTGCAGCTATAGATTTTATACCAAATTTAAATGGTTGCATTGGATGTAATAAGTTTTTGAAAGCTTCCCTAGCAAGTACAGATGTTATTTTGCCATTTGGCGTGAATAATAAATTATCAAAACCACCTGAGTATATCCATGCTCTTAAATTTTGAAATCCAATATCTGTGTATAAGATTGGTGAGTATGTAACAGTTAAAGGATTCATGTTGTATTTATACTTCAATATGTGGGCTACAGTAGAACTGTCCTTTCCACCACTTCCAGAAACTATACAGTCATAACTTCCGTCAGATTTTCTATGTTTATCTAGTAATTCCTTTAATAAATCTTCTCTTTGGTTCCAATCAATTTGACCATCATTTTTAGAATCTGAATATTGACAAGCTGAACATATACCATTTTTAAACCTCAAAGCTTGTTTTTTTGAACCTTTAAAATTTTTTGTTTCGTTGACAGAAAAAGGTTTTTGATTAGTCATTAAACATTTTTTACAATGCTCTACTTTTTGAGGTAATCCAAAGATAGATTTTTTCATTTGTTATTGTTTAAAAAATAATTGAATATTTCTAGTCCAGCTTTTCCACTCAGTTCAGGATGAAATTGAAGAGCAACTAAATTTTTAAGTAGTATCATAGATCTATACTTATTTTCTCCATAAATAAAGTAAGCAAAGCGCTCTTTTTTTTTAGTGAGTTTTTCTGCAAAACTATGTGAAAAATAAAAACTTTTTCCTTTAATAATTTTAAAAAGTTCATCATTAATACCTTTATAGTAAATTACTTTATTCCAACCAATATGTGGGACAGTAACATTATTTTTACTGGTCCTATCAATTTTTTTAATAACTTTTTTTATTATACCAATTCCATTAATATCTTTATCTTCTTCACTAGATTTATATAAAATTTGCATTCCTAAACAAATACCTAAGGTGTCTCCACCTTTTAAAATGTAATCTTTTAGACATTTAATCAATTTTTTTTTTCTAAGAAAATCAATTGCTACTCCGAAGGATCCTACACCAGGTAAAATAATTTTGTTACATTTTTCAAAATCACTTTTATTTTTAACTATAATTATATTTTTAGTAAATTTGCTAACAGTTTTAACAAGGTTTCCAATATTTCCACTATTATAATGAATTATTCCAACTATAATTTTTTTATTCTTATTCATCACCTAAATTGAAGTTTATTTTAGAGTAATTTTTAGATAAATTTTTTTTGACCTCGTTAAGATCGAGAGAGTTATTATAAATTGCTGAACTTATCGTAACTCCATCAAAACCTATATCTATTAATTTTTTAATTTTGTCCAAGCTATTTATTCCACATCCATATATGATTGGCACTTTCGATATTTCTCTCACTTTTTTAAGTATTTGAATATCTATTTCATGGTCTATTCCATCGTTATCTATTGAAAATATATATATTTCTCCAACACCATTTTCTTGAACTATTTTAATCCAATCATAAAGTTTAATAAATTTTCTCTCTCTACCTGCTTCAGCAAACACCTCTGGATCTTTTTTTTCTTGATATAAATTTTTATATTGAAGATGCGCACAAATACTTTGACTACCAAAAATTTTTGAGGCCTTATATAGCAGTCTTGGATTTTCAAAACTTGCGGTGTTAACAGAAACTTTATCTGCGCCATTGTTAAATAACGTATAATAATCTTTTAATGTCCTTACTCTGCCACTAACTGAAAAAGGAATATTTATTAAATTTGATACACTTTTAATAATTTTTAAATTAACGGGGCGATTATATAATGAAGCTACTACATCTTCATAAAAAATCTCATCTATAAATTTATTTTTAAAATTTTTAACTATAGAAGTTGGATTACTTATTTTTCGTAGACCTTCCATTCTTATGCCTTTTATAACATATTCAGATTTAACCTCTAATCTTGAAATAATTCTAAAATTTTTCATAAAAATTTACGCTTATATACTTAAATTTTTTAGTACATTAAAATCTTTGGGTTTTTTTTTAATAATAAATTTAATTTTATGAAGTCTTCTTCAGTATCGATATTAACAGTTTCGAAATATTTTTTACTTACAAATCCATAGGTTCTCCTTTTTAAAAAATCATTATGCTTATCAAAATTCTTTATAGAATAAAGAAACAAACAGCCCGAAGGTCTGAATTGATTAACAATTTCCTGGCCACGAATTATGTTTTTATTAATTGGTTTCCATTCATTTTGTCGAGTTACACTTCCTAAATGATAATTAGTTTTTTCAAGATGAACTAAGTTTTGAAACTTCCTATTTTTTTTTAGTAATTTTACGCCATTAAAAATAATATTCTTTGGTCTTAATGGTGAAGTAGGTTGTAATAGAGCAATGTATTTATATTTCGATTTAATTGAAATTTTTCTTAAAACATGAATTAAGGTAAAATATACACTTGATTTATCCCCTGAAATGTTTTTTGGTCTCTTAATAAATTTGACTTTTTCCTTTAACGAAATTTTACCAATAATATTTGAGTCACTAGAAACTATAATATCCTCATTTTTTGAATATTTTTTAGCGTACTTTATCGACCAATAAACAAGGGGTTTACCATTAATTATTCTTGTATTTTTATTTTTAATTCTTTTAGACCCTGATCTGGCCGGAATAATGATTAAAGTTTCATTCATCAATTTAAACTAACTTTTTTCATTATTTATATAATTTTCCCAATTACCAAAATCTTTCCAATTTTTGTAATCTGTTTCATAAATACCGATTTTTTTTTTGTTTTTTTTGAGTTTCACAATTAGTTTATCCATATCAAGTTTTTGATTTTTTTTGATAAATTTGAATTCCTTTCTATTTATTAAGTACAGTCCTACATTGAACAAAAAGTTGTAACTTGGTTTTTCTTGAATACCTGAAAATTTATTTTTTTTATTCAATAAACATACTCCATAAGAAAGTTTTATTGACTTCCTTGATACAACTATTGTCATATCGTTTTTATTTTTAATATGATTTTTTATTATTTTTTTATAATCCTCATTGATTACTACATCGCAGTTGGTTACAAAAAAGAAATCTTCTTTTAAATTTTTCAAATAAGACAGGGATCCTGCAGTTCCAAGTGAGATTTTTTCTTTAATAATCTTGTAATTAATTTTGGATTTATATCTTTTAAAATGATTAAAAATCATTTTATGTTTATAATTTGTTGTAATATAAAAATTATTAATATTATTATTTAAAAATTTAGAAACTATTGTATCCAATACCGTTATGTCGTTAATTGGCAAAAGTGGTTTTGGAAAAATTTTTGTATAAGGCTGCATCCTTAAACCTTTTCCGCCTGCCATAATGACAACACCTAAATTACTTGAATTATTTTTTGAGTTTAAATTTAATTCATCAAAATTTATTATATCTTCTAAAAAAATAATTTTTTTTATCTCCTTTTTTTTGTTAACAATTGGAATTAAGTGTATTTTCTTTTTTAAAAAAATATTTTTTATTTTTTTATAATCCAACTCATTATCATAAAAAAAAATTGGTTTTTTATGAAAAATATTATTAATTGAACTCTCTAGGGTATATCCCTTTAAAATAGATTTTCTTATATTGCCATCACTTAGTGTACCAACTAATTTTTTGTTTTTATTTATAACAACTAATGTTTTAGCTCCATGTCTGTTCAAAATTTTTATGGCTTCTTTAAGATTTGAATTTATATAAATCTGCATAATCAATTTGTAATAATTAAATTCATGATATATATGAAAATCATGAAAGTAACAGTATTTGGCTCAGGATCAATAGGTTTAAGACATTTAACTAATCTAATAAAACTTAAAAAAGAATTGAAAATAAATTCAATCTTTAGCTATGATACAAAAAATAAAATAAATTTTTTAGGAAAAGGTAAAGATTTTGTTTTTACACAAAATTTAAAACTTGCTGCTAAAAATTGTGATGTAGCTTTTATTTGTGTTCCAACACACCTTCATAATCAAATTATTAATAAAATATTAAATTACACCAAATGTCATTTCTATATAGAAAAACCTCTGTCTAACAAAATAGAAAATTGTTTGAAAACTCTTAAAAAGATTAAAAAAATAAAAAAAAAAGTAAGTGTTGGTTACATGTTAGTCAACCACCCCTTAATACTCAAAACACAATCACTAATAAATAAAAAAGTAATCGGAAAAATTATTTATGTCAGAGCTGAATGTGGTTTTTATTTACCAAATTGGCATCCATGGGAAGATTACAGAAAATTTTATATGGCTCATAAAAATCAAGGAGGTGGTGTATTGCTAGATACCAGCCATGAAATAAATTACTTACAAAGATTATTCGGTAAAGTAAAAAGTATTCAAGGGACAGTGGGAAAATTTTCAAACCTTGAAATTACTAGTGACGATTTGGCTCTATCAATTTTGAAATTTAAAAGAAACAATATAATAGGACATGTGCATTTAGATCTTTTGCAATTTGAAAAATCAAGATCATTTAAAATAATTGGAACAAAGGGTGTTATCGAAGGATCCCTGGTTACAAATAAATTAAAATTATTCATCAACAACAAAAAAAAAAGTACTGAAAAAAAACTTAATTATAATTTCGATAATATTTATTTCACCCAATTAAGACAGTTTTGGTCTCTAATTAAAAATAGAAGAAATAATTTATGTACAGGGGAAGAGGCCTACCATACGATGCAAATAATTGAAGGTATAAGAAAATCTCATAAATTAAGAAAAAAAATTGAAATTAAATAGTTTAAATCAAATCTTTAAATTCTTTTTTTAAAATATATTTATGTCTCATAATTTTTAAAGCAATATTTTTAGGTGTATTTTTTTTATAAAAAAGACTTCTACTTTTATTGAGTTTTTTTTTATCAATAGAGAAAGCTTTTTTAATACTTTGAATTATGTAGTTTTTTTCATATTTTGATTCTATAATATTTTTAGAAATAATCCTGCCTTCTTGTCGACTTCCAATATTAATTGCAGGTATTCCAAGACTAGGTGTCTCAATTACTCCACTTGATGAGTTTCCCACAACAAGAGCAGAAATTTTCATCAATGATATATAATTTAGATGTCCAAGAGATGAATAAAAAAATGCATTTTTATTTGTTTTTACAAATTCTAAGATTTCATTTTTTATTATTTCATTTTCATTATCAAAATTTGATGAAGTAAATATTTTAATAACATCTTTAAATTTATTTAGTGCTGACAATAAATTTAAAATCTGGTACTTTGATTTATTTTCCTCTAAAGTTGTTGGGTGAAAAGTAATAAGAAATATTTTTTTATTTAATTTAATTTTAAGTATTTTTTCTAATTCAGATTTAGATTTAAAATTGGTATTCTTAATTGAATGTGCACCTAATCCACCAAAATTAAAAATATTTTTCGACTCTTCACCTAATTGAATTAATCTTTTTTTATATTGATTATGAGTTGGAAAGTGTAAGTGAGATAATTTACTTATACAATGTCTAATTGCATCATCATATGCACCTCTAGTTACTTCACCACCATGCAAGTGAGCAATTGGAATTCTGTTGATGGTTGCAGCAATTGCACAACCAAGCAGTTCAAATCTATCACCTAAAATTACTAATGTATTAGGTTTTAGCATTTGAATTACTTGGGAAGTTACCTTTATTGACCGTTGAATATAGTTTGAAATTTTATTTTCTTGAAATTTTTTGTCCAGAATTTTTCTACAGATTATGTTTTTTATTTTATCCTTTTTAATTTCAGAAATAGTTTTCCCATATTCTTTTGTAAGATGTGATCCTGTAACCATTAAATAAGTTTCTGGATTCAGATTTTGTGTCTCATATATTAGATTTCTTAATAAACCATAATCCGCTCTTGAACTTGAAATATACAAAATTTTTTTCATTTAATATCTAGCTTGTTATGAATTCCTTTAAAAATATAGATAATTTTTATTTAGTTAAATTAATTCGTCTTCATTATAATCTTTGGTTGCTTTTGATCCTAATACCTCATCCCATTTTATTGGACTTAAGCCATTACCAGGCCTTTTTACAATTAAATTATTTTCACTGAAAGTCTCACCTTTTTTTATTTTAACTTTGGCAAATATTGATTTTCTAACTATTTTAATGTTTTTTTTTTCACTTTTAGATGGCTTTTTCACATCACTACCAAGAGCTTTTTCAATATTTCTTATAGCTTTTATCATGCTTAATAATTCATTTGGTTCGACACTCGCTTTATGATCCGGCCCATCCATATCACGATTTAAAGTAAAATGTTTTTCTATACAACTTGCTCCCATTGCAGCTGCTGATATACTAACCTCTGTACCTAAAGTATGGTCGCTGTAACCAAATTTTATATGTAATTCATTTCCCATTTTAACCATTGCTCTTAAATTAACATCTTCCATTGGTGTTGGGTATTCTGTATTAGTATGTAGCACTGTTATTTTTTTTTTTTCTGTTCCTGAATTATGTAGAATATATAAAGCATTTCGAACCTCATTAATATCTGACATTCCAGTCGATATAATTATTTTTTTGTTTAGTTTTCCAACTTCTCTTAGAAAAGGGAGATTTGTAATTTCACCGCTTGGAATTTTAAAAATTTCTAGGCCTAGTTCATCTAAAAGCTTTATACTTTGAATATCAAAAGGAGAAGATAAAAAAATTATGTTTTTAATTTTACAATAATTAATTAAATCAAGATGCATTTCTTTATTTAACTCAAATTTTTTAAGCATATCAAATTGTGTTTCATTTTGATCATTCTCTTGATAATCAGCTTTTGGGGCATTTTTAGACACTAAATTTTCTGTATTAAATGTTTGAAATTTTACTGCATCAGCTCCTGAAGAAGATGCAACATCAATTAACTTTTTTGCTACTTCAATTGATCCATTATGGTTAACGCCTGCTTCTGCAATAATAAATATACTCATTTAGCTAAGCTTCCAGCTCTAATAAAACTATTTTTTTTTATTGTAATGCTTTCTCTAATTGTAGCACTACTACCTATAAAACAATTTGACTCTATTTTTACATTACCATTTACAATTGCATTTGTAGAAATATGACAATGATTTGAAACGTAACAGTCATGTTCAATTAATGCCTTAGAATTTATAATGCAATTATCGCCTATAGATACATTAGCATTTACAGTTGCATTATGCATTACCACACTTCCATTTCCAATTTTTGAATGTTTAGACATATAAGCTTTGGGAGAAATAACTGAAGGTAAAAAAAATCCAGACTCATTAGCTAATTCATATAATTTTATTCTTAGTAATGGTGATTTAATCTGACCTACTGTTATCATGGCATTTCTATACTTCTTTGCTAAGTTTTTTAAATCTAAATCACTACCTATAACTGGGTAACCTAAAATACTAGATCCAAATAGTTCTGGTTTATCAACAATGCCTGCAATTTCAAAACTCCCTTCTTGCTCAATAACATCAATTACTGACTTACAATGACCACCACCCCCAATTAAAACAATCTGTGCCATTATGTTACACTACTAGGTATATTAACAACTCGATCTTCTAGCCATTCTGAGTTTGTTAAATCATCTGATTGAGCATCTTTGTACATTGAAAGTTTATTCATCATTTTCCATATAGGTCTTGTCATAACACCCTTAGAATTAGTTTCTTCTAAAAATTTATCTCTTTGGGTTTTATCTCCAAAAATTATAGAATTTAACCAGTAGTTAGATTTACTTTCTTCGATCTCTTTAAAAAAAGTATATTCCATATTTTTAAAAAATATTTCATACTTCATCGCCAAGTTTCGTTTATTTTCAATAAAGTTGTTTAATTCCTCTAATTGCGCCAATAAAAGAGCAGCATTTAAATTTGGCATTCGATAATTATATCCAATCATATCATGGTTAAAGTCCCATTTATGTGAAACTTTAGCAGTTGTAGTTAAATGTTTAGCTTTTTTAGCAAGATTTTCATTATTTGTAATTATGCAACCTCCTCCACCAGCAGTAATTATTTTATTTCCATTAAAACTTATAATGCCTAATTTACCAAATGTCCCTGTATGTTGATTTTTAAAAAAACTACCTAAACTTTCTGCAGCATCCTCAATAAGAAAAATAGAATATTCATCACAAATTTTTTTTATTTCATCTATTCTACATGGGTGTCCGTATGAATGCATGGGAACGCATGCTTTAATTACTTTTCCCGTTTTGTTATTTATGCATTGTTTATTTATAACTTTTGTATTCTTTGCTAAAAATGATTTAAGTGATGATGGCGAAAGACCCATTGTATCTCTATCTACATCAATAAATATTGGTTTAGCTTTGCAATAACTAATTGCATTACAAGTTGCAACAAATGTTATTGGTTGTGTAATTACTTCGCAATTTTCGTCTACATTAGCTAATTTAAGAGATATATGAAGTGCAGCAGTGCCATTACAAGTGGCTACCGCATATTTAACACAAGTATATTTTGCAATTTTTTCTTCAAACTTATTAACAAATTCACCTACAGATGAAACATATGTTGAGTCTATACATTCATTGAGATATTTTTTCTCGTTACCAATGAATTTTGGTTCATGTAAAGGAATAAATTCTCTCGTTTGATAAATATCTTGTATGAAATTAATGATTTTATCCATCATTAAACATCTTTTTATTCATACTTGTCGTGTAACTTATTTTTATACCAATTATAAGTTTTTTTAATTCCATCCTCTATATTAACTTTAGATGAATATCCTGTCATTCTGAAAATTTTTGAAGTATCTGGACAACGTCTTGACGGAGAGCCCTCAGTATTTGGTAAGCATTTAATTTCTATATTTTTGTTTAATATACTTGCTATTAGCTTTGTTAAATTTATTATTGATATTTCTTGATCCTGATTTCCTATATTTAATATTTCTTTATTTGTGATATTGCTTTCACAGGCTCTTATAGTCATTTCAATAGCATCATCTATAAAACACATAGACCTTGTATGTTGGGGTGATGCAACCTCAATTATTTTTTGTTTTGAAATCTTTTCAATCATTTCAGGAATAACATGTAAAAATCCCATCCTCGGACCATAAATATTATGGTACCTCGCAACAGTAAAAGGTATATTGTATTTAAATCCATAATTAAACATGATTGACTCTCCATACATTTTGCTCAACATGTAAGTTGTCCTAGGTGACTTTATATCATCTAACGATAGTTTAACACTTTCATTTGTCGGTATCTCTATTCCAAAATGCTTTAGTGTGCCTGAGTAAATTTCACTTGTTGAAGAAAATAAAATCTTTTTTAAAGAATTTAATTTTTTTGAAAATTCTATCAAATTCAGTGTTGTAATAGCATTATCATGTAAAACTTGATCTGGATTTTCTATTACTTTTTTTACACCAATTACTGCAGCAAAATGATAAATATATTCAAAACCTTTATCAAGAGTTGCAAAGAATTTTTTATCAATCAAATCTCCCTGAAGAAAATTTATATTTTTTTTAGATATAAGTTCGTTTAACTCATCATCTATTCTGCCTCTGCACAAATTATCAATAATTGTAATTTGATTATTCATATTTTTTGCTAATTTTTTAGCTAAAAAATATCCAATAAATCCAGCGCCACCAGTTACTAATATTTTTGTCATTTTGTTTTACTTTTAATCTATGTCCCAGTAAGCTTTGCCTATCCCCTTAATTTTTATATTATGGCTGTTAAATATCTTTGCATTTTTCTTATTGATAATATCAAAGCCATCGATAATTAATTTAATATTTGAAAATTTTTTAATTAAATTTTCTGCTTTTAAATTTAAATATTCCTTATGACGAACGGCAAAGACTACAACATCAATTTTTTTACTTTTAAAAAATGAAAAATCTTGATTAACAGCTATTTCTTTTTCTTTCCAGTATTTAACTAACGGGTCATGTACGAAAACGTTAATTTTATTCTTAATACATTTATCATAAAAAAATTCACTTGGAGAATTTCTTGTATCATCAATGTTACTTAAATATGAAACACCTAGTATCGCCAAATTAATATTTTCTAGCTTAGTGAACTCCTTCCTCAATAATTTCATAGCATAGTTCGGCATTTGATCATTAATTTTAATAGCATTCAAAGACATATCCAAATGTCTTCGTCCACTAAATAAATTATTAAAGGACCAATCAGCTAATAAGGAGTCCTTTGTTAAGCAATAACCGCCTACGCCAAAACCAGGTGACATTATATTAGAGTGTGTTGATCTAACTTTAATCGCATTAATAATTTCATATAGATTAACTTCAGCTTTTTCTGCAAATTCAGTCCATTCTTGAATAAAAGATATATTTGTTGCTCTATATGAGTTTTCTAATACTTTCAACATCTCAGAGGCTGTAGTTGAATGAAGCTCAGTTAATTGATTTTTTTTAACATTAATAAAACTTTTTAAAAATTTTTTTGTACGTTTTTTTGACTCTGGATTAATACCTGAAAAAACCCTGTGATAGTTGTTAATTGAATTAAGGTAGTTTGACCCTGGCATTACTCTTTCGGGAGCATTAGCGAGATATAATTTATTAATATCTAGTCTACGTTTTTTAAAACTTTCTTTAAAAATTGGATGTATAACTTTTTCAGTAGTGCCTGGTGGTACAGTAGTTTCAACTACAATCGTTGTATTTTCGTTAACATTGTCAGCAACTTCTTTAATTGCTTTTTTAAATTTCTTAAATGAAAAACTATAATTATTAACATCACCAGATAAACTTTTTTTTACATCTAATTGCAAATCTATAACAACAATGTCTGCTTTGGAATATGAGAAAATACTGTAAGTTGCTAAAAAGTTTTTATTTTTTTTAGCATTTAAATAAGCTTTACCCATGTTTTTGTCAGCCGATTTAAAAGGTGGTTTTCCCTGATTTGATTTAGCTATTTTCCAATAATTCTTTTTATCTCCTATATCAACACCTATTACATTATATAATATCTCACCATTTTTTTTTGCCTGAGTTAATGCAGCGACCATAGCTGACCCTACAAAACCTAGACCCTGAACTACTACTGTCTTTCTCTTATTTTTAACAAATTTTTTAATTTTATCGCGCTCATTTTGTTCGTTAATTTGAAAACTATATTTTTCCATATATGGTGAATTAGATATTGCCATTTATTCAATACTACCAACTATTCGATCAAACTCATAAAGAAAATTTATCATTAAAAAAAAATTATTTAAATTTTACTAATAAAATTTTGAAATTATTGGTTTTTCAGGTAATTGGGATAAATTAAATTTTCTTACCTTTGAAAACATATAATTTAATTTTTTATTCATAAATTTCTAATCTAAAAAAAAGTAATACAGTTTTAATAATTCTTTATATGTTTAATAGTTAAACTAGTTTTTTTAAATTTTACTTTTTTTAAGTTATTTCATCAAATTTACCATGACCAACAAGCTGTCCTTTTTCAAATTTAAAAATAATATCACAGTTTTTAATTGTGTTCATGCGATGAGCAATCAAAATCATAGTTATATCATCGTTGTAATTATTCATTGCATCCATAACTAGCCTTTCTGTATTGTTATCCAAAGCACTTGTTGCCTCATCAAGAATTAAAACTTTTGGATTATTGTACAAAGCTCTTGCAATACCTACTCTTTGACGTTGACCGCCTGACAATCTTACCCCTCGCTCACCTATAGTAGTTCGATACTTATCAGGCAACTCGTTAACAACAAAATTATGTAAATTTGCAATTTTAGAAGCTTTTTTAACACGATCTAAGTCAATTTCACTATCTTCAACACCTAAAGCGATGTTAGCAGCAATACTATCATCTATAAGGTAAATATTTTGTGGTACGTATCCTATGTTACGTTGCCAAGATCTTAAATTTTCTTTTGTTATAACGGTCTCATCAACTTTTAATTTTCCTTTTTGAGCTTCTAGTAATCCTAAAATAATATCAACTGTGGTTGTTTTTCCACTTCCAGTGGCACCTATAATCCCGATCGTAGATTTTATGGGTATGGTCAAATTAATATCTTTCAAGGCTGTACGTGATGTAACAGGATATTTGTAACTTACATTTTCTAAAGTAATTGATTTGTTGAAAGGTAAGAAAGCATGATCTTTTTTAATATTTATTTCCTTAAGCTCTTTAAATTCTTTATACAAATTATCAATCGTTGGACCTGAAAATTCTAACTGCGTAAATGAACGATAAATTTGCTGAAGAGCTGGAAGTAAACGATAACCAGCAAAAATATACAAACTCAGTATGGGTAGTGCTTCATTAAAAGTACCTGATTGTTCCATAGCATAAAGAATTATTAGTAACGCTCCCCCAAAAGCGATGGCTTCCAGTATGTACCTAGGGATATGGCTTAAAACTTGAGCAGAAGCTACATTAACAGCATAAATTTTTGCTGAGTTAGAAAAATCTTTTATATAAACTTCTTCTAGTCCTCCAACTTTTACCTCTTTCACAGCACCAAAAGCTTCACTAATTGCTGTAAAACGTAATTGATTATTTTTTAAACGTTCTTTTCCAATTCTATCAAGTGTGTTTCTGACAAAATAAAAAATAACTATGTATGCAAAAAACAGTGAAAAACTTACAATAAAAGCAAGTTTTGGGTCGGCTAAAATTAATAATATTATAAGTGCAATTGCAACAGCTCCTCTTGCAATAATTTCTAAGAATGGAAAAATACCTCCTCCTATAATTTGAGCAACATCCGATAGTATGGTTTTTCCAAGATCTGCACTATGACGACTTAAAAACCAACTATAAGGTTGATGTAAATAACCTTCTATCAAACGTTTACCTATACTAAATTCTCGCATTTGAACAAATTTGAATTGTGCATAAGTGGTTAAAGCTTTAAAAGAGAGCGATACAATTAACAGGATAAATACTAGGAAGCCTAAAGCAAAAATAAATTCTTGAATATTTTCAACCCCAAAAATGCTTGAAGTTTGAAACATAAGTTTTAAAAAATAATTTGTTTCGATAAGACCAGGATTGGTTAATACTGCCATAAAAGGCAAAATTGAAGCAACACCCATAACATCCAAAAATGCCATAACTAATATCATTAACAATAATAGAAATGCTCTTTTTAGTTCGTAAGGTGTGAGTAAAAATAATAATTTTTTAAAACTTCTCATTAAGCTTCGTTAAGTTTTTTTATATCTTTGTAAGATCAGTTTTTTCAATGACTTTATATGTTAAAAGCTTATAAGTATATTATTGAAACCTTAGATTAATTAAGTAATTTGAGGTTTTTTTAAGATCTAAAATTTGATAAAAAATTTTTTCAGTGCATAAATCAAGCCAATTGAGCTATTAGTACTGGTCAGCTGCACGCATTACTGCGCTTCCACATCCAGCCTATCAACGTGGTGGTCTACCACGGCTCTATAGGAAGAACTAGTTTTGAGGTGAGTTTCCCGCTTAGATGCTTTCAGCAGTTATCTCTTCCATACTTAGCTACCCGGCACTGCAGCTGGCGCTACAACCGGTCCACCAGTGGTATGTTCAACCCGGTCCTCTCGTACTAGGGTCAACTCCTCTCAATTCTTCTACACGCATAGCAGATAGGGACCGAACTGTCTCACGACGTTCTGAACCCAGCTCACGTACCACTTTAATTGGCGAACAGCCAAACCCTTGGGACCTGCTCCAGCCCCAGGATGTGATGAGCCGACATCGAGGTGCCAAACACTGCCGTCGATATGAGCTCTTGGGCAGTATCAGCCTGTTATCCCCGGCGTACCTTTTATCCGTTGAGCGATGGCCCTTCCACTCAGAACCACCGGATCACTATGACCGACTTTCGTCTCTGCTCGACTTGTCAGTCTCACAGTCAGGCAGGCTTTTGCCATTGCACTCTACGAACGATTTCTGACCGTTCTGAGCCTACCTTCGCACGCCTCCGTTACTATTTGGGAGGCGACCGCCCCAGTCAAACTACCCACCATACAATGTCTTGATGCCGGATGACGGCAATCAGTTAGATACCAAGAAAAACAAAAGAGGTATTTCACTGGTGACTCCGCATAAACTGACGCCTACGCTTCAATGTCTCCCTCCTATTCTAAATATGTTTTTCCTAATACCAATGTAAAGTTGCAGTAAAGGTGCACGGGGTCTTTCCGTCTAACTACGCGAACTCCGCATCTTCACGGAGAATTCAATTTCACTGAGTTGATGTTGGAGACAGCGGAGAAATCGTTACGCCATTCATGCAGGTCGGAACTTACCCGACAAGGAATTTCGCTACCTTAGGACCGTTATAGTTACGGCCGCCGTTTACTGGGGCTTCAGAAGTTAGCTTGCACCAACCGCATTAACCTTCCAGCACCGGGCAGGCGTCAGACCCTATACATCCACTTACGTGTTAGCAGAGCCCTGTGTTTTTGATAAACAGTCGCTTCTCCCTGGCTTGTGCCACCCATCTCTAGTTGCCTAAAAACAGGTCTTCCTTATCCCGAAGTTACGGAAGCATTTTGCCGAGTTCCTTCAACATCATTCTCTCAAGCGCCTAAATATACTCTATTAATCCACCTGTGTCGGTTTAGGGTACGGTCTAATGATGGAGCTATTTCTTGGAACCTTTTCGCGGCAAGCTCAATCCATTAAGAACTCACAACTTACAAGATCCGTCACTACCATCTGGTTAAGGAATATTAACCTTATTTCCATCGACTACGGCTTTCGCCCTCGCCTTAGGTGCCGACTAACTCTGCGCGGATTAACCTTGCGCAGAAACCCTTGGATTTTCGGCGAAGAAGTTTTTCACTTCTTTTATCGTTACTTATGTCAGCATTCGCACTTCTGATACCTCCAGGATCCTTCACAGGTATCCCTTCACAGGCTTACAGAACGTTCCGCTACCAGTTGCAATTTTCGAAAAAATTACAAATCCACAGATTCGGTATATGATTTTAGCCCCGTTACATCTTCGGCGCAGAAATTCTATTAGACCGGTGAGCTGTTACGCTATCTTTAAAGGATGGCTGCTTCTAAGCCAACCTCCCGGCTGTTAAGGAATTTCCACATCCTTTCACACTTAATCATAATTTGGGGACCTTATCTGGTGGTCTGGGCTCTTTCCCTCTCGACCATGGACCTTAGCACCCACAGTCTGTCTGCTGAAGAACAACATTTAGCATTCGGAGTTTTATTAGGTTTGGTAAGAATCTCTTCCCCCTAGCCCATTTAGTGCTCTACCTCTAAATGTCTATTTATTCAACGCACTACCTAAATAGTTTTCGCGGAAAACCAGCTATCTACGAATTTGGTTGGCCTTTCACCCCTTACCACAAGTCATCCAAAGACTTTTCAACGTCAACTGGTTCGGTCCTCCGGTTGGTGTTACCCAACTTTCAACCTGCTCATGGTAAGCTCATTCGTTTTCGGGTCTAATTCATAAAACTAATCGCCCTATTAAGACTTGCTTTCGCTGCGCCTACACCTAGATGGCTTAAGCTTGCTTTATAAATTAAGTCACTGACCCATTATACAAAAGGTACGCCGTCACTCTAAAAAGAGCTTCGACTGATTGTAGGCATGCGGTTTCAGGTTCTATTTCACTCCCCTAATAGGGGTTCTTTTCACCTTTCCCTCACGGTACTAGTTCACTATCGGTCACTGAAGAGTATTTAGGCTTAGAGGGTGGTCCCCCTGTATTCGAGCAGGATTTCACGTGTCCCGCTTTACTCAAGAATTTTGTTAAACATTACTCATACGGGACTATCACCCTCTATGGTTAGCATTTCCAAACTATTCAAATTTTTTTAACAAAACTACTGGCCTAGTCCGCGTTCGCTCGCCACTACTAACGGAATCTCAATTGATTTCTTTTCCTCTGGTTACTTAGATGTTTCAGTTCTCCAGGTTATCTCTTTAAACCTATTTATTCAGTTTAAAGTACCACATAAAGTGGTGGGTTTCCCCATTCGGAAATTTTCGGATCAAAACTTACATACAGCTCCCCGAAACTTATCGCAGTATATCACGTCCTTCATCGGCTTTCAGTGCCAAGGCATCCACTACACGCCCTTAAACGCTTGATTTATGCACAGAAAAAAATTCTGTGTTGAATCAAATTTTTATTTTGAACATTAGCTAATAACATTACTAATGTTCGGATATAGATATTGATATTAATTATTAATTTTTACAATTTTTATAACTAAGTGTTTTGGTGGAGGATAGCGGGATCGAACCGCTGACCTCCTGAATGCAAATCAGGCGCTCTCCCAGCTGAGCTAATCCCCCATGATCTTAAATTGGTGGGCCGAGAAAGACTCGAACTTTCGACCCCACCCTTATCAAGGGTGTGCTCTAACCAACTGAGCTACCGGCCCCTATGCAAAGAGAAACACTACTTTAAGAAGAGAAATGAGGACGGTCAACATTACCTGTATATTATTTAGAATGAAATTATACTTTCATTCATCCTTAGAAAGGAGGTAATCCAGCCGCAGGTTCCCCTACGGCTACCTTGTTACGACTTCACCCCAGTCGCTGACTATACCGTGGTCAAGGGTTTTAAACCTTGCCTTAAGGTAGAACCAACTCCCATGGTGTGACGGGCGGTGTGTACAAGACCCGGGAACGCATTCACCGTGGCACGCTGATCCACGATTACTAGTAATTCCAGCTTCATGCACTCGAGTTGCAGAGTGCAATCCGAACTGAGGTATCTTTTAAGGATTTGCTTGACCTCGCAGTCTTGCTTCCTGTTGTAGATACCATTGTAGCACGTGTGTAGCCCAACACGTAAGGGCCATGAGGACTTGACGTCATCCCCACCTTCCTCCAGCTTATCACTGGCAGTTCTTTCAGAGTGCCCAACTTAATGATGGCAACTAAAAGTGAGGGTTGCGCTCGTTGCGGGACTTAACCCAACATCTCACGACACGAGCTGACGACAGCCATGCAGCACCTGTGTTTCGTCCGGCCGAACCGAAAACTCTAATCTCTCAGAGTCGCGACGAACATGTCAAGTGTTGGTAAGGTTCTGCGCGTATCTTCGAATTAAACCACATGCTCCACTACTTGTGCGGGTCCCCGTCAATTCATTTGAGTTTTAACCTTGCGGTCGTACTCCCCAGGCGGTGTGTTTATCGCTTTCGCTGCGACACTGAAAATAAATTTCCAACGTCTAACACACATCGTTTACGGCATGGACTACGAGGGTATCTAATCCTCTTCGCTACCCATGCTTTCGTTCCTCAGTGTCAGTAATGATCCAGAAAGCTGCCTTCGCAATTGGTATTCTTTCTAATATCTACGAATTTCACCTCTACACTAGAAATTCTGCTTTCCTCTATCATACTCTAGCTGAAAAGTTTTAATGGCAGTTCCAGAGTTAAGCTCTGGGATTTCACCACTAACTTTTTCAACCACCTACGAACTCTTTAAGCCCAGTAATTCCGAACTACGCTAGGTCCCTTCGTATTACCGCGGCTGCTGGCACGAAGTTAGCCGGACCTTCTTATTCGGGTACAGTCATTTTCTTCCCCGACGAAAGAGCTTTACAACCCAAGGGCCTTCTTCACTCACGCGGCATCGCTGCATCAGAGTTTCCTCCATTGTGCAAGATTCCCCACTGCTGCCTCCCGTAGGAGTTTGGGCCGTGTCTCAGTCCCAATGTGGCTGATCATCCTCTCAAATCAGCTATTGATCACAGTCTTGGTAGGCCATTACCCCACCAACAAACTAATCAAGTGCAGGCTCATCCAATGGTGCATAAAGCTTTCTCCGTAAAGACTTATCCGGTATTAGCACAAGTTTCCTCGTGTTATTCCAGGCCAAAGGGTAGATACCTACATGTTACTCACCCGTCTGCCACTAAGTATTGCTACTTCGTTCGACTTGCATGTGTTAGGCGTGCCGCCAGCGTACGTTCTGAGCCATGATCAAACTCTCAAGTTTAAAAACGGCGCACACTAGCTTCCATATAAATTCTAAGAATAAAATTTATATGTGATTGAAGTGTGTACGACAAATTTTTGGTAACCTTAACCGTCCACACTTCTCTTCTTAAATTTTAACTTTTAAAATAGCTAATTGAGCAAAAAAGGCTCAATAATCCTTATTAATTTATTGTATTAACAATAATTTAATTGTGAAAGTCCAGTGCTTATAGGCTAAAAATAATGGAAAT
>CACHBY010000014.1 GCA_902578175.1 uncultured Pelagibacteraceae bacterium
TGGTATTGTGTGGATTTGTAATTGGAAGCGACGAAGGTGTTTTATACATTAGAGGTGAATATCCAAAATCTATTGAAGCAATTAATGGCTGCATCAATGAACTTAAAAAATTAAATTTATTAGGTGAAAATATTTTAGGAACAGATTTTTCTTTTGATCTTGGAATTTGTATTGGTCAAGGTGCATACATTTGTGGAGAAGAAACAGCTTTGATTGCTTCTATTGAAGGTAGAAGAGCTGAAGTAGATGTAAGACCTCCCTTCCCTGTGACTGAAGGGTTATATAAAAAACCAACTGTGGTTAATAATGTTGAAACTTTAGCTGCTGCGACTGGAATTTTATTAAATGGGTCGGAAAAATTTTCTTCAGTCGGAAATAAAAAATCAGCTGGAACTAAATTAGTTTGCTTAGATAGTTTCTTTAACAATCCTGGTGTTTATGAAATTGACATGGGAACACCAATGAAAAAAATATTTAATGAAATTGGTGGTGGATACAAAGAACCTGTTAAAGCTTTTCAAATTGGAGGTCCATTAGGTGGAGTTGTTCCTTTAAGTGAAATAGAAAATTTAAATTTAGATTTTCAAGAATTCACAGCAAAAGGTTTTATGTTAGGTCACGCAAGTGTAGTTAGTATTCCAAAAGATTTTCCAATGGCTGAATACATTCATCATTTATTTGAGTTTTCTGCAGAAGAATCTTGTGGAAAATGTTTCCCAGGAAGACTTGGATCTTACAGAGGAAAAGAAATGTTTGATCAAGCTAAGAAGAAAACAGCTAAAATTCCTTTAAAATTACTAGAAGAGTTGTTGGTTACTATGCAAAAAGGCTGCTTATGTGCTCTATGTGGAGCGATCCCAACTCCAATTCAGAACATCCTAAAATACTTTGGTGATGAAATGAAAAATGATATGGTGAAAGATAACTAATGAGTTCAGAGAAAAGAAAAATTGCATATATTGATGGAAAACCTTATGAAATAGGTCCTAATCATTCATCTATTTTGAAATTTGTTAAAAGCTATATAGGTGAAAAAAAGGTGCCAACTTTATGTGATGATCCAAACTTAGCGCCCTATGGAGCATGTAGAGTTTGTTCAGTTGAAGTTGCGTTAGAAAAAGATGGACCAACTAGAGTGGTTGCATCTTGCCATACGCCAGTTGCAGAAAACCAGCACATATTTACTTCAAATGAAGCACTAACAAGTCTTCGAAAAAATATTGTTGAGTTAGTTTTAACTGACCATCCAATGGAATGTGATACTTGTGAAGTAAACAATAACTGTGAACTTCAAACAGTTGCAAATGATTTAGGTATTGATGATCATAGATACAATAGTCCTAAGCAACATAAAGGAATTCCAAGAGACACTTCTCATGATTACATGAGAATGAATTTAGATAACTGTATTAACTGTGGAAGATGTGTCAGGGCATGTGATGAAATTCAGGGATCATTTGTTTTAACAATGAGCGGCAGAGGATTTGAATCTAGAATTACAACAGATAACGATATGATGTTTGGAGATAGTTCTTGTGTATCATGTGGAGCTTGTGCTCACACATGTCCAACAGATGCTATTTCAGATGTATTCCAATCTAAATCTGCAGCTGTAGATAAAAAAGTTAGAACTACTTGTTCATACTGTGGTGTTGGTTGTAACTTAGAAGCATCAATCAAAGATGATAAAGTAGTAGCAATTGATACTCCTAAGCAAACAGAAGTAAATGCAGGTCACACATGTATTAAAGGAAGATATGCATTCAGTTTTTATGATCATCCTGACAGATTAAAAACTCCATTGATAAAAAGAAATGGAAAGTTTGAAGAAGCTAGTTGGGATGAAGCGTATGACTTTATCAAAAAGGAAATGAATAGAATTACAAAAGAAAACGGACCAGATGCTTTTGCTGGAATTTCTTCTGCAAGATGTACTAATGAAGAAAATTATGTTTTTCAAAAAATGATTAGAGCTGCTGTTGGAACTAACAGTGTAGATTGTTGTGCAAGAATTTGTCATTCACCTACAGCTTGGGGTATGCAGCAAACTTTTGGAACAGGAGCTGCAACAAACTCAACAGAAGATATTTATCACGCAGATTTATTTTTAGTTATTGGTGCTAACCCAACTAATGCTCACCCAGTTACAGGAGCAAAAATTAAACAGCAAGTAATGAAAGGTAAAAAATTAATTGTCCTTGATCCAGTAACAACTGAATTAGCTAAACTTGCTGATTATCATATCAAACTTAGACCTGGAACTAACGTTGCGGTTCTAAATATGATGTTACACTTTATTATTAAATCAAAACTGTATAATGCTGACTTTGTAAGAGATCGAACAGAAGGTTTTGATAATTTCTTGAAAGAAATTGAAAGACAAGATGTTGATAAATTAGCAAAAGTTGCTGGTGTTGATAAACAACTGGTAAAAGAGGCTGCAATTGCTTATGCAACAGCAAGAAATTCTATGGAATTCCATGGACTAGGAGTTACTGAACACGAGCAAGGTTCAAAAACTGTGATGTTAATTGCTGATTTAGCAATGATTACAGGAAACATTGGAAGAAAAGGTGTCGGTGTAAATCCTCTAAGAGGTCAAAATAATGTTCAAGGTGCAGCAGACATGGGATGTCAGCCTCACCAAGGTGCAGGTTATTTTCCAGTAGATAAAACAGAAAACCAAAAATTTTATACAGAAAAATATGGCGTAACTCATCCTACTAAAGCTGGTTTAAAAATTCCTCAAATGTTTGAGGCTGCAATCAGTAAAGAATTAAAAGGTTTATGGATTATTGGTGAAGATATAGTTCAAACAGATCCAAATAGTGCACATGTTATTGAAGCAATGAACTCTTTAGAGCTATTAGTTGTTCAAGAAATATTTATGAGCGAAACTGCTAAACTTGCAACGGTAGTTTTACCCGGAACAACTTTCTTAGAAAAAGACGGAACTTTCACAAATACTGAGAGAAGAATTCAAAGAGTTAATAGAGCAGTACCTCCACTACCAGGTACAAAACCTGATGGGTTAATTGTAACTGAAATGATGCAAAAATTAGGTTTTGATCAACCATCTTATGATGCTGATCAGGTTTTAGAAGAAATAGCTGATATCGTTCCTTTCTTTAAAGGAGTAACAAGAGAAAGACTTGGAAAATTAGGATTGCAATGGCCTGTGAAAGAAGATGGTTCGGATACAAAAATTTTACATACTGAAGAGTTTAAACTTGGTAAAGGTAGATTGAAAAATTTTGATTGGAAAGAATCTAGTGAGATAGAGGCTAATCAAAAAGATTATCCATTAATTTTAACAACAAGTAGAGTTTTACAACACTATAATGCAGCAACAATGACAAGAAGAACAAAAAATATAAACATTGTTGATGAAGATGTTTTGTTAATTCACCCTAAAGATGCAGCATATAGAGATCTGAATACAGGTGATATTGGAAGATTATATTCTGGAAGAGGAGAAGTTGCTTTAAAAGTAGAAGTAACAGATAAAGTTAAAGAAGGAATTGTATTTACAACATTCCATTTCCCAGAACATATGGTCAATATGGTAACTGGTCATGGGAAAGATGAAGAGACAATGTGTGCTGAATACAAAGTTTCATCAGTTGAAGTTCAAAAAATTTCTAATCAATTTAAAACAGAAGTTAAGCCAAAAGAACATCAAGCTGAAGTTAGTTAATTAAAATGACCATTGGTTGGCATTTTGACAATTCATATTCAAAACTATCAAAAACATTTAAAGAAGATATCAAGCCTACTCCAGTTCATGATCCTGAGCTTATTATTTTAAACGAAGAACTTGCTAAAAATCTAAATTTAAACTTTTCAGGAATAGATAAAAAAAAATTAGCTGAAATCTTTTCAGGAAACAGTTTGCCTGATGGAACTAATTCAATTGCACAAGCATATGCTGGTCATCAATTTGGTCATTTCACAATGCTTGGTGATGGTAGGGCTGTTCTATTAGGAGAGCATTTAGTTAATAAAAATCAACGTTTTGATATACAATTTAAGGGTTCAGGCAGAACCTCTTTCTCTAGAGGTGGCGATGGAAGAGCCGCTTTAGGTCCAATGCTAAGAGAATATATAATTAGTGAAGCAATTAATGCTTTGAATATTCCAACAACTAGAAGTCTTGCAGTTGTTAAAACTGGAGAAAAAGTTGTTAGAGAAAATTTGTTAAATGGAGCTATTTTAACTAGAGTTGCGTCAAGTCATATACGAGTTGGTACATTTCAGTATGTTGCAGCAACTCAAAATCTTGAGGATCTTAATACACTAATTAATTATACAATCGATAGACACTATCCAGAAATTCAATCCTCTAAAAATAAAGCTTTAGATTTATTAGGTCTTGTAATGGAAAGACAATGTCAGTTAGTGATCAATTGGATGAGGGTTGGATTTATTCATGGTGTTATGAACACTGATAACATGGCTATTTCTGGCGAAACAATTGATTATGGTCCATGTGCTTTCATGGATCAATATGATCCAAAAACTGTATTTAGCTCTATAGATAAATTTGGAAGATATGCTTTTTCAAATCAACCACCAATTACAAAATGGAATTTAGCAAGATTTGCAGAATGCCTAATACCACTTATTGATAAAAATGAAGGTTCAGCAATTAAAATTGCAACAGAGTTAATTGATAACTTTCAAAATATTTATGAAGAAAAATGGTTAAATATGATGAGAGATAAACTTGGTTTATTTGGTGAAGATAAAAATGATTTAATATTAATTAATAAACTTTTAGACTGGATGAAAAATAATAATGCAGATTACACAAACACCTTCTGTCATTTAATGGGTGTTAAGATTGAGGATGAAGTTTACATAAATGATGATTTTAAAAGTTGGACTAATGAATGGGAAAAAAGATTAAAAATAAATAATTCATCTGACAAGTATTTAGAACTAATGAAAAAAAATAATCCTGTTGTTATACCAAGAAATCAAAAAGTAGAGGAAGCCCTAGCTGATGCGGATAAAGGAAATATAGAAACAATAAATAAACTTTTGAACGTTTTAAGTAATCCCTATTCTGATCAAAAAAATATTATTGAATTTCAAAAGCCTGCACCAATTGGTAATGAAAAATATCAAACTTTTTGTGGAACTTAATTATAAAACGTAAGGTTCTCTTCTTGCAGTTTTGCCCAACACTCTTTCAACAGCAAAATCACTTATATCAATTGTTTGGTATGAACCAGTTGTAATTAATTCAGTTAATGCTCTTCCAATACCTGGGGCTTGCATTAATCCTCTTCCTGTAAAACCAGTAGCCATATAAACATTTTCGTATTTAGGATGTTTTCCAACAACAGCATTATTATCTAATCTGTTACAATCGTAATAACCTGCCCATCCTCCAGTTAATTTTAATTCTTCAAAAGCTGGTATTCTTTTTGCTAGTGCTGGCCAAACTAATTCTTCAAAATCATTCCATGCAGGCTCTAAATCATCTGCACCAAATACTGATAATGGTGATCCTGCTAAATACTCTCCTCCTTCAGGTCTCCAATAAACACCAGTGGTTAAATCACCAGTTAGTGGCATTTCTTTTATATATGTTGGACATTTTACTCTAAATACAGTGTGTTTTTGAGGCTCAACAGGAATGTCTTTTAACAATTCTTTAGTCCAACAACCAGCTGCAGAGACAATTGTTTTAGCATTTATCTCTGAAAGACTTTTAACCTCTCCTTTTATAAATTCTGCTCCAAGTTCTATTGCCTTGCTTTTAAGTGCACTATGAAACATAAAAGGATCAATCCAACCTTCACTTTGATTGTCTGTGTAAGTAGCTGTCTCAACACCTTCATCATTTATATATGGAAACACTTTTGATAGCTCTGAGCCTTTAATATTTTTTGTACCCGCATCACATTCTTTATGATTTTCTAAAGCTTTATATTGTTCTTCAGCATGTTCAGGACCAAACATCAAAAGGTAACCATTGGTCACCATACTTGCTGTTGGATTAGGATTTTTTTCAGTTTTCAATAATTCTGGTATTTGAAAAATAAATTCTCTTGCAAATTTACCCAGTAAGATATTTTCTTTTTGAAAAAATTGCCTTCTAAAACCTCCTAAAGATAAAGGAAATGAAGCTGTTTTGTAAGTTGGATCTCTTTCAATAACTTTAACTTTTCTTCCTTCTTTTGAGAGAAAATAAGCAGTTGCTGCTCCAATTATTCCACCACCAACTACAACAACATCATCCATAATTAATTCAAGATTATCAAACTTGTATTCAAAATTAGAGCAAAGCAACACCAAAGTAAATATGGAATCATTAGATACGAACTCATCATTGTGACGCGTCTATATCTTATGATTAGATTGATAATTATTGCAATTAACACAACCAATACAAACAACGCTAAAATCATTTTATGAAATGCAAAGAAAACTATACTCCAAGTTGCATTGAAAACTAAATGAATAAAATAAATATAAACTGTGTTCATCTCTCTATTTTTAGAATGCCAATACATCCAAATAGAAATTGTCATCAATAAATATAAAATTGTCCATACTGGACCAAAGACCCAATCTGGTGGATTAAAAACAGGTTTATTTAATAAAGAATACCAAGGCTCCTTGAAAGTGACTGTAGCTAATCCTCCAATTAATGAAGCTGAAAATGTAATGATAAGAAATAATATAAATGTTACAATTTTATTTTTTAACATAATGTTTATACATAACAAAAAATGAGTAAAAAAACTATTTGGATAACTGGCGGTAGTACAGGAATTGGCAAAGCCTTAGCAATTAAATTTGCAAACAAGGGATGGAATGTTGCTGTATCTGCAAGAAGAGTTGAACTTTTAGATGATCTTTCAAAAAATTATGAAAATATTTCATCATTTCCTTTAGATGTGACTGACAAATCAAAATGCATAGAAGTTTTTAATCAGATTAAAAATAGGTTTGAAAATATTGATATATGTTTTTTTTCAACTGGTACATGGAATCCAAAAAAAGAAAAAGAAATCGATGTTGAACAATTGGAAGATGTCTTTAAAGTAAATTTTTTTGGAACAGTGAACTCCATTAAAGCAGTGGAGCAATATTATAAAAAAAGAAAAAATGGTATAATTACTATAGTTTCATCCATTGCTGGCTACAGAGGATTACCTAATTCAACTGGTTATGGACCATCGAAATCTGCACTAAATAATTTAGCAGAAAGTTTATATTTTGATTTTCAAAGATATGACGTTCGAGTTTGTTTGGTTTCCCCTGGTTTTATTAAAACACCAATGACAGATAAAAACGATTTTAAAATGCCATTTTTAAAAACGCCTGAATTTGCAGCTGATCAAATTTATGATGGCTTAATTAATAAAAATGTTTTTGAGATTCATTTTCCAAAAGCACTTACTTTAACTTTAAAGTTATTTAGTTTTCTTCCAAGTAAACTTTATTTTAAATTAGTAGGGAGGATGACTAAGTTTCAAAAGAAATAATTAATCTTTCACAAATACAACAGTAAGTTCTGCAACTTTAAATCCAAACTTTGTCATTGTAGCTCTATTGATTGCAACTCTTTCATCTTGTTTAAAGATCCAATCATCAAAAGTAATTTTTAATTCTTTTCCTTTAACTGGAACTAACAAAACGTATTCAAATTTAAAAGCAGGTCCGTATGAATAGCCTATTGCTTTTCCAACAACATCCCCAGCTGTACCTTCGTAATTATGTTCATCAATTTTAGTAATAGTCCACTCTCTATCTTGAACTTCACCATCATCCCAATTAAACTTTTCTTTTAAAATTAACTGTTTACCATCCCATGTTCCGTCTAAATCAGCTGAGAATTGTCTTGTAACTTTTCCCGATCTATTTTGTAAAACACCCCAGGCTTTAACATTTCCTGATAGGTATTCTTCAATAATTAATCTAGGTTCTTTATTTTTAAAATCTTCTGGTTTCATTGCACTATTATTTGAGCAACTTGTAATTAAGAATACCAAAATTATCAACGAAATTGATTTAATTATTTTCATATTATTGCAGTTATTTATTCTGCATTGAAAATTGAATCAAATCAATATTTTTAGATTTAAATCCAGCTTCACAATAAGATAGGTAAAATTCCCACATTCTTTTAAAAGTCAGATCAAAACCTTGATTTTTAATTTGATCCCACTTTCTTAAAAATTCTTCTCTCCAGATAGCTAAAGTTTCTGCATAGTGATCTGCATATGAAATGTATGAATTAATTGTTAATCCATTATCTGAAACATATCTATTAATGCTATTTTTATTCGGAAGAAATCCTCCTGGAAAAATGTATTTTTGAATAAAATCCTGTTTATTTTTGTATCTATCAAACAAACTATCATCAATTGTTATTGCTTGAATCGCAGCCTTTCCCCCATTCGATAAATTATCCTTAATAGTTTTAAAATAACTCTCTAAATAATTTTGCCCAACTGCCTCAATCATTTCAATTGAAGCGATCGAATTATATTTTCCTTTAAGATCTCGATAATCTTTGATCTCAATATTTACTTTTTCATTTAGACCACATTTATGAATTCTCTCTTTTGCGTATTCGAATTGTTTTTTTGAAATAGTAATACAATCTAATTTCACGTCATATTTCTTACCTAAATATTCAGCAAAACCACCCCATCCGCATCCAATCTCTAAAACTTTATCTCCAGAACTAGGTTTGATTAGATCTATTAATTTTTGGTATTTATTATTCTGA
Source organism: uncultured Pelagibacteraceae bacterium (assembly GCA_902578175.1). Next base: position 8,753 of record CACHBY010000014.1, read on the forward strand.
GCAACACTTAAATTTTTTGAACTATCATCAAATATTGCACTTGAGTAAGTTAAGGTGTCATCTAGCCATAGTGAAAAGAAATCGTTTCCAAGATCATAGTGTTTTGCAATATTTTCCTTACTTCGACTTTTTGTATTTTTGATTATTTTATTTTTTATAAAATTAATTACAGGCAAATCAAGCAGACCAGAGAATTTATATATTAATTGAATATTTCTAGCTGTTAACTCAATTAAATTTGAGAGGTTATCTGTTTCAAATTCTCCTCTCATATAACTTTCAGCAAAACCAATACTTCCACCTCTTATTAAATTATAATTAAGATTAGGATTTTTTATTTTAATATTTGCTTTTAAAGATTGATCTAGATTACCAAATTTTAAAACCTCACCCTCATAGGTAGTTATTTCAAGGTATCCATTTTTAATTTTACCTAAAAATTTAAAAACTAATTTATCTGCAGCTCTGTTTAATATCATTAATTTTCTACTGTTATGTTATTTCTCATTTTTATTTTTTTTTTAATAATTTTAATTCCTTTCATCCATAATTTAAATGCTTCAAAATGGATCGCTAATATTATTTTAATAGTCATTAGAGGATGTTTTAAATAAGACTTAAATAATTGACTACTATTTAACTCTGCTTTTTTACCATCCTGAGATGCAAATAGAATTTTTCCCTCTTGGTCATATTGATCTATAATCACAGAAAGTTTTTCATTAGGATTTAGAATTCTAAAAAAGTACTTACAATTCATTTCTATAAAAGGTGAAACGTGAAATTTTTTAAAACAATTATTTTGAATTAATTTATTCTCATTATCTACCTTAAATACATAAGTATGTTGCTCGCCGAATGTATTTTTTACCTCATATAAAATAGATATTAATTTATCGTTTTGATTGTAAACGAAAAAGATACTTAGAGGATTAAATACATAACCAAAAATTCTCGGATAACAAAGCAGCTTAATTTTAATATCTACAGTTTTTATTTTATTTTGTTCTAAATTTTTTTTAACCCATTGTTCAAGAGAAGATCCATCACGTTCACCATGATCCTTTTCATGAAAACTAATTAAATTGAATTTATTCAATGAAAAGAAACTGATTTCTTGATCTATTCTTCTTAATTCAGATAAATCAATTAAAAGTGAAAAAACGCTATACTTAAAATAGTGTTCTTTAGGTTTGAAACGTTTATGGATTACTTTACCGTTATATATACATGAGTTAGTCATTTAGGTATTTTAGCATTTCAATAGATGATTTTATTCCATCTTCATGAAAACCGTAACCAAAATAACTCCCACAAAAAAGTAAATCTTTTTTATTTTGCAAACTAGATAGTTCTGATTGAGCGTCTAATGCTTGTTGATCATAATAAGGGTGGGTAAATTTAACTATTCTAAGTATTTTATTTTTATCGACCTCAAAATAAGGATTAAGAGTTAAAAAAATATCCTGGTCACATTTGAGATTTTGCAGAAGATTTAGCCAATAAGTAATAGAGTTTTTTTCTAAATCTTTGTCATTTATCGATGAATTCCATGAACACCATGCCTTTTTATTTTTTGGCATCACTCTTTTATCTGTATGAATATATGCAATATTTTCTTTATAACTAAAATTAGATAAAATTTTTGTCTCTTCATGAGTAGGATTATCAATCAACTTTAAAGCTTCGTCAGCATGAGCTGCTATTACAACTTTATCGTAATCAAAAAATTCACTCTCTCCACCATAATATAAATCTAGTCCTTTTGATTTTCTTACAATTTTTTCAATTTTATAATTTTTAAAATATTCACCACTTATTTTTGAAATTACTTTATTAACATAGGCCCTGCTTCTGTTGGTTACGGTATACCATTGAGGTCTATTTTTTAATTTGAAGAGCCCGTGATTTTGAAAAAATTTTAAGAAGAATGTTATCGGCATCTTGCTTGCTTCATAAGGAGGCATAGACCAGATTGCTGATACCATCGGGATAATATGGTAATCAATAAATGTTTTTGATAATTTATTATTTTCTAGATATTCACCTAAAGTTAATTTTTGATTTGAAATATTTATTTGATCACTATTTTTATAAAATTTGATGATATCAAAAAACATTTTTAAGAAATTAAGATTAAATAAATTAGATCTATTAGAAAAAATTCCATTCAAACCCTTTCCACAATATTCAAAGCTTGTGTTTTCAACTGATACAGAAAAGGACATATCACTTTTTTCAATCTGAACATCATTTTCTTTAAAAAAATTAATTAAATTTGGATAGGTTTGAAAATTAAATACAATAAAACCAATATCTACAGATACTATCTTATCATCAAAAATTAAATCTATTGTATGAGAGTGACCACCAAAATGATCTTCTTTCTCAAAAAGATCTACATGATGTTTTTTTGATAAATGATAAGCAGCACTTAAGCCTGATATACCAGAACCAACTACGGCAATTTTCATTAATAATTATGCTGCGTCTTCTTTAAATTCATCCATACTTGGACAAGTACAAAATATATTCTTATCTCCATAAACATTGTCCACCCTTGCAACTGGGGGCCAAAATTTATTTGCTTTTAAGAATTTTGCTGGATATGCAGCTTGCTCTCTTGAATATTTATGACTCCATTCATCTGAAGCTAATTCTATATCAGTGTGTGGTGCATTTTTAATAGGGTTATCTACTTTGTCAAACTTGCCAGACTTGACCATATCTATTTCTGCTTTTATGCTAATCAAAGTGTCACAAAATCTATCCAGTTCAGATAAACTCTCACTCTCTGTTGGCTCTATCATCATTGTTCCAGCAACCGGCCATGACATTGTTGGTGCATGAAATCCATAATCTATTAATCTTTTAGCTATATCTTCTTCTGAAATGCCTGTTTCGCTTTTAATTGATCTTATATCAATTATACATTCATGAGCTACATTACCATGTGAACCTTTATAAAGAATTGGGTAATGGTCTTTTAATCTATTTGCTATGTAATTTGCATTTAGAATTGCAATTTGGGTTGCAAGTTTTACGCCCTCAGATCCCATCATCTTAATATACATCCAAGAAATTGATAAAATACTTGAGCTTCCCCAAGGAGCTGCTGAAACTGCACCTATTCCACTTGCAGGTCCACAATCTTTTACAACTGGATGATTGGGCAGATAAACTTGTAAATGTCTTTTACATGCAATAGGTCCCATTCCAGGTCCTCCTCCACCATGTGGAATACAAAATGTTTTATGCAAGTTAATATGACAAACATCAGGACCAAAATTTCCTGGTTTTGCCACTCCAACAAGTGCATTTAGGTTTGCTCCATCCATATAAACCTGACCACCATGTTCATGAATTACTTCACATATATCTTTAATTTTTTCTTCAAATACACCATGTGTTGATGGGTAAGTTACCATTAATGCACCAAGATTCTCAGAATGTAATTCTGCTTTTTTCTTTAAATCTTCAAAGTCAACATTTCCCTCTTTATCACAATCAACAACTACAACTTTCATTCCAACCATCTGAGCACTTGCTGGATTAGTTCCATGTGCTGAGCTTGGAATTAAACATATATTTCTATTTTCATCCCCTCTATCTAAATGATATTTTCTTATTACCATTAACCCTGCATACTCACCTTGTGCTCCTGCATTTGGCTGAAGTGAAACACCAGAAAAACCAGTAATAGATCTTAACCAATTTTTAAGATCTGTGAACATTTCTCTATATCCCTCCATCTGTTCGACGGGTACGAATGGATGGGGCTCAGCCAATTCTCTCCACGAAATAGGTATCATTTCTGCAGTAGCATTTAATTTCATAGTACATGAACCTAGAGCGATCATTGTTCTGTTAAGAGCTATATCTTTATCCTCTAACTTTTTAAGATATCTAAGCATTTCTGTCTCTGAATGATATAAATTAAAAACAGGGTGTTCTAAATATTTTGAAGTTCTTAATAAATTTTTTGGTAGATTTGGTAAACTAACAGTAGGATCTTCTCTTTTAATTGACTCTGCAGCATTAAATATTTTTAGTAGCTGATTTACTCTGTAAACATTTTTTCTTTCATCGAACGAAACAGACAGCATTTCTGAATTTACTTTTCTAATATTAACTTTTTGGTCTAAAGCATTTTTGAAAATCTGATCAGTCTTTTCTTTGGTAATAATAGTTACAGTGTCAAAAAAATAATCTGAGTATAATTCATATCCAGATTGTTTTATTTTATCTGCAAAATTTTTTGCTAGTTGAGATACTCTTTCAGAAATACTTTTGATTCCATCTGGTCCGTGATAAATGGCATAAGCTGCTGAAACAATCGCTAGTAAGGCTTGGGCAGTACAAATATTACTTGTAGCTTTGTCTCTTCTAATGTGTTGCTCTCTAGTTTGTAATGACAATCTATAAGCTTTGTTTCCATGCCTATCCACTGAAACTCCAACAATCCTACCTGGCATGGATCGTTTGTATTCATCTTTTGTTGCAAAAAAGGCTGCATGAGGTCCTCCATAACCCATTGGAATACCAAACCTTTGGGAGCTACCAACTGCAATATCAGCTCCAAGTTCTCTTGGTGTTTTTAGCATAGACAGAGCAAGGAGATCGCAAACCAAAATTGCTTTTCCATTTTTTTTATGAATTTTACTTATAGCCTCACTAGGGTCTTTAATATCCCCTAAAGTTCCTGGATATTGCAATACTCCACAAACAATGTCCTCTTTTAACTGCTCTACAACTTTATCCTCATCTCCAACAAGGACTTTAAGACCCATCGGCTCTGCTCTAGTTTGAATAACGTCAATTGTTTGTGGATGGCAATTCTCTGAAACAAAAACTAAATTACTATCACTTTTATTAAGTCTATGACTTAAGCCCATAGCTTCAGCAGCTGCTGTTCCTTCGTCAAGTAAAGACGCGTTTGCTATATCCATTCCTGTAAAATCAACAATCATTTGCTGAAAATTTAAAAGCATCTCTAATCTACCTTGTGCTACTTCAGGCTGATAAGGTGTATATGATGTATACCATCCTGGATTTTCTAATATATTTCTTAAAATTACATATGGTGTGTAAGTTCCATAATAACCCATGCCTATAAAATTTGAGTAAATTTGGTTTTTTTTTGAAATTGCTTTTAATTTTCTTAAAGCTTCATATTCTGAGTTTGGTTCGCCAATATTTAATTCACCTTTAAACTGAATTTTTTCTGGAATGGTACTATTAATAAATTCATCTAATGACTTAAAGTTAAGATCTTTAAGCATTTTTTTTTGGTCCTTTTCTGATGGACCTATATGTCTTCTAATAAAATCCTTTTGTGAATTATGTAACATTAGCTTGATGTCTCCTTTGCAAATTTATCGTATTCTTCTTTATTCATTAAAGTATTTAGCTCAGATGTGTCTTTAATTTTCAATTTAAAAAACCATGCACTACCTTCAGGGTCCTCATTAATTTTGGCAGGATCGTCTACTATAGACTGGTTGGTGTCTACCACTTCACCACTTACTGGAGTATAGACGTCACTAGCAGCTTTCGTAGACTCTACTACTCCTGCAGTACCATCTTTTTCAACATTAGACCCCTTTTCAGGAAGTTCTGCAAAAACTATGTCGCCAAGCATTTCTGTTGCATGTTTTGTAATTCCTATTGTGGCTACATCTCCCTCTAAAGTAATCCATTCATGTTCTTTTGAAAATTTTACTTCACTCATTAATTTACTCCTTTCACATAATTTTTTTTATAAAATGGTAATGCACAAATATTTGCTGGATGTTTTTTCCCTCTTACCTCAAGCAAAATTTTGGTATCAACTTTTGAAAACTCTTTATTAACATAACCCATCGCTATAGGACCATTTACACTTGGTCCAAACGTGCCACTAGTTATCTCACCGATTTGTTTATCTGTATCATCAAATATTTTAGTTTTTTCTCTAGCAATCAATCTACCTTCGGGTTTAATCCCTACTCTTATTTGGCTTGCTCCATCTTGCATTTGGTTCATAATTTTTTTCGATCCGATAAAACCTCCATTTGATAATCTAGATTTTGAGATTGCCCATCTAAGGTTTGCCTCAACTGGTGTTTTATTAATATCTAATTCGTGACCATATAAACACAATCCAGCTTCCAATCTCAAGGTATCTCTTGCCCCAAGTCCTATAAGTTGTGCTCCCTTTTCTATTAAATTTTCAACGAATTTTTCAGCTTTATCGTTATAAATTGAAATTTCAAATCCATCTTCACCTGTATAACCTGATCTTGTGACAAATAATTTTTGATTATCAGAATCAAACCAATTTCCTGTCATAAAATTTAGTTGATCAACCCCATTTATAATTGAGTTTAAAATTTCAACTGACTTGGGACCTTGAATTGCTATCAAAGATCTATTGTTATCTAAATTCATTCTAAATTTGGAACCTAGTAAATTAGATAAAATTTCAAAATCTTTATCTTTGCATGCAGCATTTAAGATAATTAAATACCCTTCCTCTATTTTAGTGATGATTAAATCATCATAAATTCCCGCATCTTCATTCATTAAAAAACTATACTTAGAGCAGTTTTGATTTAGATTTTTTAAATCTAATGGAAAAATTTTTTCTAATTCTTTTGTTAAAGTTTCATCGCCATATATGAATAGCTGGCCCATATGAGATACATCAAAAATTCCAGAATGCGATCTTGTGAATTTATGCTCTTCAATAATACCTTTGTTATACTGTATAGGCATTTCATAACCAGCGAACTCAACAAACTTAGCGTTGTTGCTTTGATGAAGTTTATTTAGTGATGTTTTTTTTATTTCCATATTAACTCTTCTTTGCCCCCTCTGTCTTGGTGCCTGAGAGATTTGCTCCTTCGGCGAGAATAATTCTCTTTCCAGAGTTAATATGTACGGTCCTTTTGCCTGAGAGTTTCCGGGGTGGTTGCTCCTTCGGCGCTACAAAAGTAGTCTCTCCCGTATAGAAATTTATAACATATTTTAAATATTTATGTAAAATTTATTTAGCTAGCTTTTTTGACAAGTAATGGAGACAAAAACTGTATAACTACCCCTGTTATAACGACAGCTCCCCCAAAAAGTACAGTAAGTGGTGGATTTTCGTTAGCAAACATCCATGCCCACATAGGTCCTAGGACAGCTTCAGTTAACATAATTATTCCAACAAAAGCTGAAGGTGTTGATCTTGCTCCAATGGTTATAAGTATAAAGCCAAGTCCAACTTGAAAAAATCCTGCAATAAAACCTAAAAAAATATCATTTGTTGAAACAAAAATACTTGGTGACATGAACAGGCCTATTAACGTTGCAAAAACTCCAGCAACGAGCTGTAAAGGTATCATGTCAACTTTTGGATATTTTCTGACAATTAAAATTAAGATTGCAAATGATATCGGCATAATAAATGCAACTAAGTTTCCAGTCATTTGACCTGGTGTTAGAGAACTTCCCAACATTAAAATGATACCAGCTACTGCGGTAATAATGCAAGTTAATGTTATCTTTGAAATTTTTTCTTTTAAAAACACATAACCAAAAATTGCTAAAAACAAAGCTTGAGTTTGAATTATAAAGTTTGCATTAGCTACTGTAGTTTCGTACATAGCAAATACATAGCTAGCAAATCCAATGGATAAAATTATGCCTCCAAACAAACCTGGAATTCCAGATTTATAAAGAGCGCTGAAAACTTTTCCTTTGTAAGTAAAGATTAAAAAAATTGTAATTACACCAATAAAGAAAAGCGATCTCCAAAATAATATTTGCCAAAGTGTAGATCCATCGAAAGACTTAACAATTAAACCTCCAAAACTTAATGCACATGCTCCTAGAAAAACTAAAAAAGGCCCTGGTATTTTTGATAGAAAATTCATTAAATTTGTGAAAGTAAATTTTGCGTTTCCATTTCATATAACTTAAATAAAGTCTCTGCATCAGGTAAATTAATCTCTTTAAATTTTATTTTTGAACCAGGAGACATCTGTACTAATCGGTCATAATCGACACTAGCCACAACACCAATTTTTGGATAGCCACCAACAGTTCCATGATCTGAGAGCATTATTATTGGATTACCGTCAGCTGGAACCTGAATAACACCTTTGATTAATCCCTCTGATTTAATATTGGTATTAACTATGTTTTCTATTTTAGGACCCTCAAGCCTCA
>CACHBY010000015.1 GCA_902578175.1 uncultured Pelagibacteraceae bacterium
TATTTAAATTTGATAATAAAAAAAATATTTATAAAATAATCTTTAATGGAACTCGAGACCAATTTCTAGATATTATGAAAGATTTTAATTATTTTTTTGAAATTAAAAACAAAATTTGGGTATTAAAATGAAATCTTTAAATCAAGAAATCTTAAAATTTGACTATGATCAAAATTTTAGAGATCAGGATTTTTATGTTTCTAAATCTAACGAATTTTCATTTCTTTTATTAAATAGTTGGCCCAAGTGGGAAAAAAATTTTATAAATCTGATTGGTGAAAAATTTTCAGGCAAATCTCATTTAATTAATATTTTTTTAAATAAATTTAAAGGAATTAAAATAAATGCTGCTGATATCAGCAATGAATATCTAAAAAAAATCAAAATCTATGAAAATATAATTATTGAGGATTTAAATAAAAATATTGATGAAAAATTATTATTCACTTTTTTGAATTATATAGAGCAAGATAACAAATATTTAATTATTACTTCAACAAAACCAATCGTTGATTATTCTTTCGAATTAAATGATTTAAATTCTCGAGCTAAAAATTTTATATTAACTAAGATTGATAAACCCGAAGATGATTTATTGTATGCATTAGTATTAAAAAATCTTTCTGATCGTCAGATATCAATTGATAAAAAATTGATAGATTTCATCATAAAAAGGATAGATAGATCTTATGGCAAAATATCTGAATTCATATATAAGATCGACGAAATTAGTTTAAAAAGAAAAAAATCAATCGACTTTAAAATTATTAAAGAGGCTTTAGGAGTTTAATTGAGTAAATATAGAACACATACCTGTAACGAATTAAGAAAAGAAGATGTAGGCAAAAATGTATTTCTTTCAGGCTGGATAAATAAAAAAAGAGATCATGGTAACTTATTGTTCATAGATTTAAGAGATAATTATGGTGTTACTCAATGTATTATCGATAAAGATAACAAAAATTTTATTAATTTAGAAAAAACTCAATTAGAAACTGTAGTTAAAATTGAAGGTAAGGTAGTAGCTCGATCTGAAGATACAGTTAATAAAGAAATAGGTACTGGTGAAATTGAAGTAACAATCGATAGATACGAAGTGTTAGGTTCCTGTAAAGAATTACCAATGCCAGTTTTCAGTGATCAAGAATATGCTGAGGAAATCAGACTAAAATATAGATTTTTAGATTTAAGAAGAAAAAAAATTCACGAAAATATAATTTTAAGGTCAAAAGTTATTTCTCATATTAGAAAAGAAATGACTAAATTAGGTTTTTTGGAATTTCAGACACCAATTTTAACATCATCTAGTCCCGAGGGAGCTAGAGATTTTTTAGTGCCAAGTAGACTAAATCCTGGAAAGTTCTACGCACTACCTCAGGCACCACAACAATTTAAACAACTAATTATGGTGTCTGGTTTTGATAAGTATTTTCAAATAGCTCCTTGCTTTAGAGATGAGGATGCGAGAGCAGATAGAAGTCCAGGTGAATTCTATCAATTAGATTTAGAAATGTCTTTTGTAGATCAAGAAGATGTATTTAATGTTGTTGAAAAATTATTGGTTAATACTTTTAAAACATTTTCTAATAAAAAATTATTCCATGATGAATTTCCAAGAATTTCTTACAAAGATGCAATGCTTAAGTATGGAACTGACAAGCCTGATTTGAGAAATCCACTTATAATAAATGATATTACTGAAATATTTACTAGAGAAGATGTTTCTTTTGAAATTTTTAAAAAATTAGTAAAATCTGGCTCTAGAGTTAGATGTATAATAACAAAAAATACTAAGGATAAACCAAGAAGCTTTTTTGACAATATTGATAAGTGGGCTAAAGATCAAGGAGCATCAGGTTTAGCTTATTTTACATTTGAAAAAGATACTGAGTTATCTGGTAAAGGACCTATAGGAAAATTTTTCTCCAAAGAAGCATTGTCAGAAATAATGAATTTAACTAATGCAGAAGTAGGAGATAGTATTTTTCTAGCCTGTGGTAAACAAAATGAATTAGAAAAAATAACATCTCAGGCAAGAAATAAAATTGCTGAAGATTTAGATTTAATTGACGAAGATGTTTTTGCTTTTTGCTGGATAGTTGATTACCCTATGTTTGAAAGAGATGAAGTAACTAATAAAATTGAATTTAGTCACAATCCATTTTCTATGCCCCAAGGCGATTTGATAGAAAAAAAGCTTGAAAATCCTTTAGAACTATTAGCTTATCAATATGATATTGTATGTAATGGGATTGAATTATCTTCTGGCGCTATAAGAAACCATAAACCTGAACTCATGTATAAATTATTTTCTATAGCGGGATATGATAAGAAACAAGTTGATGAAAAATTTAGTGGTATGATAAATGCATTGAGTTATGGAGCCCCACCGCATGGTGGAATTGCCCCAGGTATAGATAGAATTGTAATGTTGTTAGCTAATGAAAAGAATATTAGAGAAGTTACAATGTTTCCAATGAACCAAAATGCTCAAGATTTGATGATGAACGCTCCATCAGAAGTTAACCCAGAGCAATTAAAAGAATTAAATTTGTCTTTAAAAAATAAAAAATAAAATTACTTTTTACCTTTAAGATTTATTTTAACATCAGACAAATCAACTAGATTTTTTTTATAGTTATTTCTAACAAATCCTTTGCTAGTAATATCTTTAACAATTTTTAATAATTGATTTTGATCATCAGTTTCTTGATCACTAGTATCATTTCCACCAATAGCAGGTGTATGTGCAAGATCTTCTCTATTTTGATAAGATATAGCTAACTCTCTAAAAATGTAATCTAAAATAGAAGTAGCACTCAATATTCTATCATTTCCATGTACTTTACCTGATGGTTCAAATTTTGTCCCCACAAAGGCACTAATAAACTCATCTAATGGAACTCCATATTGAAGACCTAAAGATACTGCTATAGCAAAGTTATTCATTAAAGCTTTAACTAACTCACCTTCTTTACTTGTATCGATAAATATTTCTCCAATTTTTCCATCCTCATATTCACCTGTATGAAGATATACTTTATGATTTCCAATTGTAGCCTTTTGGATATAACCTTTCCTTCTGTCGGGCATACTAAATCTTTTTCCACTTTTATCTGAAGTTGCGTTTAAGTTTTTAACAACTGTCTCTTTATTTATAGAATTTTCAATTGTGCTTTCTGAGACAATTTCAATTTTTTTATTTTCTATCCCTTTTTTATTATTTGGATCTAAGCTTTTAGTTTTTCTATTATCTAATTTGACATCTAATACTTCAAATTTACCATCGTCTCTTTTTTCTAAGTTTTTAAGCTCTTTTTCATTGATATCATCTAAGTAATGATTCACTTTAAAGGTACAAGTGTAATAAGTTTCTACTAGATATTTTGCCATTTTACTTCAGTTTAAAATTAATTTGAAAATAGATTCTTTTAATTTATATACTTATTCAAATTTTAGTCTAATTTAATTTTTACAATTTTTAATTGAAATAAAAAATAAAATAACATGTTGACACTCTTTAAAAAAATTTTCACTTGGTGGAATCAGGACACTTTTGGCACAAGATTAAAAACAATTTTTTTTGGAAAACTTGCTGGTACTGATGAGTTTGGAAATAAATATTATGAGGATAAAAAAGGAAAAAGGTGGGTAATATATTCTGATGTTATCGATGCATCAAAAATTCCGGTCGAGTGGTATTCATGGATGCATTTTACACCTAATAAAATTGAAAAAAAACATAAACTAGAAAAATATGAATGGCAAAAACCTCATCAATCTAACTTGACTGGTACTGAAGAGGCATATTATCCTAATAAAAACAAAGATGGTATTAAAAAAAAATATACTAGTTGGAAAGAAGAATAGTTTTTTTCTTTATTTCTTAATCTTCTTTTTTCTATCTACATCTATTTTACATTCTAAAATTCAACTTGAGGGTTCTTTTACTGAAATTAAAATTTTAGACAAAATTAGTTCTAAAAATACTTTATTGAAACTTAAAAATGGTCAATTGCTTAAATTTAAAGACTTATCAATTCAAAGTTTAAAATGTAAAAATTCTAAGTTTGATGATAATCCAGAAATAACTGCGTACATACAAGTTAGAGATTTATCAAATCAAAATAATGACGAAGTTTTTGTTTTTAATGGATGGATGTTTTCTTCAAGCCCTTCCATAACTCCTTTTGATCATCCAATTTATGATGTATGGTTAGTAAAATGCTATTAAACTATATTATCTTTATCTAACCAGCTTACATTAAAATCTGAATTTATAAATTTTTTATGATTTAACAATTTTTTGTGAAGTGGAATAGTAGTTGTAATACCCTCAATTACAAATTCATCTAAAGATCTGTTCATTCTTTGAATAGCTTCAGTTCTATTTCGTCCATGACAAATTAACTTACAAACCATACTGTCATAATATGGAGTTACTTTGTATCCCTGAAAAATAGCACCATCCACTCTTGTTCTAAATCCAGATGGTTGGTGACACATACCTATAATTCCTGGAGAGGGTTGAAAATTTTTACTAGCATCCTCAGCGTTTATTCTACATTCAATTGCGTGACCTCTTGGGTTGATATCACTTTGCTTTAATGCGGTTTCATCAGAAAATGCTATCCAAATTTGTTCTTTAATAATATCTATTCCTGTTACCATTTCTGTAACAGGATGTTCTACTTGTACTCTTGTATTCATTTCGAGAAAATAAAACTTTCCATCTTCATAGATGAATTCTACTGTGCCTGCTCCCATATATCCAATTTTAGAGACCATATTCACAGTTTTTTCAAAAAGATCTTTTCTAATTTCATCGTTCAAAACAGGGCTAGGGGTTTCTTCGATTAGTTTTTGATGTCTTCTTTGGACAGAACAATCTCTTTCATGCAAATGAACAACTCTATTTTTTCCCGCAAGTATTTGTACTTCTATGTGTCTTGGATTTTGAAAAAATTTTTCAATATAAACCTCATCGTTACCAAAATATTTTTGTGCTTCAGATTTAGCTGTAGAAAATAAGGTTTCAAATTCTTCTTCTTTATGTACTATTTTCATACCTTTTCCTCCGCCACCACCAGAAGCTTTAATTAGCACAGGAAAACCAATTTTTTTACAAAGATCTTTTGCTTCATTAATATTGCTAACACCACCTTCAGATCCCTGGATAACTGGTAAACCATTTTCTTTAGCTATTCTCTTAGCTTGAATTTTATCTCCCATCATTTCGATGTGCTTTGAAGATGCACCAATAAATTTAATTTTATTTTCTTCTAAAATTTTAGCAAAATTAGAATTTTCTGATAAGAAACCATATCCTGGATGAACAGCATCTGCATTGGTCAGTTCTATTGCGGACATTAAAGCAGGAATATTTAAATAACTATTTGTTGGCTGGTGAGAACCTATACAAACACTTTCATCTGCCATTCTTACATGCATGCTTTCTCTGTCAACATCTGAATGGACTGCTACAGTTGCTATACCCCATTCTTTGCATGCTCTTATAATTCTAACTGCAATTTCCCCACGGTTTGCAATTAAAATTTTTTTAAACATTATTTATTCTAAGATAATAATTGTTTGACCAAACTCAACAGGCTGACCATCATCTACACAAATTTCTTTTACAACACCATCATGAGTAGATGGAACATGATTCATAGTTTTCATTGCTTCAACAATCATTATTGTGTCACCCTTTTTTATTTTTTTACCAACTTCAACAAATTTTTTTGCTCCAGGTTCTGGTGCATGATAAGCTGTTCCAATTATTGGAGAGGTAATTTCAGTTCCAGATTTAACACTTTCATTAGATTGAGAAGTAATCGTTGAATTTGAATTACTAATAGATGTTGGAATAGTTTGATTACTTATTGATACATTATTTTTTGAAACCTTAATTTTTGTATCTTTCTCAGTAATTTCTATTTCAGTTAAATTAAACTCATCTAAATAATTGCTAAGCTCTTTAATAATATTCTTATCTATTTTCATTTTGTAAAAGCTTTTGTAATGAAATTATGGCCAAAATATATCCTTCAGTACCTAATCCAAAAATTCCACCTGTTACAACTCCACTAATAAGTGATTTATGTCTGAATTCTTCTCTTTTATATATATTTGATATATGCATTTCAATTATTGGTTTTTTGAATAATTCAAGCGCATCTCTTATTGCAACTGAAGTATGAGTAAATGCAGCGGCATTTATTATCATTCCATCATAAATTTTACGTGCATCTTGAATTGTATTTACTAAATCTCCCTCTAAATTTGATTGAATAAATTCACAGTCTAGTCCAATTTCTTTTGATTTTTTTATACAATTGTCTTTGAGCTGTGCATAGTTGTCCGATCCATATTGTGATTGTTCTCTTTCACCTAATAGATTAAGATTTGGACCATTGATAATAATTATTTTATTATTCATTCAGCATTTATATACGATGAAAAAAATAAAAATCAAAGTAAATGGTAGAATCAGATCAATTTCTGAAACATATAAACTTTCTGATTTAATAAAACACCTTAAAATACCAATGAAAAAAGTAGCAATTGAACTTAATGAAGAAATAATAGATAAAAAAAATGTTAACAAAATTAAATTAAAACAAAATGACAAAATTGAGATTGTTCATTTTATAGGTGGAGGATAACATGAACAAAGATAATCTCATCATCGCTAAAAAAAAATTTAAATCTAGATTAATTGTTGGTACGGGAAAGTACAATACAATGTCTGAATGCGCAAAAGCAATTAAATTGTCAGGAGCTGAGATAGTAACTGTTGCTGTTAGAAGAGTTAATATTTCTGATAAAAAAAAACCATTATTAATGGATTATATAGATCCAAAAAAAATTACCTATTTGCCTAATACAGCAGGTTGTTTTAACTCCAAAGAAGCGCTTAGAACTTTGAGGTTAGCGAGAGAAATTGGTGGGTGGAAATTAGTTAAATTGGAAGTTTTAGGAGATAAGGAAAATTTATTTCCTGATATGATTGAAACTTTGAAATCTACTGAAGTTCTTACAAAAGAAGGATTTAAAGTCATGGTTTATTGTAATGATGATCCATTAATGGCAAAAAGATTAGAAAATGTGGGAGCTGCTGCAATAATGCCATTAGCAGCACCAATTGGATCAGGTTTAGGAATACAAAATAAAATTAATATTCAAATAATCAGGAAACAAACAAAACTTCCATTGATAATTGATGCTGGTCTTGGTCAAGCATCAGATGCAACAATTGCAATGGAACTAGGTTGTGATGGGGTTTTAGTAAACACAGCAATCGCAAAAGCAAAAAAACCTTTTGATATGGCTCTTGCATTTAAAAATGCTGTCATTGCTGGAAGACAATCATATAATTCAGGAAGAATAGATAAAACTTTAATGGGAAATCCTTCTTCTCCTCTTAAAGGAATTATTTAGTTTTTTTAAAATATTTCTTTTTTTTATAATTTTTTTTTATTTTTTTTTCATTTTTTTTTATAGAAATTTTAACTTCTTTATTTTGTGTTTCTAAGTTTTTTAATTTTTCATAGTACTCAACAAGTTCAATTGTTTTTTTTGATTTGTTTTGAACATTGATAATATATTCTGGGATTATCAATGAATTATCACTGATAATATCAATAGTCATTTTGTTCTTTTTTTCAAAATAAGTTAAATCATTAACAAAATTTTCCTTTAGAAAATCTGAAATTTTTTCACAAACTTTTACTTCAACAAATTTTGCTTTATTAATTATAGCCTTTAATTCAACAATTTTTAATAACTTTTGTGCAAAAGACTCATCTGTTAAAGTCACCTTCCATTTAACAGCGCTTTCCCTTAGTCTTTGTCTAGACATTTCTAAAAGGCCAAAATTACTTATTCTTCCAATTTGAATTCTTGCTCTATCTGATCTACATTTTTCTTTTAATTTTCTTTCTACTAAGCGACGGTTGCTATAACTAAGCATATCAATGAAGTCTATAATTATTAATCCTGATAAATCTCTTATTTTTATTTGTCTTGCAATTTCTTGTGCTGCTTCAATATTTGTATCTAACGCTGTGCTCTCAACATTTTTACCTTTAATAGAACTACCTGAGTTAATATCAATTGATACAAGCGCTTCTGTAGGATTAATAACCAAGTATCCACCAGATTTAAGTTTAATTTCTGAGTCAAAAATTTGATTTAATTTTTGTTCAATATTTTCCTCAATAAATAGTGGTGTTCTTCCTCTATATTTTCTAACTTTTTTTACACTTGATGGCATCATTGTTTTCATAAATGATTGGGCTTTTTTGTATCCTTCATTACCTTCAACAATAATTTGGTTAGTACTATCATCATACATATCTCTTATAGTTCTTTTAATTATTTCACTTTCTTGATGAATTAAAGAGGGAGCTATAGAATTAATTGCATTATTTTTTATCTGTCCCCAAGTATTTATTAGAGTTGCTAAGTCACTATTGATTTCATTTTTTGTTTTGTTGCTACCTGCTGTTCTTACAATTAAACCCATCTCTTTAGGAATTTCAATTTCATTCAGAATAGCTCTTATTTTTTTTCTATCCGCAGGATTAAATATTTTTCTTGAAATTCCTCCACCCTTAGGTGTGTTAGGCATCAAAACTATGTATTTTCCTGCAATTGAAATAAATGTGCTTAATGCAGCACCTTTTTGACCTCTTTCATCTTTGATGACTTGAACAAGAATTACTTGATTGGGTTTAATAACTTCCTGAATTTTATATCTTTTAAATTTGAATCTTTTTTCAGTTTTTTTTTCAGCTTTTTCCTCTATATCTGAATTTTCTTTAGCCTCCATATCCTCTTTATCAGCTTCAACTTCTTCAACTTTTTCATGTATTGGATCGTCTATTTCAAGTTTTCCCTCAGCAATATTCTTTTCTTCTTTTGCCTCAACCTGTTTTGAAAGTTCTTCTCTTGCCTTTTCTTCTTGTTCTTTTATTTTTTCAAGATCAGCTTTTGGTATTTGATAATAATCTGATTGAATATCATTAAAGGATAAAAATCCATGTCTTTCTCTCCCAAAGTCAATAAATGCTGCTTGGAGAGAAGGTTCAATCCTGCTTACCTTTCCTAGATAAATGTTATTTTTTATTAAATTATTTTTTAAACCTTCGTATTCGTAGTCTTCAATACTTTCACCTGATTTAAGTACAACTCTAGTTTCATTTGGATGCGATGCATCGATATATAAATTTTTTTCCATAATATGTTGATTGTTAAGTTCATTAAATTTTTTATAATAAATTTTGTATAATTCTGATGCCTTATCTTTAACAAATTCCAAGATATAATGGAAATAAAATGAGTAAATTATTTAAAAATATTCTATTATTTTCCTCAACTATTTTACTTTTATTGGGTATTTTAATATTTAGTATTTTGTGGAAATACTCTAACGATATTCCAGATTATAAATTTCTTAAAAATTACAAGCCTCCAGTTTCAAGCAAAGTTTATTCTAGAAATGGAGAATTAGTTGCAGATTTCTCAAAAGAAAAAAGAGTTTTTGTTCCATACAATGCTATACCAAAAAACGTAATTAACTCATTTCTCTCTGCAGAGGATAAAAATTTTTTCTCTCACCCAGGTGTTGATGCAAAAGGAGTTTTAAGAGCAGTTATAAATAACATTTCAAATTTAATGTCTTCCAAAAGACTAGAAGGTGCATCAACCATTACTCAACAAGTAGCAAAAAATTTTTTATTAACAAATGAAGTAAGTCTAAATAGAAAGATAAAAGAGGCAATTTTAGCCTTTAGAATTGAAAGAGCACTATCTAAAGAAAGAATATTGGAACTATATTTAAATCAAATTTATCTTGGTAGTGGAGCCTATGGTGTGGCTGCTGCAAGTTTAGAATATTTTGATAAATCTATAAGAGAACTTAATTATTCAGAAGCTGCACTATTAGCTGCCTTGCCCAAAGCACCAAGTAAATATAATCCCTATAAAGACAAAGATTTAGCAAAATTTAGAAGAAATTTAGTTTTAAAAAATTTATATGAGAATAATTATATTACTTCTGAATGGCTAGAAAAATTAAGTAGTCAAGAAATTACATTAAAGAAAAAACAAAAAATATACCTAGAGGATGCACAATATTATATAGAAGATGTTAGAAAGAATGTCATAGAAAGTTTGACCTATGAAAAAGTTTATAAACAAGGTCTAAATATCAATACTCCTATAGATTTAGATTTACAAAAAATAGCAACTAATTCTTTAAGATCTGGATTAATTTCCTATGATCAAAGAAAAGGATGGAGAGGAGCTTTAATTAATAAACCTTATAATTCAAATTGGCATAAAGATTTACATAAATACAAGCTTGAAAAATCAATAAATTGGAAATTAGCTATTGTAAAAAAATTAAATAAATTTTCAGCAATTATAGAAACGATTGATAAAGATGATGGTGTTATCGAATATAAAGATATTTCTTGGACAAAAAAAGAGTTTAATCAATTGTTAAAAATTGGTGACATAATTTATGTGAAAGAAATAAAAGATAAAAAATATAGTTTACAACAATTACCAAAAATAAATGGAGGAATTGTTGTAATGGATCCTTATACAGGAAGAATTTTGGCACTCAATGGTGGTTTTAGTTTTAAAAAAAGTGAGTTTAATCGTGCAACACAAGCTAAAAGACAACCAGGTTCTGCATTCAAACCATTTGTTTATGCACTTGCCTTAGAAAACAATTATACTCCTACATCATTAGTTTTGGACGCACCTTTAGTTTTAGATCAAGGGGATGATTTAAAGTTATGGAAACCAGAAAATTATGGAAAAAAATTTTATGGTCCATCTACGATCAGAACTGGGTTAGAGAAATCAAGAAATCTGATGACAGTTAGGATAGCTCAAGATTTAGGGCTAGATAAAATTATTAACTATTCTAAAAAACTTTCAATTTATGAAAATCCTGAAGAACTTTTGTCAATTTCATTAGGTTCCGCTGAAACTACCTTGATGCAGCTTACATCTGCTTATTCTGTTTTTGTAAATGGAGGAAAACTTGTTGAACCTGTGTTGATTGATAGGATACAAGATAGTGAGGGAAACACTATTTATAATAATGATAAGAGATCTTGTGTAAATTGCGATGCAATATCCTATCTTAGTGATGATTATCCTAAGTTAAATAATAAATATGTAAAAATTTTTTCTGAAGAGACCGCGTATCAAATGACATCACTTCTTGAAGGGGTAGTCCAAAGAGGAACTGCAAAAAAATTAAGAGATTTAAAATTAAATATTGCGGGAAAAACTGGAACTACGAATAATAATACTGATACTTGGTTCATTGGTTTTACATCAAACTTATTAGTAGGTGTTTATGTGGGAATGGATACTCCAACACCACTTGGTAAATTTGAAACAGGATCAAAAACAGCCTTACCAATATTTAAAAATTTTATAAAAAATTCTGTTAAAAAGTCAGAGGCTAGACCATTTAAAGCAGCAAAAGACACAATTATGATGGTTGTGGATCCCTCAACAGGCCAAAAAGCTAAATTTACATCCAAAAATACAATAATTGAGGTTTTTAAAAAGAAAAATGTTGTAGATGGTAAAGTTCTTTATTCAAATTCTGATAGAATGGATATAAACAACGTATTAAAATTTTACTAATGGATAACAATTACCAAAATTACAAAGAAGAAATTCAAAAGATTAATCAAAGAATTAAGGAGTATCTTTGAAAACAATAAAATTTATTCAAAACTTGAAAAACTAAATTCTCAAATGATGGATGCCAATTTTTGGCAAGATAAAGATAATTCAAAAAAAGTTATAAAAGAGAAAAAACTTTACGAAGATTTAGTAAATTCTTTAAATCAGTCTATCCAAAAATTAAATGATTTTGATGATTTGAATGAACTTGCTTTAGAGGAAAATAACCTAGCAGTTCAGGAAGAAACGTTACAAAATATTAAAGATTTAAAAAAGGAAGTAAAAAAGAATGAAATCAAATGTTTTTTATCAGACGAAGCAGACTCTTTAGATTGCTATATAGAAATACATGCGGGTGCTGGAGGCACTGAAAGTCAAGATTGGGCCGATATGTTGAGAAGAATGTATTTGAAGTGGTCTGATAAAAAAAGTTTTACATCAAATTTAATTAGTGAGCATAAAGGAGATGAAGCTGGCATTAAATCAGCAACAATAAAAATTGAAGGTGATTACGTATTTGGTTGGTTGAAAAAAGAATCAGGTATTCATCGTTTGGTTAGAATTTCACCATTTGACTCAGGAGCAAGAAGACACACAAGTTTTGCAAGTGTCTGGATTTACCCAGTAGTGGATGAAAATATAAATGTTGAAATTTTAGAGAAAGATATGAGAATAGATACTTATAGATCAAGTGGTGCTGGTGGACAGCATGTAAATACAACGGATAGCGCTGTTAGAATTACTCACATTCCATCGAAAATAGTAGTTCAATGTCAAAATGAAAGATCACAACATAAAAATAAAGAAACTTGCATGAATATGTTAAAAGCGAGATTGTACGATTTTGAAATTAAAAAAAGAGAAGAGGAGAACCAAAGTACAGAAAACAGTAAATCAGAAATTGGTTGGGGTCATCAAATAAGATCATATGTTTTGCAACCTTATAGATTGGTAAAAGACAACAGAACAAATTTTGAAAGTACAAGTCCAGACAAAATTCTTGATGGAGAATTAGATGATTTTTTGGAACAATCTCTTTACAAAACTAAATGAAAATAAATATTTTTAAATATTTTTTATTATTTCTAGGATTTTTAATATCACTGATATTTTATTTAAGCATTGTTGGAATAGAAACTGACAAATTTAATCAACAGATAAAAGACACAGTTGTTCAAAGTAATAATAATTTAGATGTATCTTTAAAAAAAATAAAATTAATTCTTGATCCTCTTAATCTTAAAATAAATGCAAAAACTATTGGTGCAAACATCTATTATGCAAATAGACCACTTGAGCTCGAATATATAAAAACTCAAGTATCAATTGATTCTATTCTTAAAAATAAATTAGTTTCCTCTAATTTTGAGGTGGCAACAA
>CACHBY010000016.1 GCA_902578175.1 uncultured Pelagibacteraceae bacterium
ACTAGGGATTATGTTTTTGATTTACACATTGTGAAAAAATTACCTCTTTTAAATATTTATGGAGGGAAACTTACTACATACAGAAAGCTATCTGAAAAAGTCCTCATAGACCTTAAAAAGTTTTTACCCAAAACCAAAAAAGGCCCATGGACAGATAAAAAGAGACTTTTTTAGATTTAAACTGCTATAAAAAAGTGATATCGTTATTCAATAAAGCGATACATAACTCGTCGTTAAAATCAAAGATTTACGAAAGTGGGATCGGTCGTCTTTAAATTAACTTTTAAAGGAGGCTTTATGAAATTTGGTTATTTTTGTAATACCACAAACTGGACACACAAACCTTATCATCAACTACTAGATGAAACTAAAGAAATCACAGAATACTGTGATCAAAATAAATGGAATTCAATATGGTTTACAGAGCATCACTTCAATCATGAAGGAATGGAGTCTTGTACAAATCCATTAATGATGGGCGCAGATGCAGCAGCTAGAACAAAAAATATTAGAATAGGTCAAGCTGCAAACGTTATTACTTTTCATAATCCAATAAGATTAGCTGAAGATATTGCAACATTAGACCAGCTTTCTAAGGGCAGAGTTGAAGTAGGCGTAGCAAGAGGAATTTATGGAAGAGAAGCAATAAACTTAAATAAAGAAGCTGATTTAAAAGATCAGGCGAAAAATTTCAGATTATTTGCAGAAACTTTAGAAGTATTAAAAAAAGCTTGGACTGAAAAATTTTTTAGTCATCAAGGTGAATTTTATACTTATCCATCACCAAATTATGTTTGGCAGCATGATATGAGTCCACCAAGTGATGAGTTTATGAATATGGAAGATAATACTATGAAAAAAATTAGTGTTTTGCCTCATCCCTATCAAGAACCACACCCACCTATTCATCAAGTTGTTGATGGTATTAGGTCGATTGAGTGGGCTGCTGAAAATAATATTAATATTATTATGTGGATACCAACAGTGAAAGCTTTGAAAGCCAAATTTGAGGCCTACAAAAATAAAAGATCAGAAGTTACTAAGAAAAATATACCTCTTGGTGAAGGAGTTTCTCTTGTAAGAGATATGTTTGTTGCTGATACAATGGAAGAGGCAAAAGAAAAAGCTGGTGAACATATGGTGAATTACATGAGATGGGTTTGTCATTGGAGAGGTTTAGGAAATCATATGGATCCAGGTGAAGAATTACCTGAAACAAAAGGTAAATTAGATTTATTAAATTATGAATTTTTACACAAAAGAAACATGTTATTTGGAACCCCTGAGTATGTGATAGATAAAATTCATGAACTAAAATCTGAACTTAATTTACAAAATTTACAAGTTTGGTCTAATTTTCCTGGAGTGAAGCATAAAGATTGTATGAAAAGTATAAAACTTTTCACTGAAAAAGTTATGCCCCATTTTCAGGATGATTTTGATACTGAAGTAAAAAAAGTTTCGTGACAAAAACACGAAAAATTATAAGCGGCGGACAAGCTGCTGTTCAATCATTAAAAAAAGAAAAAGTAAAACATGTATTTGGACTTATTGGTTCAGCTACAATGGAAATGTTTGATGCTCTATATCATGAAAAAAGTATAAAATTTATTGGAGTTAGAGATGAAAGAACTGGCACTCACATGGCTGATGGTTATGCAAGAGCATCGAATAAACCTGGGGTAATTATTGCAGGCCAAAACGGACCTGGTGCTACTAATTTAGTAACTGGTGTAGCACAAGCAAAAGCTGCATTTTCTTCTGTAATAGCAATTGCAGGTTCCTATTCAACTAAAGATAAAATGGAAGATGCATTTCAAGGTTTAGATCAACAGTCTCTGTTTGCGCCTATTACAAAAAAAACTTGGACAGTAAAAAATTCAAAAATAATTCCAAAAATAATGAGTGATGCTTTTAGCTTAGCAATGAAACCTAGAAAAGGACCTGTTTGTTTAAATTTACCAAGAAATATATTAGCAGCCTCAAACTCCTATAATATTAATATTAAAAAACCATCTTTTGCAAACGAGAGTAAACAGAAAGGAAGTAAAGAAAATATTAAAAAGGCAGCTAAATTAATAGGATCATCAACCTGTTCGGTAATAATTGTTGGGGCAGGAATTAAGTATAATTCTAGTTTTAAAGAAGTAATAAAATTAGCTGAATCATGTAATGTACCTATTGTTACTGCAGCAGGACATGGCGATGCAATTCCATTTAATCATAAATTAAATGCTGGGCAAATGGGTCCTAGAGGAAATCCCGTAGCATCCAGATTGGTTAAAAATGCTGATGTAATATTAGCAATTGGAACGCGTTTAGGTTTTAATTCTACATTCTATTCTTATGAAAATATTAATAAAAATGCAAAAATTATTCAAATTGAGCTAGAAAAAAAAATGCTAGGAAAATATTTTCCAGCAAAAGTAAAGATACACGCTGATGCCGCTACAGCAACCAAACAACTTTACGAAGAGATTAAAAAAGAGAAAATTAAATTAAATGTTAAAAATTGGACCAACTCTTATTTAAAAGAGAGAAAAGAATATTTATTAAATAGAGATAAAGAAAATTTAGGTCCAAATTTTCCTATACAACCAAAAGGACTCTTCAAACAATTAAGAAAAGTAATGCCAAAAAACTCAGCGATTACTTTAGATGCTGGAACGTTGTGTTTACAAGCAACAGATGCTTTAGAATACTATGACCCCCCTTCTCTATTTACACCTTTAGATTTTGGCCTAGTCGGTTTCTCATTTGCTTGTGGACTTGGAGTAAAAGTTGCGAAACCAAAAAAAACAGTTGTAAGTTTGATGGGTGATGGTGGTTTTGGAATGACAATTTCTGAATTAAGTACAGCTGTTGAATATGGAATAAATACAACAACAATAGTAATGAATAATAAAAGTTGGGGGGCAGAGAAAGCTTATCAAAAAGATTTTTTTGGCAAAAGATATTTGGGTGCAGATATTACTAGTCCATCTTTCGATAAAGTTGCGGAATTATATGGAGCAAAAGGATTTAAAGTTAAAAAAGTTTCTGAAATAAATGAAGCAGTTAGAGCTGCAATTAAAAGTAATAAACCCGCTGTGATAGATGTTGATGTAGATCCTAAAGCATTATACAGTTTTAGAAGAGATAGTTTTCAACATAGAATTAAAAAATGAAATTAGAACTAAGAAAATTTACAAAATTTGTAGATAAAACTTTTATTGAGGGAGGCAAAGAAGCAAAAGAGCCTGTATTATTAGTATCTGTTGCTGCAATATTTAAAAATCCTTGGCATGGCCAGGGATTTGTTGAGGACTTAAGACCAACCATTTTAGATCTAGCTCCTAAGTTAGGTGATTTACTTGTTCCAGAATTAATAAAAGAAATAGGATCTCCTGAAAAAATATTAGCATATGGTAAAGCAGGAGTGGTCGGATTAGATGGAGAAATAGAGCATGCATCAGCTTTTATTCACACTTTGAGATTTGGAAACAAATTTAGAGACGCTGTGGGAGGAACATCTTATTTAAGTTTTACAAATACGAGGGGACCAGCAGGTTCAAAAATTTCTATTCCGATGATGCACAAAACAGACTCTGGATTAAGACCGTATTATCTTACTCATGAATTTACTATTCATGATGCTCCATTTAATGATGAAGTAGTGATTGCAATTGGTGGAGCATCTAGCGGAAGAGCACATGCTAGAACAGGTGATAGATATCAAGATATGAAAGAAATGGGAATTGAACCCAAATAAATCTTAATGACCACTGGAACTACTGCTTCTGGAACTTTTTACTCATACACAAAAAAAGACCAAGAAATTCCAATTGTATTTGTTCATGGTATAGGTTTAACCCATGAGATTTGGAAACCTCAATTAGATTTCTTTAATAATTATAGTACTCTAGCATACGATATTCTTGGTCATGGAAAATCATCTTTAGATAAAGAAATAATTTCATTTGATGACTTTTCAGATCAACTAATTGATTTAATTAATCACCTTAATATAAAAAAAATTCATTTGGTTGGTTTTTCAATTGGTTCTTTGATTGCAAGGAATTTTGCCATCAATCATAGTTCATTTTTACAATCGCTAACACTTTTATGTTCAATATACAAAAGAACTGAAGAGCAACAAAAAATTGTAAATCAAAGATTTGAACAAGCAAAGAAAGATCTTAAATTGTCAAGACAAGCTCTTAAAAGATGGTTTACTGACGAGTATATTGCAAACCATCCAAATATTTATGATAAAATTAGCTCTATTTTGGCGGCTAACAATATGGAGCATTTTCTCAAAGTTTATGAGTTATTTGTAAAACATAAAAATGATGAAGATTTTAATAAAATTCAAAATCACACTTTAGTTATGACTGGTGAGCATGACATTGGCTCCACAGTTAAAATGTCTCAAGAATTAAATGCTTTAATACCAAAAAGCCAATTAAAGATCATCAAAGATGGAAAACATCTTTGTGGTATTGAGTGTGCTGATGATGTAAATTCAACTCTCAATAGTTTTATCAAAGATAATGAATAAACTTAAAAAATATCAAATGTATATTGATGGTCAGTGGGTTGACGCTGAAAACAACAAAAAATTAGAAACTTTAAACCCAGAAAATAACGAACCTTGGGCAATTGTTCCTGAAGCAAGTGCAAAAGATACTGATAAAGCTATTAAAGCTGCACAAAAAGCCTTTGAAGGTGAATGGCCTAAATTACTGCCAAGAGAAAGAGCAAAATTTTTAAGAGCAATTGGAGATCAGTTAAGAGAAAATGCAGAAATGCTTGGAAAAATAGAAACCATAGACACTGGAAAATTATTCAGAGAAACAAAAAAACAAGCAATATATATAGCAGAGTACTATGATTATTATGCAGGTTTAGCAGATAAAGTTGAAGGTACTGTATTGCCAATTGATAAACCAAACGTTCAAGCAATAACTACTAGAATTCCTATTGGAGTTATAGCTGCAATAATACCTTGGAATTCGCAAATGTTTTTGACTGCAACTAAGTTAGCGCCAGCACTTGCAATGGGAAATACAGTTGTAATTAAATCATCAGAATTAGCGCCTGCAGTATTATTTGAATTTGCAAAATTAATTGAAAAAACTGGAATACCAAAAGGAGTTGTAAATGTAATTACTGGTTTTGGTGATCCGTGTGGAAAAACTTTAACAACACATGATATGGTTGAAAAGATAGCGTTTACTGGTGGACCAGAAACCGCAAGACATATAATTAAAAATTCAGCAGAAAACCTCTCTGAAGTTAGTTTGGAACTTGGAGGAAAAAGTCCTGTAGCTGTTTTTGATGATGCTGAACAAGAGAATGCAATTAATGGAATTACAGCAGGAATTTTTGGAGCAAGTGGACAAAGTTGTATAGCTGGATCACGACTTTATATTCAAAAAGGAATCTATAATGAATTTTTAGATAAACTTTCTAAACGTGCTTCAAAAATTAAAATAGGAGCACCAATGGATCCTGAGACAGAAATGGGTCCTTTAAGTAATTTTAAACAATTAGAGACTATAGAAAAAAATATTAAAGAAACTGTTGATCAAGGAGGAAAAATTAAATGCGGGGGTGAAAGACATTCTTTTTCAAATAAAGGTTATTATTTTCCACCAACAATTATTGAATGTGATAATCATAATTTACCTGTTGCTGAAAATGAATTATTTGGACCTGTGCTCTCTGTTATGAAATTTGATACTGAAGAAGAAGTTATTTCAAAAATGAATGATAATCAGTATGGATTGTCTTCTGGGGTTTATACAAGTAATTTATCTAGGGGCATGAGAGTATCTAAGGCAATAAGAGCTGGAATAACTTTTGTGAATACTTATAGATTAATTTCACCATCAGCTCCTTTTGGTGGGATAAAAGATAGTGGATACGGAAAAGAAGCTGGAATTGACTCTATTAAAGATTATACGAGGGTAAAAACAACTTGGTTCTATACATCTGACGAGCCGTCTCTAGATCCATTCTCAATCAGATAATTGTCAGCTTCAATTAACTGTCAAAAATAGGATAATTTTGTCATTGAATATTGATTGTATTCATACTTAAATTGGTTTTTTATAAATTGTTAACAATATAGAGGAAGATAATGAGAAAACTATTTATCGCTGCATTTATGTTTGTATCAAGTTTTGGTTCAAACGTTATGGCAGACGGACATTCGATCAAAATGGGAATCATTTTAGGATTTACAGGTCCTATTGAATCTCTTACTCCAGCTATGGCTGCATCTGCAGAGCTTGCATTCAAAGAAGCTTCAGATTCAGGTTCATTACTTGGTGGAAAAAAAATTGAAGCAATGAGAGCAGACTCAACTTGTGTTGACTCAGCAGCAGCAACAGCAGCAGCTGAAGGTTTAATATCAGGTGGTGTAGCTGCAATTATGGGAGCTGACTGTTCAGGTGTAACAGGTGCTATTGCAACAAATGTTGCTGTACCAAATGGTGTAGTAATGATTTCACCTTCAGCAACTTCTCCAGGATTAACAACTCTAGATGATAATGGATATTTCTTTAGAACTGCTCCATCAGATGCTAGAGGTGGTCAAATCTTAGCTGATATTACTAAAGACAGAAAAGTAAAAAGTGTTGCAATCACCTATACTAACAATGACTATGGAAAAGGTTTAGCTGATGTTTACAAAGCAGCAGTTGAAGCTCATGGTATTAAAGTTACAACTGTAACTGCCCACGAAGATGGAAAAGCAGATTACTCATCAGAGGTAGCAACTCTTGCTTCTGCTGGTGGTGATGCTGTTGCAGTTATTGGTTATCTTGACCAAGGAGGAAAAGGAATTATTCAAGCTTCTTTAGACTCTGGTGCATTTGATACTTTCGTTTTATCAGATGGTATGATTGGTCAATCTTTGGTTGATGCATTTGGAAAAGATTTAAGTAAATCATTTGGATCATTGCCAGGTTCTACTGGTAAAGGTGCAGGTATATTTGCTGAAGTTGCAAAAGCTGGAGGTGTAGAAGCTTCTGGTCCTTATACAGGTGAATCTTACGATGCAGCTGCTTTAATCGTTCTTGCAATGCAAGCAGGTAACTCTGCTGACAGAGCGTCAATTGCAAAAAATGTAATGGATGTTGCTAACGCTCCTGGAACTAAAATTTATCCAGGTGAACTTAAGAAAGGTTTAGATTTATTAGCAAAAGGTAAAAAGATAAATTACGAAGGTGCTACTGGAGTAACTTTTACTAGTGTTGGTGAAGCTGAAGGTTCTTTCTTAGAACAAGAAGTTAAAGGCGGAAAATTTAAAACTAAAAAACAAAGATAATTTTATCTTAATTCAAAAAACCCCAGTAATTTAATTACTGGGGTTTTTTTTATCTGCTCTAATAATTGAAAAAAGAATTAAAACTAGAAACGGAATACACATAAAGTTTATTATTTTCCAGCTAGTTATTGAAATTAGTATACCTGCTGAGAGACTTCCTATTGCTGTTGCCGAAAAAACTACTAGATCGTTAAATCCTTGTGCTTTAAATTTTTCATGCTGACTATAAGTTATCACAAGTAAACTTGTCCCTGAAATGTAGAGAAAATTCCAACCAATACCTAAGAAAATAAGTGAAATAAAATAGTTAAAAAATGTTGGTTCAAATAAACTCAGAATAATTGTTAATATATAGAAAAAAACTCCACCATACATAATTTTAGAATATCCAAATTTATTAATTAGATTTCCTGTAATTAATGATGGCAAAAACATTCCCAACACATGAAACTGAATAACAATTCCAACTTTATCTACGCTTATGTTATGTATGAAGTGCATACTTATAGGTGTTGCAGTCATTAAGAATGCCATAACTACATACCCAAATGTTGCAGCAAACATTGCTTGAAGAAATCTTGGATCAGATAAAAATTCTTTATAGCTTCTTACCTTTAAATTTGTATCTAGCTCATTACTTTTTTCTTTTAAATTTTTATAAAAACTTAGAAAAATTGCTGGCATAATAGTTAAACAAGCCAAAGCTAAGTATGATCCAACGTAAACATAACCGCTAATCAGATCTTTAGTATAGTTTGCCAAACTAATTCCAATAAATGCAGATACAATTCCAGCTAATAACAACATAGAAACAGCTTTAGGTGCTTTTTCTTTTTCAACACTCTCAGCCGCAGCAAACCTATATTGATGAATAAAAGCCATACCTGTTCCTAGAAAAAAACAAGATAGAGAAAAAATTATAAAGTTATTATAATAAACTGCAAAAGCTGCCAACAAACAAGCTAAAGAACTTCCAATTGATGCAAAAATAAAACCGAGACGTCTTCCAATCACTGACATAATTCTGGCTGCAAAAATTGTAGAAAGAGCAATTCCAACTACATAAATTGAAGGTGGAAATGTTGACAATGATTTTATTGGAGAAATTTGACTGCCAATAATACCACTTAAGAAAACAGTTACATTTGCTGCTGTAAAGCCAAAAACTTGACTTAAAATAAGTAACGAAAGGTTTTTATTCATTAAAAGAATAAATACTTATCAGCCATATACAAAGCCCAAGCAGCGGCAGCACCCAATATAATATATTTCATTATGTTTATTTTATTTCTATTTTTTCAGGAAGTATACCTTTAGGTCGGTACCTCATTATAAACAACAATCCTAATCCCATCAGTAAAAATCTGAAATAAGGGACACTTTCAATTAAGTGAGCTTTAAGTGCATTTGTTTCAGGAATCCCCGCGGTAAAGAAATTAATTAAAAATAAAGATATTGGAGCCGCTTCAATCCATAAGAACCAAACAACAAATCCTCCTAAAATTGCACCAAAGTTGTTTCCACTTCCTCCAACAATTACCATCACCCAGATCAAAAAAGTATATCTCATAGGTCTATAACTTCCTGGTGTAAATAATCCATCTTGAGTAACCAACATTGCTCCTGCAATACCAACAATTGCTGAACCTAAAATAAATATTAATAAATGTTGTTTAACAACATTTTTACCCATGGCATTTGCTGCCTCTTCATTATCTCTTATTGCTCTCATCATTCTTCCCCAAGGAGAATAAAGAGCTTTTTGAGTTAAAATTAAAAGAATAATTACTACTACTAAAAATAATCCTGAATAACACAGTTTTACAAATACTGATGAACCTTCAATAACAAGTTGGTTTAAAGCAGCTTGACGATCAGCTAAATTCTCAATTACACTTAATTTTCCTGAATTAAACTTTTCAACTAATTTAATAAACCAATCAGTAGTTTGAAGATCTACTTCATAAGGTGCGGGTCTTTTTAGTCCAATAACGTTTTTGACCCCTCTTGTGAGCCAGTCTTCGTGTTTAATAATCGCAATAACAATTTCGGAGATAAGAAGAGTAGCAATAGCTAAATAGTCTGCTCTAAGACCGAGCGCAACTTTTCCAACTATAAAAGCTAAACCACCAGCAAAAAGAGCGCCTACTATCCAAGAAAATACAATTGGTAATCCAAATCCTCCTAGGAAACCAGTTTTAGCAGGATCAACTGCTTCAATAGCTTCTATACCTGGCTCTGCAGAAAATCTAATAAGTAAAATACCTGAAATTATTATTGCAGCTATGCTGTATGTTCTGATTTTTGATTTTTCAAATCTTTTTAAAATAAATCTTATAACTAATACCATTACTACTATGAGCCATAAGGCCATTAAAATATCAAAACCTCCTGCCCTCCAGGCTTCTTGAACAGGATCGACAGATATCAGTACTGCAGCTAAACCACCTAAAGCTGTATAACCCATAATTCCAAAATTAATTAAACCAGCATAACCCCATTGAATATTCGCACCCATAGTCATAACTGCTGAAATTAAGCAAAGATTAAATATTGATAATGCTATATTCCATGATTGAAAAATTCCAACTAATAGAATTAAAACCATCATGATGCTATATGCTGCAATTACATTTAAATTTTTTCTCACAATACTTTTCCTTTAAATATTCCTGAAGGTCTATAAAGCAAAACAATTACCAAAATTGAAAATGAAACTGCAAATTTATAATCTGTCGAAAGTAATTGAACCAAACCTTCTGGCTCCATACTTTCTGGTAAAACATATATAAAAAATTTCTTATACGCATATGTTAATAAAATTTCTGAAAAAGCGATGACATAACCACCTAAAAATGCACCAAATGGATTTCCAATTCCTCCAACAATTGCAGCAGCAAAAATAGGAAGCATATTATTAAAATAAGTAAATGGTTTAAAACTTTTATCTAAACCATACAAAGCACCACCAATAGTTGCTAAAATTCCAGCAATAACCCAAGTAACTAAAACTATTTTTTTTGGATCAATACCTGACAACAAAGCAAGATCTTCATTATCAGAATAAGCTTTCATACTTTTTCCGGTTTTTGTTCTATTTAAAAACCAAAACAATAAAGAAACTAAAACTATTGTCACAAAAATGGTTATTACTTGAGTTGATTTCAATGCAAGACCTTCATTTAAACCTGTCATCTCCTTAAATTCACGAGCTTTAATAATAAATTTTTCTCCATCAAAAAATCTTCTGTCACTAGGTCCAATTATTATTCTTACTACAGCTTGAGTTACAAACATTACACCTATACTTACCATTGCAAATTGAACTGGTGGGCTTTTCTGATGTCTATAATATTTAAAGACAAATTTATCTATTAGAAGCATGTAAAGAATCATAAAAATAATTCCAAATGGGATAGCTAATAAAGCAGTAGGCAAAACACCTAAAGAGACACCTAATGATTGAAAATACCATGTAAATAAAATCGTTGCCATGGTTCCAAAAGACATCATGTCACCAGTTGCAAAGTTTGCAAATCGTAAAATTCCATAGATAAGTGTTACAAATATTGCACCCAGTGCTAACTGAGAACCATAAGTTAATGCAGGAATGAAAATATAATTTAATAAAAGAATTATTGCATTTACAAAATCCATATTACCCTCCTAAAAAAGAGCTTCTTACTCTTGGATCGTCTAATAATTCTTTTCCAGTTCCTGAATAACGATTTTCTCCAGTGACCAGAACGTAGCCTCTATCTGAAATACTTAATGCTTGTTTTGCATTTTGCTCTACCATTAAAATTGCAACGTTTGTTCTTTTTACTTTTACAATGTGATCAAATAATTCGTCCATCACAATTGGTGATACGCCAGCAGTTGGCTCGTCTAACATTAAAACTGTAGGTTTAATCATTAAAGCTCGACCAAGAGCAACTTGTTGTCTTTGACCACCCGAAAGTTCACCAACCATTTGATTTCTTTTTTCCCTTAAAATTGGAAACAGTTCATAAATTTCCTCAATAATATTTTTAATTTCATCGTTAACTAGAAAAGCTCCCATTTCTAAATTTTCTTCAACAGTCATCCCTGCAAAAACATTTTTAGTCTGTGGAACAAAAGATATACCTTGTTTAACTCTGTCTTGAGGAGATAATTTTGAAATATCCTTGCCATCAATTTTTACTGATCCTGATTTTAAATTGAGCAAACCCAGCATTGCTTTCATAGCAGTTGATTTACCTGCACCATTGGGACCCAGAATAGAAACTATTTCACCCTTATTTACACTTACAGAACAAGAACTAATGATGTCAGGACCATTACCATAACCACCTGTCATTTCTAATCCTTCAAAATATGCCATTAATTTGTATCCTTTAATTTTGATCCTCTGCCAAGATAACTCTCGATAACCTTTTCATCTTTTTTAGCGTCTTCAACAGTTCCTTCAAATAATACTGATCCCTCAGCCATTACAATAACTGGATCACATAATCTTCCAATAAACTCCATGTCATGTTCAATCATACAAAAAGTATAACCTTTTTCTTTATTTAACTTTTCTATCGCAGTTCCAAGATCTTTTAGCAAAGTTCTGTTAACACCAGCCCCTACTTCATCTAAT
This sequence comes from uncultured Pelagibacteraceae bacterium, assembly GCA_902578175.1. The sequence continues at coordinate 11,943 of CACHBY010000016.1, forward strand.
AATACTAATTTTGCGTCAACCATCATGGTTCTTCCAAGTTCTAATAATTTCTTTTGTCCACCTGAAAGATTTCCAGCAAGTTCGTTCGATAAATGCCCTAGGTTTAAAAATTCAACTACTTCTTTTGCTTTTTCTTTAACGACAGCTTCTTCTTGCGCAACTAAACCTGGTTTAAATAATGCAGTCATTATTTTTTCGCCAGATTGATTTCCAGGAACCATCATTAAATTTTCTAAAACAGATAAATTTGAAAACTCGTGTGCAATTTGAAAGGTTCTTAACAACCCTTTAGAAAATAATTCATAAGATGGAACATCTGTAATATTTTCATCATCAAAAGTTACACTTCCACCTGATGATTTTAAATTTCCAGCGATTAAATTAAATAAAGTTGTTTTACCAGATCCATTAGGTCCAATGATTCCTGTAATTGTTCCTCTTTTTACTTTAATTGAACAATCTGAAACAGCGGCTAATCCACCAAAATATTTACTTAAATTATTTATCTCTAAAATATTTTCAGACATTGGATCTATTTATTTAATCTTCTATGAATACTATTTAAAGTTTTTTCTAGAGATTTATAAAATCCAGCTTTGGTCAATTCTTTTACACCTTGTTCATTTAATCCTTTAGGTGTTTGAGATTCTTTAACTAAATTTTTTAAATTTTCTTTTGAATTTTCTACAGCATCTTGAGACAAAGCCAAAAACAGAGATGATATATATTTTTGAGCATTATTTCTTTTAACTCCTCTTTTTACCAACCAATCAGTCATCACTCTCAATACTTCATAAAAAGGTGCCATCATTCCTGAAGTTGACCAAAAATTAATAGAAGATTTTTCATTTTTAATTTCTACTGTTGTTCCTAAATTATTGAAAAATGCTTTTACTTTAGGATTGGGAGGACAAATAGGTACAGGACCTTTCTTTAACGAAATAGGTGGTAAAGGTATTGCTCTTATAATCTTTGCTTTTACTTTAATTGCTTTCTTTAATTGAGATAAAGTAATT
>CACHBY010000017.1 GCA_902578175.1 uncultured Pelagibacteraceae bacterium
ATGATATTAAAAAAAATTACTGGTTTACTTTAAATAGAGAAGATATTTCAAAATTCACTGGAAGAAATTTTTCAAAGTATATTATTTATTTAAACGGTGAATACAAAATTCCAAAACCAAGGGTGATAACTGCTAAAATTTCAAATAATCACAAGAAGTATGCAATTACCTGGTTTTCTATGGCGATTTCAATTCTTTTAATATATTTGTATTTTAGAAAAAAAAATTATTAAATGAGATACATAAGTACAAGAGACAAATCCAAAACCTTAGAATTTAAAGATGTTTTCATTAAAGGTCTTGCCGATGATGGGGGCTTATTTATCCCAGAAACAGTTGTGAAATATAGCGAAAATGAAATCAGGGATTTTAAAAAACTTAGTTATTCAGAGTTAGCTAAAAGAATTGTTTATCCATTTATAGGTAATTTTATGTCTGAAACTGAATTAAGTAAAACTATTGATAAATCTTACTCTACATTTAGAAAGGATAACGTTGTAGATTTCATAAAGCTTGGAGATAGAACTGTATTAGAGTTGTTTCATGGTCCAACTTTAGCTTTTAAAGATGTAGCTATGCAACTTTTAGGTAACTTTTACGAGTATTACCTAAATAATGAAAATCAAAAAATTAATATTGTTGTTGCCACATCAGGAGACACTGGTGCTGCAGCAATTGATGCAATTAAAGGTAAAAAAAATGTAAATATTTTCGTATTACATCCTGATAATCGTGTTTCACCTATTCAAAGAAAATTAATGACAACAGGTAAAGATGAAAACGTATTTAACATAGCTATAAAGGGAAATTTTGATGATTGCCAAAATTTAGTTAAATCAATGTTTGCTGATAAGAAGTTTTCAAATGATATCAAAATGTCAGGAGTAAATTCTATTAATTGGGCAAGGATTATTGCTCAAAGTGTCTACTATTTTTATAGTTATTTATTTTTTGAAAATACAAGTGAACAAATAAACTTTTCAGTACCAACAGGAAATTTTGGAGATGTTTATGCTGGATACTTAGCCAAAAAAATGGGTCTGCCTATTAATAAATTTATTGTTGCAACTAATCAAAACGACATTTTACATAGAGCAATATCAAAAGGTAATTATGAGGCAGAAAAGGTTTCGGAAACTATTTCTCCTAGTATGGATATTCAAATAGCAAGCAATTTTGAGAGACTTATATTTGATCTTAATAATGAGGACGACAAACAAACTTTATCTGATATGAAAAATATCAAAGAAAAGGGAAAATATTTAATTAGCGAGGATAAATTAAGTAAACTTAGAGAAAATTTTTTATCAGCTAGAATGACTGAGGATGAGACCTTAGGGGTTATCAAGAATGTGTATGAAAAATTTTCTGTAGTTTTAGATCCACACACCGCTATTGGATATGGAGCGTTTGATAAACATAACTTAAAAGGAAATAATATTGTGCTTGCAACTGCACATCCCTGTAAGTTTCCTGATGCTGTTTCCAAAGCCATAAATTTAAAATCTGATTTACCAAAAGAACTTGAGTTTATTTTGAATGAAAAAGAGGATTATGATATAATTGATAATAACTTAGAAAAAATTAAAAACTATATAATAGGTAAAAATAAATGAAGCTTAAAGAAGGCGAACAAGTTCCAAATTCAGAATTTTATTATTTAGATTCAAGTGGAGCCGCAAAAAAAATAACCACAGCAGAAGTTTTTAAAAATCACAAATCAATTGTGATTGGTGTTCCTGGAGCATTTACCAAAGTTTGTTCCGCAAAACATCTCCCAGGATATGTTGATAATTATGAGGAAGCGAAGAATAAAGGTGTTACAAAAATTATATGTGTTTCGGTTAATGATCCAAATGTGATGAAAGCATGGGGTGAAAGTCAAAAAGTTGAAGATAAAATATTTATGGCTGCTGATCCATACTGTGAATTTACTAAATCAATTGGTGCAGAAATAGATAGACATGATCGAGGTCAGGGGATGAGGTCAGCAAGATATACGATGTTAGTTGAAGACAACGTTGTAAAGAAAATAAAAGCAGAAGAAGATACTGCTACTTGTGAAATTTCAGCAGCTCAAAATTTTTTAAAATTAATCTAAATTAGCAGCTTTTTTTGCTAGTAAATCTACCTCTTCATTTAAAGGATTTCCGTCATGAGCTTTAACCCAATTCCACTTGATATTAAGTGATTTATTTAAATTATATAAATCAATCCATAAATCTTTATTTTTAACATCCTCTTTTTTTGAAGTTTTCCAATTATTACTCAACCAAGTATTTATCCATTCAGTTATTCCATTTTTTACATATTGAGAGTCTGTATAGATTTTTATTTCAACACCAGGTTTCATATTTTTCAAAGCATTAATCGGAGCTAGTAACTCCATTCTATTATTTGTCGTATTTTTTTCGTTGCCACTTATTTTTTTTATTTCTTTTCCATCATTTATAATTGCAGCCCATCCACCGTTACCTGGATTTGTCAAACAAGAACCATCTGTATAAATTGTAATCATTAAATTAAATAATCTTTAAAATTATTAAAATTGTTATGGGTAATTAGTTTTTGATAATATTCGTTTGGATCTTTAATTTTGATTAAAGCAGTCTTTGGAGTATTTGTATAATCATACAGCCTAGTTAACAAATATCTAAGAGCAGCACCTCTACATAAAATATTTAAATTATTTCTTTCATTTAATTTAATTTTCTTAACACTGTTGTAGCCCTTGATTAACTTACTAACCTTATTTTTATTAATTATAAATTTTTCATTTTTTTTATCAAAACAAAGTGCGTTTATACAGATAGCTATCTCATACATATAGTAATCATTGGCAGCAAAGTAAAAGTCAATAATTCCAGACAAATTATTTTTGTTAAAAAAAATATTATCTACAAATAAATCACCATGAATAATTCCAGAGGGAAGTTTTTTTGGCCAATTTTTTTTAATATCATTAAAGTTGTTAAATAAAAATTTTTTCAAATTTGATTTTTTATTCGATTTAAATTTAATACTCTGGAGCAAAGGTTTTAGATACCTTACTCCCATTGAATTTTTTCTTGTTAATTTTATTTTTTTTGTTACCAGATGCATTTTGGCTATTGTTTTTCCAATGGCATAGCATTCACTTTCGTTTACTTTTTTTTTATCTTTTCCTTTTAAAAAAGTAACAATACAGGCACTTTTATTTTTTAGTTTAATTAAATAATTCTTATTTTTAGTTTTAAGTGGTCTTGGACAATTAATTTTTGAGTCATTTAAATGATCCATTAGTTTCATAAAAAAAGGGATTTCCTTTGGAAGAACTCTTTTTTCAAAAATTGTGAGAATAAATTTTTTATTTTTTGAATTTAAAATATAATTTGTGTTTTCAATTCCTTTAGTAATTCCTTGGAAAGTTAAAATTTTTTCGATATTAAACTTATTGTTTATTATATCTATATCTCTCTGATTTATTTTTGTATATACAGCCATTTAATTTAATTTTTTAGGAACTTTAAAAACTACATTTTCTTTTATAATTTCTACTTCCTCGACATTTATAGAAAACTTTTTTTTTAATTCATCAATAAAATTTTTTACTAGTATTTCAGGTGCCGATGCTCCCGATGATATACCAATTGTATTTGAATTTTCTATTAGATCAAAAGGGATCTCACTCTCAGAATGAAAAAGTTGTGAGTTTTGACATCCAGATTTTTTGGCTACCTCAACAAGTCTAACTGAGTTTGAAGAATTTCTACTACCTATCACAAAAAATACGTCACACTTTTTTGCAATATTTTTAACCGCTACTTGTCTATTTGTTGTTGCGTAACAAATATCGTCTTTTGCTGGCTCTCTAATATTAGAAAATTTATTTTTCAAAATATTTATTATTTCCTTTGTGTCATCAACAGACAATGTTGTTTGAGTTATATAAGCCAATTTTTCATTTTTATCTGTTTTATATTTCATTGCTTCAACTTCATTCTGAACTAAGTCAATAGATCCTTTTGTTAGTTGGCCCATAGTTCCTATAACTTCTGGATGGTTCTCATGACCGATCAAAATAATGTGATAACCAGCTTTATTTAAGTTTTCTGCTTCTCTATGAACTTTAGAAACTAACGGACATGTGGCATCTACATAAGTCATTTTATAATTTTGAGCATCTTTTGGTATTTTTTTTGGAACGCCGTGAGCAGAAAAAATAACAGGTCTAGATTTGTCATCAATTTCTTCTAACTCTTCAACAAAGATAGCTCCTTTATTTTTTAAATCATCAACAACATGCTTGTTGTGAACAATTTCATGCCTAACATAAACTGGTGACCCATATTTTAGTATAGATTTTTCTACTATTTCTATGGCTCTTTCAACGCCAGCACAAAATCCTCTTGGGGCAGAGAGCAAAATTTTAATTTGTTTGTTTTTCATTTTTCTCTAAAAAATATTCCAGCAATATATGTGGAAAGGTTAAAGACGCCAAACCAATAAAAATTATTTTTAAGATTGCATTATCTACATAATTTACATCATTTAATAAAAACAAAACAATTATTGAAATAATGATTGTTAAAAAAGTTAATGGTAAAGCCTTTATAACAAATAATTTTAAGCCATTTTTTAAATTGTTTTCATCAAGGTCTATCGCAAGAGAAATAGAGTGCCTTATTGAATGTAAAAAGCAAAAATAAATTGTAAAAGCCGTTAAAGGATTAAAATAATAATTTAAAATTATTATTGAGAAATAATCAAAAAAAATTGTAAATTTTTTTAATTCAAACTTATCAAGAAATAAAAATATATTTGATAATGAACTCAAAATTATTGCTATCTCGATTATTTTTTTTTCTTCTAAAAATTCTAAGAATAAGTAAAAATTTTCATTAACTACAAGTAATGATTTGAATATTTTTACAGTATCATCAAAATGAAAAAAGAGTGGTGCAAGAATAATAAGCAAACCTTTTAAAAGGTATAATAATTGAGTTATATACGATTTTTTGTTTATTAAAAATTGAGTATCTTCTTTACCGAAATGAAAAGCTGCAACTGAAAGAAAAATTAAGAGTGTAGATGCAGGAAATAGCAACCAAATAAAAATGACAATTAGTGCAATAAAAATATAAACAATATAGAAAATATATATTCCTTCAAAATTAAATATCTTAAGTAGTTTTTTACCTTTAATGTTATCTAATGCACCGTGTGAAACTCCAATAGTTAAAATTAAAAATAAACATATTGTTGACGAAATATCTAAATAATTAAATTTGAACATCACAACAGAAAATAGGTTAATTAACAAAAAAAATATAAACGAATGATTAAGGTTAATTTTTTTAATTAATTGATTAGTCATTTAAAATAATTCTTTTAAAAACTTCCATTTAGGCATTTTTAAAATTATTTCTAAATCTTCCAAAAAATTGCTTTTATTGGATAAGAAATTAATAGCGGTCTTAGGCGAACTATTGAACATTTTAAAGAAAATTTCTCCCATATCTGAAGAGTTATTTCTTAAAACTTTCAAAAATATATTGTCCAAAAAATCATATTTTTTTTTAATTTTAAACAATTTAGCTTTAGAAATATTTTCAATGTTTTCTACTATATATTTACTGTGTTCCTGAATATTTAAAAATGTATAACCAGTACTTAATCTTGTCATATCACCTGCTGATCCAATATTTATTTCATTAAATTTTTTAAGATTTTTATTTCTAAATAGAGGTATAGAGCCTTCTTCTTTAAAATTGATTTTATAATTTTTGACATTTAAATGGTTTTTTAAGTATTGATCTATTTGATTATTATAATCTTTTATATTTTCATTACTTAAATTTGATATCCAGGTAGTTTCCACGAGTGCATTTTTTTTTGTGAAAGGGAGAGTATAAAAAAAATGAACCTCATTTTTTTGATCACAAGCAAAGTCCATTAAGTTAAATATTTGGTCATCAAAAAAATCTTTTTCAGTTTCTATCTCTACACCACTAAAATGTTGCCATAAATTATTTGGTTTATTTTCAAAATTTGGAACGCTGTTAAATATTATTGAATTTGATAATTCAACATCATTAATATTTTTAAAAAATTTTATATTTTCATTTAATTTAAGTTTTAAAAGGATTTTGTCATAAAATTTTCCACTATCTATTGATTGATAAGGTGTTAGCTTACAATCAATAAACTTCGTATCATTAGATTTGTTTATAGAGAAATTATCCCAACTTTTTTTGACACAATCATCAAAATTATGTGGAAATACTTTCCAAAATGACCAAGTTTTATCTCTTTTATATTCATCTCTAGGCTCAATTATAGCCAAAGATTTATTTTTTAATTTATCAGAAATTTCAAGTTCATAAGCTAAAGACAAACCTGCACAACCACCACCAACAATTATATAATCAAAATCTTTCATTTAAATTTATCTCTTCATTAATTAATGAATGATCATGTTCAATGTTATTGTCATTTTTATTTGTAAATGTTAAAATTATTAAATCAAAAATTGATAAAAAAGTTTCAATAATTTTTTCAATTTTTGTTACATAAATTTTTCCAGAATCTTTATAATTTTCTATATTATTTTTATTAAGTATTTTGTATCCAATTTTTCTATATACTCGTCTTGCAACTAAAATAGAAAATCTGAAACTTAAAGGTATTTCTTTAATTGAGTAAAAAGAATTTTCATAAAATTTTTCAGACAAAGAAATAGTAGATTTAATGTCGTTGAAATTTTCTTTGATATAACTTCTTTTGTTATTTTTATCTTCAATTACATCCCTTGAAATATTGGTAAGCTGCATTGCTATTCCAAGATCGATAGCTGATTTTAAGGAATTTATCTTTTTAACTTTTAAAATTTTTGCCATCATTAAACCGACTGTACCTGCTACTCTATAAGAGTATATTAATAACTCTTTTTTTGATTTTAATTCTACTCTTTCTTTTATATCTGAATTAATCCCATCAAATAAATCATTAATTACTTTTGTTGAAATATTAAATTCATCTATAAGTTCCCAAATATTTTTAATGACAATGTTTTGAAAGTTTTTATTTAAAAAATCTTTCTTAAAGTTTTGAAATTTAATTATTTTGTCTTCTAATTTTCCTGGATCATCAGCAATATTGTCTGCTTTTCTGCAAAAATCATAAAGTGCAGAGCATTTCTCGTAAGTTTTTTTCGGCAAAAAAAAACCAGCCCAGTTAAATGATTTCGCATATCTTGCTAAATAATTTTTAGTTAACATTCTAAATCAATTTATCTAATACTTTTGCTGAGGAAAGTACTCCTGGTACCCCTGCACCCGGGTGTGTTCCAGCACCAACAAAATACAGACCATTGTAAATTTCTGATTTATTGTGAAATCTAAAATAAGCTGATTGGGTGAATTTAGGTTGAATTGAAAAACCTGATCCATATTTTGTGTTAAGTTCTTTTTCAAAATAATCAGGTGTAAGATAAAAGTCTGATACAATATTACTTCTAAGGTTTGGCATTAAATCGTTTTCCATTTTATCAATTACAAGGTTTTTCATTTTTTCACCTTCTGTTTGCCAATTTATATTTGATTGATTATTTGGAACTGGCACTAATACATAAAAACAATCACTTCCCTCAGGAGCCATAGTTTTATCTGTTGCAGAGGGTCTATGAAGATAATAGCTGATATCATTATTTAATTTTTTATGATCAAAAATATCATCTAGATGTTCTTTATATTTGTTTCCAAATTTAATTGTGTGATGCTCAACATTTTCATAGATTTTTTTTGTTCCAAAATAATAAACAAATAAACCCATTGAGTAATCCATCCTTTTTTGTTTCCAATCAAACAGCACTGATTTTTTTAAGTTTTTGCTTGTCATTTTTTCATAAAAAGCAGGAGGGTCTGCATTACAAATTATGTTATCAGCTTCAATAATTTCTTCATTGTTAACTACCACACCTGTTATTTTATTATTCTTAGTAATAATTTCTCTTACTTCGGTATCTTTTATTATCTCGACTCCTATCTCTTTCATTAACTCTTCAAAACCTTTAATTATATTTCCTGTGCCGCCTATTGAATAATGAATGCCCCATTTTTTTTCTAGATAAAGTATTAGCCCATAAATTGAAGTAGTTGTAAACGGATTACCACCAACTAAGAGTGGATGCATACTAAGCATTCTTCTTAATTTTTCATTTTTTACATAAGAAGATACTAGTGAATAAACTGACTTATAACTCTTAAGTTTTAATAATGCTGGCAGCTGTTTCATCATAAAAAAAGGTTTATCAAAAGGAACATCTGCAAGTTCTAAAAATCCTTTCTCAAAAATTTTTTTGGTAAAATTTACTAAATTTTCATAACCCTTCACATCTTCTGGATTTAAATTTTCAATTTGTTTTTTCATTTCTAATTCATCACCTGAGTAATTAAATTTAGTTTGGTCTTCAAAAATAAATTGATACCAAATTTTAAGTGGTGTCAGTTTTATATAATCCTCAGGGTTTTTATTAAACAAACTAAATAATTCGTTAATTAAATATGGAGCTGTTATTACTGTTGGCCCAGCATCAAAAGTAAAACCATCTTTTTTAAAAACTCTGGCCCTTCCACCAAGATCTGAATGTTTTTCTATTAATTTTACTTTATGTCCTTTAGCTTTTAGTCTTATTGCAGCAGCAATACCACCAAATCCAGATCCAATAACTATAGAATTCATTGCTGTAATTTATAGCTTTTTCAGGAAATTGTAAGCGTATTATGAGTTTATTTTTTTTAGCTGTTCTTTAGTTTCTTCTAAATTTTTTTGAAACACAGCATCCAATTTTGATTTATCAACTGATGTAGTTATGATTTTTTTTACTGAGTCCACCGCTATTTTAATTGAAGCATCTTTTATTTCTTTCAATGCAGCTTCTTTCATTTGGCTAATCTTATTTTCAGCCAAGCTCTTTTTAATCTCTGAGGATTTATGAAATTTGTCATTTAAATCTATAATTAATTTATCCGATTCTTTTTTTGCATTTTCCAAAATTTCATTACTTACTTTAGTTGCGGTATCTAATTTTTTTTGTGCATTATCGAGTAAAGTTTTTGCCTCTGTTCTCAATTTTTCACTTTCATCTATCTCATTTTTGATATCTGAAATCATACCATCAAGCATTTGAGTAACTTTTTGTGGAATTTTAAAATAAACTAAAACACCGATAAAGATTACAAATGAAATTGCTACCCAGAAAGTTGCATCAATTGCCATAGTATTTATCTCCATTTCTTTTAGATAGATCGTCAACAATTGCCGATATACTGCTATTATTTACTTCAGCACCAATAAGTTTCTGTAGTAACTCAGAAGATGTATCTATAGCAATTTTATTTATTTTATCGGGCGCATTATCTCTTAAAGCTTGGATTTCTTCCTCTGCTTTAGATATTTCGTCATCTATTTGTTTATCAAGTAAGTCTCTTTTTGCATTTATATCTTTAATCGCTTTCTCTCTTGCTTGACTAAACATACTATTTGCATCAGTTTTACTTTTTAAAATTATTTGATCGTACTCTTTAAGTTTGGTCTCGCTATCTTCTCTTTGTTTTTCAGCTGCCTCAATATTTTCTAGAATTTGAGATTTTCTAGACTCTAAGTTGTCACTAATTTTTGGCAGAATTAGTTTAGATAAAACTAAATACATTATTCCAAAAGTAAGTACCAACCAGAAAATCTGAGAAACCCAAAACTCCGGATTTAATTGAGGCATACCTCCACTTTCAGCTGCAAAAGCTTCTTTAATAAAAAAGAAGCTTAAAAATATTAGATGAAGATATATTTTTTTGACCATTAACTTAAAACGCAAATAAAATAATCAATGCAACAACTAATCCAAATAATCCTGTTGCTTCAGCAAGTGCGAAACCTAAAAGTAGGTTTGGAAATTGTTTCTGAGCTGCTGATGGGTTTCTCATAGCACCTGATAAATAATTTCCGAAAATTATTCCAATACCAACACCGGCACCAGCTAAAGCTATTGCTGCTAAACCTGCTCCGATCATTTTTGCTGCTTCTAATTCCATTATATCCTCCTCTGTTGTTAATGGTGTAAATTTAATGCATCATTTAAATAGATGCAGGTTAAAATTGCAAAAACATATGCTTGAAGAAAAGCAACTAATATCTCCAAACCAGTTAATGCAACTGAAAAACTAAGTGGAAGCCATCCACCAACTATTCCAAGACTAATTACAAAGCCTCCGAAAACTTTCATCATTGTATGACCAGCCATCATATTTGCAAATAATCTAACTGATAGACTTATTGGTCTACTTAGATAAGAAATAATCTCAATTACTACTATTAAAGGAAGCAATACAACTGGTACTCCACTTGGTACAAATAATTTTAAATATCCAAAACCATGTTTAATAAATCCTATTACTGTTACACTGATAAAGATAAATGCAGCGAGAACAAATGTAACAATAATATGACTAGTTACAGTGAATGTGTACGGTATCATTCCGAACATGTTGCAGAACAAAACAAACATGAACAATGAAAAAATAAAAGCAAAATACGGTTTTGCTTTAGAACCAGCTGTATCACTTATCATTTTGGAAACAAAGGTGTAGCTAAGTTCTGCTAATAATTGAATTTTATTTGGTAAGACTGAGTTTTTTTTAGATCCTAAATTAAAAATTAATAAAATAGAAACTGTACTTATAATCATAAACAAACTTGCGTTTGTGAAAGATATATCAAATGCTCCAACTTTTATTTCAGGTCCAATTCTATAAACATCGAATTGGGACATTGGATTTGCTGCCATAGTAGTAACTTATTTTTGCATCTTCTTTGCTGATTTAATCACATTCATTATTCCGGCGATCACACCAACAAAAAAAAATATTAATATAAACCAGGGTTTAGTACCAAAGGTCTTGTCAAAAATAAACCCAATAATTGTCCCCACAGCAACTGCAGACACAAGCTCTGTGCTCAATTTGAATGCTGTTCCAATAGGTGAGGGGTTATCCTTCTTGTTATAAAGATTTTTCTTAGAAATCTTACTTTTTGCAATCTCTAAGCGAGTTTTAAAAGGGTCTTTTGCCATTTATTTTGCTTAAGCAACCATACTTTCTGCTTTTTGAAGGTCTACAGCAACTAGTTGGCTTATACCTTTTTCAGGCATAGTTACACCATAAAGCCTGTTCATTTTAGACATTGTTAAGGCGTGGTGAGTAACAATTATGAATTTAGTGTTAGTAATTTTAATTAACTCCTCAAGCAAGCTACAAAATCTTGTTACGTTAGCATCATCAAGTGGAGCGTCTACCTCATCCAAAACACAAATTGGAGAAGGGTTAGTTAAAAACACAGCAAAAATTAACGATAGGGCAGTTAGGGCTTGTTCACCACCAGATAGTAAAGTTATAGATTGAAGCCTTTTTCCTGGTGGGCTAACCAACATTTCTAACCCAGCTTCCAATGGATCATCAGAATCTACCAATTCAAGTTTGGCATTTCCACCATTAAAAAGTTTTGTATAAACCTCATTAAATTTTCTATTAACTTTTTCAAATGCTTCAACAAGTCTTTCTCTTCCTTTTTGATTTAGCTCATCAATACTATCTTTAAGTTTAACTATTGCAGTAACTAGGTCACTACGATCTTGTTCCATTTTTTTTATTTCTTCTTCATACTTACTGGTTTCTTCATCTGCTTTTAAATTTACAGATCCCAATTGATCTCTTTGTTGTTTTTTTTTATCTAAAGCATCTTCTTGATCAACATGATTTGGAAGTTCTTCAACTCCGAATAAATTTGAATTTTCTAAAATATTTTCTTCTGTTAAATTTAATTCTGTATTAATTCTATCAAGCAAATCATATTTTCTTTTTTGTAAACCTTCTATGGTTGCTCCTGAACTAGCTTTTCGCTCTCTTATTTGAATTGATTGCTCTTGTATTTCATTTAATTGAGTTCTTAACGTTTCAATTTTTTTATCAGTTTCTTCTATAATTTTTTCATTCTCTATTTTTTCTTCATCAGAAATTCTTAAATTTTCAGAAATTTGACCTTTTCTTTCTGCTTGTACTCTTGGCTGATTTTCTAAATCATTTAATTGTTTAGATAATTTATTTTTCCTTTCAGTCAATTCATTAACCATTTTTTCTGAATTAGATAAAAGATTTTTCCAGCTTTCTATTTCAGTCTCTATTGTTTTTATTCTTTCATTTCTTTTTACTGACTCATTCTTTATTGACTGATTTTTACTATACGCATCAGCATACTTTTCTTGAAGTATTTTAATATTATGAGATTTCTCATTTACACTTAATAACTCTGTTCTTGACTTTTCATTTTTTAAATCATTAATAAAATTGTCTAATTCCATATTACATCTATCGAGCAATGTAACTGCTTGATTTATTTCATTACTATCAATTAGTTCTTTTGCTCTAGAAATTGAATTTTTTACATTCTTTATAGGACCACTGCTTATTTTAATTGTATCATCAGCTAGATTGTTAACTACTTCGTCAACTTCTTTTTGCTCTCTTTCAAGTTCATTTTTTGCATTTTTTAGATCTTCATTAGATAACTTTTCTGTTTCAAAATATTTTGAATCTATCTCGATTAAGTCTGACTTTTCTTCTTTTAATCTTTTTTCATTAGAGTTAGCATC
>CACHBY010000018.1 GCA_902578175.1 uncultured Pelagibacteraceae bacterium
GATTTAAAGAAAATTATAATTGAAAATTTGAAACTGTCAGGTGTCAAGCCCAAAGATCATTTGTATTTGTCTGTAGACATGGGTGGATTATTTTTAAGTTTTATAAATCAACCAATTAAAATTAATATAATTTATAAAAATAAAGTTCTGTTAACTAAGTTTGTTTTAAAAGTTTTGAAAGAGTATATTTCAAACAAAGGTTCATTAATTTGTCCTACTTTTTCGTATTCAACAACCAAAACAATGTTTTTTAACTTAAAAAAAACAAAATCTGACTTAGGAATATTTAGTCAAACCTTTTTAGATAACAAAGCTTCTTTAAGATCAGATCATTCAATCCATTCTCTCTCTGCAATTGGAAAATTTAAAAAAATTATAAAACAAGGACATGGTATATTTAGTTTTGGAATAAACAGTCCTTTCCAAAACTTAATTGAGTACAATGTAAAATTTGTCAACATTGGGGTACCTTTTTGGAAAACTTGTACGTATATCCATCACGTTCAGCATTTAGCTGGATGTAATTTTCGGTTTTATAAATCTTTTAAAGTTAAAAAAAAAATAGGAAATAAAATAAAAACTTCTTATGATTATGATTTTTTGAGATTCAAAAATTTAAGTGATTTACCTATAAATACAATCAAAATTGAAAATATTTTAAAAAAAAAAAAACTGATTAAATATATAAAAAAACCTTTTTTCTTTTCAGTTGTAAATTGCAGTGCAGTTTATAACGAGACTAGAGAATTGTTAAAATTAAATCCATCTACTTTTATTAAGGGAAGCAAAAAAGTTATATTTAATGACAATCTGAAAGATAAAAATTTAATTAAACTTAAAGTAATTTAATCCATTGTGTTAATATTTTAGTCATTAATATAAATATTTTCAAATTGTCGCAGTTTTAAAGTTTTTTTTTGGTCATTATTTTGATAGATCCTAATTGTGAAAATTGTATATCGTCCTGAAATTGATGGTTTAAGAGCAGTTGCTGTAGGTATTGTTATTCTTTATCATGCACAAGTATATATTTTTGGTTATCAGCCTTTTAAAGGTGGCTTTATTGGTGTTGATATATTCTTTGTCATATCCGGTTACTTAATTACGTCCATTATTTTTAAAGAGTTATTAAATACAGGAGAATTTTCAGTAAAACAATTTTATGAAAGAAGAGTAAGGAGAATATTACCAGTATTATTGTTTGTTATGACTGCAACGGTACCCTTTGCTTGGATGTACTTGATGCCAGATGATTTTATAGATTTTTCAAAATCAATTATTTACTCTTTGGGATTTGCTTCAAATCTTTATTTTCATTATTCAGGACAATTATATGCAGATAATTGGGCATTATATAAACCACTCCTTCATACTTGGTCTTTATCTGTTGAGGAACAATATTATATAATATTTCCTTTGATTTTATTTTTTACATTTAAATATTTTAAAAAATATTTATTGCATGTTTTAATTTTTGGATTTTTAATTAGTTTGTTAATTGCTGAGTGGACAAGTAGAAATTATCCTTCAATTTCTTTTTATTTTATTCATACAAGAATGTGGGAATTGTTAGCAGGTTCATCTTTAGCATATTTTGAGATTAAAAAAGGATATAGAAGTAAAAATAGGATTTTAAATTTAATATTCCCTTCTGTTGGAGTTTTTTTAATTGGTTCTTCTGTTTTATTTTTTGAAGATGAAATGTTTCATCCTTCAGTCTATACACTTTTACCTGTTTTCGGGGTTTGTTTAATTATTTGGTTTGCAAGTAAAGATGAAATAATAACCAAAATATTATCAACAAAATTATTTGTTGGAATAGGTTTAATATCTTATTCACTTTATCTCTGGCATTATCCTATTTTTGCTTTCGCAAGAGTGACAGAATTTATCAAAGCTGATATCTTTAATAAACTATTGATTGGAGTAGCTATAATGGTACTTTCAATATTATCTTACTTTTTTATAGAAAGACCCGCAAGAAATAAGAATTATTCCTTTAAAAAACTCTCAATAATTTTAATTATTTTTTTTACATTTCTAATTAGTTTTAATTTTAGTGTTTTAGTAAAAGATGGATATAAAAATAGACTTCCAGAAATAATTAAAGAAATTTTTACACAGCAAACATGGAATTTGTTAAAAAATGAAAATAATGAGATATGTCATCACAACCCTGAAGGTTGTCATTTTAATATTTTTTCAGGTAAAAAAATTTATGTTATTGGAGATAGCAATATAGCCTCTATCAATTTCGATTTAAAAGAAAAATTAGTAGGCAAAAACTACCAATTTATAACTTATACATTTGGTGGATGTGTATATTTTCCTGGATTTGATTATGTTTTTAGAAAATCAAAAAAGGTACACAAATATTGCAATGATGAATTTTTTCAAAAATTGAAAAGCAAATTATTAAAAGAAAAAAACCAAATTTTCATATTTGGAGGACGATTTCCTGTGTATTTGAGTAATTATTTTTTTGATAATCAAGAGGGTGGAATTGAAGGAGGTGGTATCAAGTCAAATAAAACTAAATCATATTATGTATCTAAGGGAAAATATTACAATATTCAAAATTCTTTTTACGAAGAAATATTAGAATTGGCAAAAAATAATAAGATAATATTGTTATATCCAATACCAGAGGTTGGTTGGAAGCCAAATAGAAAAATATTTATAGATAGAAAAAATAAATTTACTGGAAATTTAGAGTTTGCAGACACATCTACATCTTTTAAAGTTTTTGAAGAAAGAACAAAATCTACTTTTAAAATGCTAAATTCAATAAAAGGAAATAATATTTATCGAGTTTATCCACATATATTATTTTGTAATAGTTATATAAAAGATAGATGTGTAACTTATAATAATAATGAAAATTTCTATTATGATGATGATCATCCTTCGATCAAAGGCGCTCAAATGATAAATGACCTTATAATAAAAAAAATAGAAATGATAGAATTAGAAAATAACTAAATTTTAGACTAAATAGAATTAAAATTATGCAAAAAATTAAATCTTTTAAAAAATCAGTGTTATAATCGAAAACTAACTGTGACTATTAAATTTCAAACTAAATTTAAATTATGATTGTAAAGTTTATTATTCAGTGTAGGATGAATTCTTCTCGATTTCCTGGCAAAGTTCTAGCACCATTTTTAGGAAAACCAATTTTAGCTCACATAATTGAATGTATAAAAAAAACAAAATTAAAATCATCAATCATATTAGCAACAAGCAATAAAAAATCAGATGACCCACTTGCACTTTACGGAAAATATCTTGGTATTAAAGTTGAACGAGGATCACTGGAGGATGTGTCAGAGAGATTTGCTGTTGTATTAAAAAAACACAAATGTGACGCATTTTTTAGAATTTGTGGTGACAGTCCATTGCTTTTAACACCGCTGTTTAAACAAGCATTATCAATATATAACCAGGGAACTTATGATTTGGTAACAAATATATTTCCAAGAACATTTCCAAGAGGAATGAGTGTAGAATTAATTAAAACCAAAACATTTCTTAGAATACAAAAAAAAATTTCTAATGATGAAAATAGGGAACATTTAACAAGATACTTTTATAAAAATTCTAAAAGTTTTGAAATTTTTAATATTATGTGTTCAAAAAGTATAAAGCCTAATCATAAATTATCAGTTGATGAAATTGGAGATATAAAAAAACTTGAGGGATGGACTAAGAGAAATAAAAAAAAGTATAACAGTCTTTTTCCTATAGAGGTTATAAGATAAGTTGTAATATTGAATATATTTAATAACCTAAAAAACAAAGAGGATCAAATTTGATTGTAAATAAAAAAATTAAAGCAGCAGTTATTGGATTGGGAGTAGGCTTGCATCACGCAAGAACATTATATGCTTACAATAATTGTGATCTAGTATGGCTTTGTGATAAAGACAAGCATAAACTTTCAAAAGTAGGCACTGAGTTTGCTAATGTGAATAAAACCCAGGATGATAAAGATATATTTACCGATCCAAATATTGATTTGATTTGTATAGCTTCTTATGATGAATCACATCATCAACAAGTAATTGATGCTTTAAAAAATGGGAAGCATGTTTTTGTAGAAAAGCCGCTGTGTCTTAATGAAGGTGAGGCTTTAAATATTCGAAACGCATTAAAAATTAATCCTAACTTAAAAATATCATCGAACATGGTTTTACGCTCATGTCCACTTTTTCTAAAAGTCCGTGAGAAAGTTAGAGAAAAAACAATGGGAGAAATTTATTATTTAGAGACAGATTATTTGTGGGGACGTAAAGAAAAATTAACCTCAGGATGGAGAGCGGATGCAAATTTTTATTCAATTATTCATGGAGCAGCTGTTCACATGATTGATTTAGCAGTATGGATTGTTGGTCAGAAACCGGTAAGCGTTCAAGCTTTAGGAAACAATATAACTACTAAAGGTACAAAACAAAAATATAATGATTTTGTAACACTTTTGTTATCTTTTGATAATGAAATGATTATTAAAATTTCTGCTCATGGAGGATGTGTTCATCCACATTTTCATTCACTTAAACTTTTTGGAAAAAAACTAAGTTTTATTCATGATACAACAAATACATTCTGGGTTGAGTCAAGTAATCCTGATAAATTATTTAAAAAAGAACATTCAAACTATCCTGCAAAAACAGATAGGGGCAAGGTTTTACTTTCTTTTTGTGAATCTTTAATTAATAATATGAAAAAACCTATAGTTAATGATGAAGAAGTTTTTACTACAACAAGCATTTGTTTGGCTGCTGAACAAGCAGTTAAAATGGGTCAAAAGATAAATATAGAATACTTGTAATATTTTTCGCTAGGTCTATAAATAATTTTATATGTACAATATACCATTTGGAAAACCAATTATTGGTTTAGAGGAAAGAGAAGCTGTCATGAAAGTAATGGACGGCTCAATACTTGTTCATGGACCAGTAGCTACAAAGTTTGAAAAAGATTTTGGAGCTTTTACAGGATCTCCAAATTCTGTAAGTGTCTCTTCATGCACCGCTGGAATGCATTTAATTTATTTTGCTTTAGGTTATGGCCCTGGAGATGAGGTAATTGTTCCTGCTCAAACACACATAGCGACCGCTCATGCTGTAGAGCTTACAGGAGCTCGTCCTGTTTTTGTTGATTCTGAAGAAGAAACTGGAAACATAAATATAGATCTAATTGAGGCTGCAATTACTCCAAAAACTAAGGCCATAGCTGTAGTTCATTACTTAGGTGCACCAGTTGACATGCCAAGGATAACAGATATTGCCAAAAAACATGATCTATTCGTACTTGAAGATTGTGCGTTATCACTAGGGGCAACCATTAAAGGAATTCATACCGGTCTTCATGGAGACGCGGGTGTTTTTTCATTTTATCCAGTTAAACATATGACCACGGCCGAGGGAGGAATGATTATCCTTAAGGATTCTGAACTTGCAAAAAAACTTAATTTGCTTAAGGCTTTTGGTGTAAATCGAACACATGGTGAGCGGAAGATACCTGGTGTTTACGACGCTATTGATTTGGGTTTTAACTATCGTATGAGCGAAATACATGCTGCTATTGGAATAGAACAAATTAAAAAACTTAAAAACTTTTTAATTAAACGTAAAGAAAATTTTTTAGCATTAGAAAAAGTTTTAAAAAATACCTCTGGTTTGAGAGTTCTATCACAGCCTTCCGACGGTTATTTGGAAAGTTGTTATTATTGTCTAGGCGTATTACTTAATAATGAAATTGCTTTGAAACGTCCTGAAATCATTTCTTCTCTTAGCAAAAAAGGCATTGGAACAAGTGTTTATTATCCTCAGCCTGTGCCAAGAATGAAATATTATAAGGATAAATATGGATACAACCACAAAAATTATCCTGTTGCTGCTCTAATAAGTGACAATATTATTGCACTTCCAGTAGGACCACATTTAAATGTTAATGATATGAAAATTATTGGTTCAGAGTTAAAAATTTGTATAGAAAGGTTTTTATGAGTAATTTTAAAGATATTAAAGGTAAAAGAGTAGCTTTAATAGGTGGAGCAGGTTTTATTGGACACAATTTGGCTTTAAAATTAAAGTCATTGGGTGCCGAAGTTTCTATAGTTGATGGGATGCAAGTAAATAACTTTTTATCTTTATTAGATAATTCCGATAATCTTCCTCACCCTAATTTATCTGGCGCAATGATTATGCAGAGAATGGAGTTAATTAAAAATGCCAAAATAAACTTAAAGGTACAAGATGCAAGAAATTATCATGCTATAAGCAAACTTTTATCAATTATAGATCCTCAAATAATAATCCATCTTTCGGCAGTTTCCCATGCTAATAGATCAAACAAAGACCCTTATTCAACATTTGATCATAGTTTTCTTACTCTTGAAAATACACTTGATTGCTCAAGAAGTTCTGCTTTTAATGTTGAGCAGTTTATATTTTTTTCATCTAGTATGGTTTATGGAAATTTTAAAAACAATCAGGCTCATGAAGATGATAGTTGTGAACCACTAGGTATATATGGAGCACTAAAATATTCTTCAGAGAAAATTATAATTGCTTACAACCAAGTTTTTGACTTGCCTTATACTATTATTCGTCCATCTGCTTTATATGGAGAGAGATGTATAAGTCGGCGTGTCGGGCAAATATTTATTGAAAATGCTTTGTTTGGTGAAGATATAGTTATGTCTGACAATGGATCGGAAGCACTTGATTTTACTTACATTGAGGATTTAGTTGATGGTGTCATAAAATGTATTGGAAATAAAAATGCTTTTAACCAAATATTTAATCTGACATATGGGAGCGCGTGTTCAGTAGCAAATATGGCAGATATTATTAAGCAATATTTTCCCAAAGTAAATTTACGTAACGTAAATCGTGATAAACTTATGCCTAAGAGGGGAACGTTAAATGTGGATAAGGCCAAAGATTTACTTAGTTATAATCCAAGTTGGCCTCTTGAGAAAGGATATCCTAAATATTTAGAATGGTACAAAAAATTTGCTGCTAGTAAACCGGATTTGTTCAAAAAAAATAATTATGTGGATTAAAATTTGGAACAAATAGTATTAGATGAGTGGTTATCGAAAATAATTGGTAAACCAACATTCTTTTTACAAAATTCATTTACAGAAAATGTAATAAAAGATTTTTCTAAAGATGAAATTTTTATCTGGACTAAAATACCTGTTTTAGAAGTTAATAAATTAAAATTTCTTCAAAAATTTGGTTTTTATATTGTAGACACAAATATACAGCTAATTTCTAAAAGTTTCCCTAAAAGTAAAAAAAACAACTTTATCAGATTTGCAAAGCCAAGTGACCAAATATCTATAAGAAATATAGCTAAAAATTCTTTTAAATTTAGTCGTTTTCATTCTGATCCTCAAATTCCTTATTTAACTTCTTGCAAAATTAAAGAAGAATGGGCAGGAAACTATTTCTCTGGAAAACGAGGTAAGTGGATGATAGTTGTAGAATATAACTCTGATGTTGTAGGATTTTTACAGCTATTATCTAAAGATAACAAAACAATAATTATTGATCTTATCGCAGTTGACGAGAAATACAGAGGCAAAGGTTTTGCAAAAAATATGATTTCATTCGCTTCTTTAAACTGTTTAGACAACCTCAATCAAATAGAAGTTGGAACACAAATTTCTAATATTTCTTCTCTTAATTTATATGCAAAACTAGGTTTTCTTATAAGCTCATCCTCATATGTTCTTCACTTTCACCAAAAAAAACTGAAATAATGAAAATAGGAAAAATAAATACCTCAAAAAAAATTTTTATTGTTGCGGAAATTGGTAATAATCATGAGGGAAATTTTGAATTAGCAAAAAAGATGATCCAACAAGCTGCAATAGCTAAAGTTGATGCAGTAAAATTTCAAACATTTATTCCTTATCAACTTTCTGGAGGTGATCAAGCAAGACTTAAAAGATTAATAAATTTTCAATTTTCTCATGAACAATTCGAAAAGTTATCAAAGATAGCTAAAGAGAAAGGATTAATTTTTTTTTCAACTCCATTCGACTTAGAGAGTGCAAAGTTTCTTAATAAAATTCAACCACTTTTTAAAATTTCTTCTGGTGATAATAATTTTTATCCTTTGATAAAAAAAGTCTCTAGCTTTGGTAAACCAATTATTTTATCGACTGGCAGTGCTGATTTAAATCAACTTAAAAAACTTTACAGGGAACTTAAAAAATTCTTGAATGTAAGAAAACTTAAATCAAAAATTGCGTTTTTACATTGTGTAAGTGGTTATCCTGTCCCATCAGATCAAGCAAATCTTGCTTCAATAATCTTTTTAAAAAATTATTTCTCAAATATCGAAATTGGATATTCAGACCACACATTAGGCATTGATACGGCTGTCAGTTCAGTATTTGCAGGAGCTAGAATAATTGAAAAACATTTTACAATTGATAAGAATTATTCTGATTTTAGAGACCATCATTTATCTGCTGACCCCAGCGACATGAAGCTGTTAGTTGATAGAGTTCGTAAGGCTGAATTAGTTTTTGGTGTTGAAGAAAAAAAAATTCAAATTTGCGAAAAAGATATGAACTTTTATGGACGTCGTTCAATAGCAGCAGCACATGATTTATCTGTTGGAAAGAGACTTAGTTTATCAGATCTAACGTGGATACGGCCAGGTTTAGGCTTTCCTCCGGGTGATGAAAAAAAGTTAATTGGAAGAAAAGTTAATCATAAGATAAAATTTGGACAAATAATTAATAAGAAAAATTTTAAATAAATCAGATTATTAAATTTTAAAATGTGTGGTATAGCTGGATATATTGGTAAAAATCCTCCAACAATAAATCATGTTAAATCAACTAGTAAAATTTTAGAGCACAGAGGTCCAGACCAACATGGTATTTATAATAATACATTTAAAGATCAAAAAACTATACTTTTACATCGTAGACTTTCTATAATTGACTTGGATACAAGATCAAACCAGCCTTTTTTTTACAAAGATACAGTTTTAATTTTTAATGGAGAAATTTATAATTATTTGGAAATAAGAAAAAAACTAAAAGACCTAGGTCACAAATTTCAAACATTTGGGGATACAGAGGTATTAATACACTCTTTGTATCAATGGGGAGAAAAGGCTCTTGAAAAACTAGAGGGGATGTGGGCTTTTGCTTGGTACAATGAGACAAATGGTACAATGCTGTTGTCTAGAGATAGATTTGGCGAAAAACCTTTATATTTTTGGAGAAAAAATAAAGGTTTATATTTTGCCTCTGAAATTAAAGGACTTTCAACATTAGCCAATCGTTCTCCAAGTATAAATCAAAACCATTTAATAAGAAATTTAGTTAATGGATATAGGTCTCTGTATAAATCTAAAGAAACTTTTTTTGAAGGAGTAGAGGAATTATCTCCAGGAACTTGTTTAAGGATTAATTTTAATGGCAAAGAAGTCTCCCAAAGGTTTTGGAAACCAAATTTTGAGGAAAATAAAAAATTAACTTATGAAGATTCTGTATCAATAATAAGAGACAAGCTTATAAATGCCGTAAAAATACGTATGCGTTCTGACGTTCCCATTGCTTTTTGTATGAGCGGTGGAGTAGACTCAAATAGCTTGATATCTATTGCTTCAAAGAAATTAGGATGTGACGTTCATGGATTTACAATTGTAAATACAGATTCCAGATACGAGGAACAATCCATTGTAGATAGATGTGTAAATGAGCTTGGAATTAAACATACATCTGTTCAATTAAGTCAATTTGAATTTTTAAAAAATTTAAGTTCTTTGATAGACAATCATGATGCTCCTGTTTATACAATTAGTTATTATATTCATTGGCAACTTATGCGCGCAGTTTCTGAAAAAGGATATAAGGTAACTATTAGTGGAACTGGTGCCGATGAACTTTTCACAGGTTATTATGACCATCATAATTTATATCTCTACGAAATATCAAAAAATAAAAAATTATTTGAAAATTCAAAAATTGCCTGGAACAAATACATTAAAAATATTGTCCGTAATCCTTTCTTAAAAGATCCAAACTTATATTTGCAAAATCCGAAATTTAGAGACCATATTTATATGAACAATAATGTATTTTCTTCTTTTTTAAAAAAAAATTGGCATGAAGATTTTAAAGAGAATATCTATGTGGACAGTGTTTTAAGAAATAGAATGCTTAATGAAATGTTTGTAGAAAGTGTTCCTGTAATTTTGCATGAAGATGATCTTAACGCTATGTATTTTTCTATGGAAAACAGATCGCCATTTTTAGATAAAAATTTGTTTGAGGCAGCCTATTCTGTCCCTGTTGAAAATTTAATTAAAGATGGTCGAACAAAGGCAGTATTACGTGATGCTATGAGAGGCATAGTTCCAGATTTTGTTTTAGATGAAAGACGAAAGGTTGGATTTAATGCTCCTATTTATGATTTGCTTGATTTGTCGGACCCAAATATAAGAGACTATTTATTAGACGACTCAGAAGTATTTAATTTAGTTTCTAAGCAAAGTATAGAAAAATTAATTAGTCAAGAAGAACTCACTAATAGTAACAGTAAATTTTTGTTTAATTTTTTAAATACAAAGATTTTTTTAGAGAAACAGCATAATAATAAACTATAATATTAAGATGATATCTTTGATAACAAAAAAAAAATTTTGGTTTTTTTATAGTTATATAATTAAATTAATATTAAAATTTTATGGCATTAGTATTGGAAAAAATTTTTATATTGAAGGTACTCCCAAACTTAAAATTAATGGCAAGGGAAGCAATATAAGGTTAGGGAATAATGTTTCTATTTTTGGAGTTATTGATTTAAGAAACAGAGAAGATGGAAAAATATTGATAGAAGATAATGTGAGTATAGATTGTGATGTCCGTATTGTTTCAGCGCGAGAGGGTACAATTAAAATTGGAGAAAATACCTCGATTGGTCCATATACAATTATCAATGGTGGAGGCAATATTAAAATTGGAAAAAACGTTATGTTTGCAAGAAATATTTCAATTAATGCAAATGACCATAAATATGAAAAATCAAAAAATATTTGCGAGCAAGAATATATCTATAAAGATGTTTTAATTGAAGATGATGTTTGGTTAGGTTCCAATGTTTGCATTAACAAAGGAGTAGTTGTTAGCAAAGGATCAATTGTAGGTTCCAATGCGGTAGTAACAAAAGACACAGAGCCATTTAGTATAAATGCTGGTGTCCCATCAAAAAAAATATCTGAAAGAAAATAATCATGAAAAAAAATTTATTAAAATAAATATTTAATACCATTTAAAATTTTAGAGTGGTGTACAAAAGATGATCGAGAAAAAAAAAAATTTGTTTTTACCAATTGAATTTAAATACAGAGAGTTTTTATCAAAAATATACTTAGCATCATATGCGATCAAGGCAGGATTTAGAATTTATATTGGGTCATCTGATTCTATCTTTAGACTTATAAAGTCTAAAAGTATTAAAGGTGGTATTTTTTTTTATAAGGGAGGACTTGAGCTAAAACCATTAATAGAATTAAAAAAAAAATGTGATAATTTTGTAATACTAGATGAAGAATTGGGAACAGTTAAAAAAGATTACGCTAAAACTGCAAAAGATAGAATTTGGCCAGATACAGAAAAACTAATCGATAGATATTATGTAATAGGAAAATATGGTTTTGATACCTCGATTAATATTTTTTCTGAAATGAGTTCCAAAGTTAGATGTACAGGATGGCCAAGAATTGATTTATGGAGAAAAGAAAATGATTATTTATTTAAAAAAGAAACAGACTTGATTTTAAAAAAGTATGGTGATTTCATTCTTTTTTCATCAGATTTTGGATATAATTCAGAAAAAGTTATTGATGAAAGGTTAAGTGTTTATAAGCATTCTCAATGGAAAAGTTTGAGAGATGAGTATGAATTTGAAAAAGAAAGAGCAGATATAACTTTTAAAGAGTTTAATTTTTTTAAAAAATTATTGAAAGATTATGATAAAGCAGAAGGATCTCCTTTAATAATTATAAGACCACACCCAAACGAAGATATAAAAGCCTGGATAGATTTTTCTAAAGAACTTAAAAAAATAAAAGTTATATATGAAGGTGAAATTACACCCTGGATTAATGCCTCTTCTGGAGTAATTCACAGGGGATGTTCGTCAGCAATTCAAGCACACATGAGAGGATTACCTATTGGACATTTTGTTACGGAAAATGCAAAAATTTACGAGACACCATATGTGATTTCTTCACATCTTACTTCATTGATCGATCTGGTTCGGTTTTGTAAAAAAGCAATTGATAGTAAAAATTTAAATGTAATAGAATATCATCACGAATTTCAAAACATGATT
>CACHBY010000019.1 GCA_902578175.1 uncultured Pelagibacteraceae bacterium
TAAACCAACTAGACAAAGTTCCTGAATTTTCATGGAAAGGAAAAATTCTTACAGAAAAAGAACTGAGAGGTCATTACAGAGATTGGGTTTATGGTGATAGAAAAGTTTTAAGAAAAAAATATAAAGATAATAAAAATCTTTACAAAGTTCATAAAGATCAATTAAGACATGAAACAGGACAAAAATTCTGGGAGTCGTTAGAGATATCTATTAGACATAACGAGGCAATAAATAGTAATAACCCAGTTCTTGCAAAGCTATGGATGTTTTGGGGAAATTTTTTTGCAATCAGTGAAAAAGATTTTTTAGCTAATTATTCCACAGGTGCTTATCAAAGAGAAATAATCTGGCCAAATTTAAACCAGTCGTTTGAAAAAATGGTTTATGATGTAACTACATCATGGGCAATGATCCATCATTTAGATAACAGCGAAAGTGCAAGTCCATAAGTAATTGTAATGAATTCATTGTTGTTAAGCCAAATTAAGTGGGGAACTAAAGCGACAATAAAGACTTCTATTGCAATTAAGTATTTAAAATCAAACTTTCTTTCATTTTTAAGAATTAAATAAATAAATAAAGAACTGATTGAAACCAATAAGTAGACAAATAAATATTTTGATAAAAGTCCTAGTGCACCAAACAAACCAATTAAAAAACAATCCCAAAATTTAATATTTTTACCACTATAAATTTTCCAAGAATAATAAGCTGTTAAAGACCAAAAAGGCAATTGGCATACATTTACGTTAAACTCAGGTGTAGTAAAATTATAAAAATAAATTGTTTCAATTAATAAAACTGAAATTAAACCGAGAAATTTATTTTTTAGTGTTTCGTTGGAAAGTTTAAATACATAATAAAATGAAATAATTACAAAAATCTGACTCAACAAATAATAAACCCAGTCCTGTGACCCAAAAATTTGAAAAAAAAATTCAGCAAAAAAAGCACTCATAGGAGGGTGCTTATTAAAACCCCAATCTAAATTACTTCCCCAAGCTAAAGCTTCAATTGTATCTAGGGGTAAATTGTGATTTGTAACAGTTGGAATCAAAGTCCAAAAAATTAGATGAGATGTAACAAAAATATAAAAAAGATTGTCTGTATTTTTGTTATTTGCAGTCATTTATAAATATTTATAACAATTCAGCTTGCTTGACACCCCTATTTTGCTGAATATACTCCGTCCATTCAAAATCAAGCTATGCCAAAGATTGCTAAAGCAAAGAAAAAAGTATCTAAACCAAAAACCAAAGTTGTAATCAAGCCAAAAAAAACTCTGGGCTCACCAGCTAAAAAAGCTATTATAAAAATTTCAAAAACTTACGTTCCGAAAGAAACTGAAAAATATATGTGCGAAAAACATAAAGTATTTTTTAGAATGAAATTAAAAGAGTGGAAGAAAGAATTAATTAAAGCAAACAATGAAGCTCTTTATAACGGAAGCATGGATGACAATAACATATCTGCTGATCTTGTGGATCAGGCGAGTTCATACATCGATAAAAATGTGGAAATGAAAGCAATTAATAGGCAAATAAAATTAATTTCTGAAATCGATAAAGCTTTAAGAAGAATTATGGATGATACCTATGGGTATTGTTTAGATACAGCTGAACCAATTGGTTTAAAAAGATTAATGGCAAGACCGGTTGCTAAATATACAATCGCTGCACAGGAAAAGCATGAAAAAGATGAAAAAGTTCATGCGGATGACTAAAAAAATTAAACGAAAAACTTCTAAAGAAAATTCAATATCTTTTCTTTTTGCAAAGAAATATATTTATTTTTATTACCCTTTTTTTTGGGTTATTCTACTATTGTACTTATTTTTGAAATGAATAAAAAATTAATCTTAATAATTATTATTATTGTTGCGATTGAATTCTCAGGCTACGGAATACTAAGTACACTCTATAAGTTGTTTTTATAAAGTTTTTAAGGTTTAGGTATTTTTGCCTCTTTATCCATAAAGGCATATCCTTTAATAACTGCGTCACGTTCAGAAATCTGTTGATACCATCTTGATAAGTTTTGATAATTTTTTAAACCAATATCGTGCCATTCATGTCTTGCTAACCATGGCCAAGTCGCAATATCTGCAATCGTATAATCTGATCCAGCGAGATATTTTGTATCTTTTAATCTTGCATCTAGTTCTCCATAAATTCTTTTTGCAATATTAAAAAATCGTTCTTCGCCAAATTCACTTTTTCCAGGATTAAAATGATGAAATTGATGATGTTGACCAAACATAGGTCCTACTGTTCCAACTTGAGCCATCAACCATTGATTAATTACCAGTCTATCTTTCTGATCAAAAAGTTTTCCACTTTTTTCAGCTAAATAAGTTAAAATTGCACCAGATTCAAAAATACTTTTGTTGTTTTCATGATCTATTATTGCTGGAATTTTACCAAACGGACTTATTTTTAAAAATTCATCCTTAAATTGCTCTTTATTATAAATATCAACTGGGGATACTTTGTATTCATAAGCAATTTCTTCAAGCATTATACTAATTTTCCAAGCATTAGGAGTATTGGCAGAAAATAGTTCTATCATTTTTTTACACCGAGTCTTTCTTGTGCAGCCTTTGATGTAGTTGTAAATTCAAATCTTAATTTTTCATCTGGTCTTGCATATTTAAAGCAACCTCTTGCAGCTAGAGCTCCTTCATGAAAACCAGAAAGAATTAATTTTAATTTACCTGGGTAAGAACAAATATCTCCTATAGCAAATATACCATCTACATTTGTCTCAAAGTTTTCAGTGTTTACTTCGACTGATTTTTTATTGATATTTAATCCCCAATTTAAAATGGGACCAAGCTGCATAATCAAACCAAAAAAACCAAGAACATAATCAGATTGTAATTCTTTGGTTTCTCCATCATCATGTTTTATTTTTACTGAGCTGATTCGGTTATCACCACTAACAGAGTCCATTTGATATTTAGTGTATAGATTTAATTTTCCCTGATCGTTTAATTCTTTTACTTTTTGTACACTAGCTTCAGCTCCACTAAATCCGTCACGTCTGTGGATTAAATTTACTTTAGAAGTGTTTGATAATTCGATTGCCCAATCTAGAGCAGAGTCTCCACCACCAAATATGGAGACAGTTTTATCATTAAAAATTGTTTTATCTTTAATTGAGTAGAGCAGTGAAGATCCCTCAAATTTTTCACATTCTTTAGCTGGAAATTTTCTTGGTTCAAAAGATCCAACTCCACCAGCAATAATTATTGCAGCTACATCAAATTCTTGGTTTCCACTAGTTTTTATATGCCAACGATTTTCAACTTTCTTTAATTCTTCTACTCTTTCATTTAAATGAAATTTAATATTAAACGGTTTAACTTGTTGAAGAAGATTATTTGTTAATTCCTCTCCAGTACATTCGGGAACGGCAGGGATATCATAAATGGGTTTATCAGGATAAAGCTCGATACACTGTCCACCAGGTTTATCTAGATTATCTACAATTTCACACTGAAGTCCTATAATTCCAAGTTGATGAGCACAGAATAATCCTGTTGGTCCTGCTCCAATTATTAATACATCTGTTTTATTCATTTAAGCTTGCTTTTCTGGAATAGTTACTTCCAAACCATCTAACACATCTGAAACAATTAGTTGGCAACTTAATCTACTATTTTGTTTTGGTTCATATGCCATGTCTAACATATCCTCTTCGCCATCTTCTTTAGTTGGGAGTTTATCTAACCAATCTTCTTTTACGTATACATGACAAGTAGCGCACGCCATTCCTCCACCACAATCAGCATCAATTCCTGGAATATCATTTTGAACTGCACCCTCCATCACTGTTAATCCATTTTGAACATCAATGGTTTGAGTTTTATTATCATGTGTGTGGTAAGTAATTTTTGCCATGCGTTATATATAGGTTCTTATCTAAATTGAGCAAGTAAGTAAAAACAAACTTAGTCAGATTTATGCATTTTGAGGTTCAGGTACTTCCTTTTTAAAAAAGTAGCTAGAGTCTTCTTTTTGTTTCATTATAGCTGGTAAAATTTCTTTGTAGGCTTCAATTAAACCATTATTTGTTCTTGGTAATTGATCTTTAATGTGATGATGAAGTTTATCTAAATTATAAGATGGAACTGTTGGAAACATGTGATGAGTTACATGGTATTCCATTTTCCAATATAAAAAGCTTAAAATAGGATTTAAATACATTTCTCTTGTAGTGTATCTATGATCTTTAATATCTCTTGCTAAACCTGCGTGTTGAGTAAAAGAAACAAGTTTATGTAAAGTTCTTCCATAAAATTTTGGTAATAAAAAAAATAAAACAGGTAACCAAGATAATGTAATTAAAGACCACATAATAATTGCAATCCAAATTGCAACAAAAATTCTGGAATTAAGAATAACTTTTTGTTGTGCATTTTCAGGAATGCAGTCTTGCATTACTTTTGTTTTTATACCTAATGCATGTTGAATAATTTCGTAAGCTATGCTTTTTTTAAAATAAACAAGTTCCATAAAAGGAATTAAATTCATTAATAAATTTTTTGGAGTTTCTTTAAAGTTATTTCCATATTCAATTTCATGATCAAATGGATTTTCAGTTGAATAAGTATTTCCATGATGAACAAAATGTGTGTATCTCCATCTTAATGGTTCAAAATTAGAAAGATATGAGGAGATATAGTAAAAAAATTCATTTAAAGATTTTGATTGAAAAGCAGTTTTATGACCAGTTTCATGCCACAATGGATTTGAAAAACCATAAATGTTTCCATAAACCAAAAACCAAAAAACAGACCACCATGTGCCCCAAGTTACATACGCCAATATTCCTGTTACCAATAACAATCCGAAAAAAACTGAAACATGTTGGAGTCCTTTGATGTCAGATTTTTTTGAAAGCTCTTTAAGAACTTCAATATCAATTTTACATCGGTGCCATTTTTCTAATTTTACGTCCATATAAAATTTTATGTATAGTAATTATACATAATTTTATAAAAGACAAAAAAAAAGGGCAAGTATAAAAATACCTGCCCTTTTTTAAATTTTAAGTAAAATTATTACTTAGCTCTTTTTCCTGCAGAACTAGTTGCCGCAGCCCAGATTACTAGACCGAATGCAATTTTGTTAATGAAGTCAGCTAAGTTATAAACAACGTTAAGTGAATTAGCATCTACACCACCAGTTAGGTAACCAAATACATAACCTAATGGGTAAATCGCCCAACCTACTGTAACAATCATTCTCATTGCTCCGAATGCAGTTACAAGAGCTTTGTTACCACTCTTCGCTGCAGCTTTACCAGCTTCACCTGAGAATACTTCATAAAGAATGTATACCCAACCTGCCATTCCGATGATGAAACCTAGTGTAGCATTAATATATCCTGCTTCACCTAAGTAACCACCGATAAGCATTACTAGTGAACCGATTAACAATCTCCAGAACATTCCAGAGTTTGCTTTACCGATAGCTGCTAGAATTAAATAGAATTCTACCATCTGTAAAGGCACAGTGATTAACCAGTCAATGTATCTGTAAACAGTTGGCGAGTCTCCAGTAGCAACCCATACTTCTCTCATGTACATGTAGTGTATGAATGCAATACCAGTTACTAGACCAGCAACAATAACTGATGTTCTCCAGCCTGCTGCGACGTTGCCTGCTTCCATGAAAAAGAAAGCAGTAGCTGCTAACATTCCCATAGAGATAACCCAGAATGAAATTCCTACGAAGTCATCTTGCATCAACATCGTTGCGTCTGCTGCAATAGCTATACCTGAAAAACCGATCAAGGTCATAGCTGCTAGAGCAAACAATTTAAGTTTTTTCATAAAAAACTCCCTCTTCGTTAGTTTTTATTTTTTAGTTTATATAAACTAGACTTAAGTAACCCTAAGCCAAAGTTGGGGTTAGATAGCAAATTAATTTAGATAAATGAAGACTTAATTGCGACTAATTCTCATTGATTTTACTTAATTTTTAAAATTAAATACAATTTACAAGTTAAAAATCAAAAAAAATAAGGAAATCGAATCAAATTTTTATGTCTTCTAAGTTTAATCGAATTTACGAAAATTCTATAAAAAATCCTGAAAAGTTTTGGCAAGATGCCAGTGAAGATATCTTTTGGTTTAAAAAGCCAACAAAAATTTTAAATAAATCCAAACCACCTTTCTATAAATGGTTTGAGGATGGGGTCACAAACACCTGTTATAATGCTTTAGACATCCATATTGATCAAGGAAGAGGTAAAAAAACAGCTTTAATTTATGATAGCCCTATTACTGGTAACAAAAGTAAGTTCACTTATGAACAATTAAGATCAAAAGTTTCTAAATTTGCTGGCGCACTGAAAGCTCAAGGGGCTAATAAAGGTGACCGAGTGATTATTTACATGCCAATGATTCCTGAAGCAGTAGTTGCAATGCTTGCTTGTGCTAGAATTGGAGCAATTCACTCAGTAGTCTTTGGTGGTTTTGCCTCAAATGAGCTCGCAAGTAGAATAGATGACAGTAAAGCAAAATTATTAGTGACGGCTTCATGTGGTTTTGAGCCAGGGAGGACAGTTGAATACAAACCTCTTGTCGATGAAGCCACAAAAATAGCTAATCACAAAATTGAAAAGATGATTTTGTTCCAAAGACCTGGTTATGAAGTTAAATTAAATGCTCCAAATGAGGTAAGCTGGGAGGAAGTTGTCTCTAATGCTAAAGATGCTGACTGTGTTGAGATGAATTCAAATAAGTTTGCCTATATTTTATATACATCTGGTACGACCGGAACCCCCAAAGGTATAGTAAGAGACATTGGAGGTCACATTGTTGCTCTCAAATGGACTATGAAAAATATCTACAACATAGATACAGATGACATTTGGTGGTCTGCAAGTGACATTGGTTGGATTGTGGGACACTCTTACATTGTTTATGCCCCTTTGTTCAAAGGGTGTACAACAGTTTTGTTCGAAGGTAAGCCTGTAGGAACCCCAGATGCTGGGGCTTTCTGGAAAATTATTTCGGATTATAAAGTAAAATCACTTTTCACAGCTCCAACAGCTTTTAGAGCAATAAAGAAAGAAGATCCAAAAGGTAAATTTTTCTCTAAATATGACTTGAGTAGTTTTGAGAGCTTATTTCTTGCTGGAGAAAGAGCTGATCCAGATACTATAAAGTGGGCTGAGAATTTACTTAAGGTTCCTGTAATAGATCATTGGTGGCAAACAGAGACTAGTTGGGCAATTAGCTCAAATTGTACTGGTATTGAAATGATGGAAACAAAATATGGTTCTGCTTGTAAAGCTGTTCCTGGGTACGATGTAAAAATCATCAAGCCTGACCAATCTTTAGCTAAACCAAATGAGATGGGAGATATAGTTGTGAAACTCCCGTTGCCCCCAGGTACATTTCCAACATTATGGAATGCAGACCAAAGATATAAAGAAAACTATATGTCTAATTATGAAGGGTATTATCAAACATATGATGCAGGTCATATCGATGATGATGGTTATATTTGGATAATGTCTAGAACTGATGACATTATAAATGTAGCAGGTCATAGATTGTCTACTGGAGCCATCGAAGAAGTTTTATCAGAACATCAATCTGTTGCGGAATGTGCAGTACTTGGAATTGCAGATAAATTAAAAGGTCAATTACCTATTGGATTAGTAGTTTTAAAATCTGGTGTGGATAAAGATAATGAAACTATTTCTAATGAATGTGTACAGATGGTAAGAGATAAAATAGGCCCAGTTGCTGCTTTTAAAGTTGTAATTGTTATTAAAAGATTACCAAAAACAAGATCAGGAAAAATTTTAAGAGGCACAATAAGAAAAATTGCAGATAATGTCGAATATAAAGTGCCGCCTACAATTGATGATCCAGCAATTTTAACTGAGATTAAGGAAGATTTAATTAAACATAAAATTTTAAACAATGGTTAAAACATATTTATTTCTTGCAGGTGCGGTATTTTTTGAAGTTGCTGGTACAATGTTATTACCAGTAACTCAAAATTTTACAAAACTAATCCCAACAGCTGCTCTTGCATTCTTTTATCTTTGTGCTTTCTATCTTTTAACTTTTGTAGCAGACAAGATTCCTATCGCTATTATGTATGCAACATGGAGTGGTCTTGGAATTTTTACAATTGCAATTCTTGGCTATATATTTTTTAAACAAACTTTGGCTTGGCAAGCAATAATGGGACTATTCTTAATAGTGATAGGTATAATTTTAGTAAATAGTTTTACTGGAAAGCTTAGTTAAACTCTAAAGGCGTACCATCAGGATCACCTAAAATTTTTCCATCTTGCATTTTAATTTTTCCAGCAATAATTGTATGCGTAGGTGTTCCTTTAAATTTGAATCCATTAAATGGAGACCATTTACATTTACTTTCAATATTTTCATTTTTAATTTCAATAGTTTTATTCATATCTACAATAGTAAAATCTGCATCATATCCTTCTTTAATAAATCCTTTGTTTTTTATCCCAAAAATTTTTACCGGATTTTCACAAACAAAGTTCATTAATTGATAAAGAGATAATTTTCCATCATTTATATGATTTAACATTACCGGCATCAAAGTTTGAACTCCTGGCATTCCTGAAGGTGTGTTTGGATACACCTTATCTTTGTTTTCTTTTAAATGAGGAGCGTGATCTGATCCAATAGTGTCATTAAAATTGTTTCTCACCCCATACCATAATCTGTCATAATGAGATTTATCTCTTAATGGTGGGTTCATCTGAGCATAAGTTCCAAGCTTGTCATAGCAATCTGGTGCATAGAGAGTTAAATGCTGGGGGGTTATCTCAAATGTAATGTTTCCTTTGTGTTGAGATAAGAAATCTATTTCTTCTTTTGTTGTAATATGAAGTACATGAGCTTTTTTATTATGCTTTTCTGCAATTCGAACAATTCTTCTAGTAGATGCTATTGCACATTCTACACTTCTCCATACTGGATGGGTATGAACATCACCCTCTTTGATTAATTTCTTATTAACTTTTAAAATTGCTTCGTCTTCAGAATGAACTGCTACGACTTTTGAAGCATTTTGAAAAACCTTATCTATATCATTTTCTTCGGCCACTAATAAATTACCAGTTGATGATCCTGCGAAAAGCTTAATTCCACAACATCCTTCTAAACCTTCTAAGCTTGCTAGATCGTCTGCGTTATCCGCAGTAGCACCAAAGTAAAAAGCATAATTACAATACATTCTATTTTTAGCGAGATCTAATTTTCTTTGAAACTGTTTCATGTTTGAAGTTGGTGGATTAGTATTAGGCATTTCAAATACACTTGTAATACCACCTGCTATTGCAGCTCTACTTCCTGAATGAAGATCTTCAGTATCTGTTGATCCTGGTTCTCTAAAGTGTGTTTGGGTATCTATGCAACCAGGTAATACTGTATAGCCTTCAGCATTAATTGTCTCTTTTGATTCTTCTGATATATGTCCAATCTTTTGGATTTTTCCATCTTTTATGGCAACGTCAACATTTTTTAACTCACCATCGATGTAACATTGTCCGTTTTTAATTATAAGATCTAACATTTTGAGAAATTGTTATTATATTACATCTTGTAATTAATCAATTATGAATAATAAAAATGTTTACATTTTAGATGACAGAGCAATTCTCTATATTAATGGAGAAGATTCAAATGAGTTTCTTCAAAATCTTATAAGTAACGATATAAATAAAGTAAGTGACACAAATAGTTGCTTTAGTTCATTACTTACCCCCCAAGGCAAATTTTTGTATGAATTTATTATTGCAAAACATAAGTCAGGTTATCTTTTAGATTGTGAAAAAAATCAATCAGAGGAGTTATTCAAACAATTATCTTTATATAAGTTAAGATCAAAAGTTGAGATTCTCGATTTAAGTAATGAATTTGTTGTGGCAGCTTTTTCTCAAGAAAAATTTTTGACTTTTGATGATGCAAAGGATCAATCTGGATTTACTATTAAATATAGAGAAGACCCAATTTTTTTAGATCCAAGAAATAAACAATTAGGCGCTAGATTAATTATTAATTTAGAAAAACTTTATTTATCTTTGAAAAAACTAGATCTTCATGATGCAAAGTTATCAGAATATTATTCGTTAAGTCATAATCTTGGCATCGTTCCAAAAGATTTAAATAAGTTGCAGAATAAATTATTTGGTATTGAATGTAATTTTGAAGAATTAAATGGAATTGATTTTAAAAAAGGCTGTTATGTAGGCCAAGAAAATACTGCACGAATTAAATTAAAAAATAAGCTTTCAAAAAGATTGCTTCCAATAAATGTAATTAATGGAAAATTACACGAAGGTGAAAGTATTTATAATAATCAAATCGAAAT
Organism: uncultured Pelagibacteraceae bacterium; assembly: GCA_902578175.1. The sequence goes on from CACHBY010000019.1 coordinate 10,377, forward strand.
TGGTAAGGTTTTAATTGATAACGATTATCCTTTTGCTCTTATCAAATATCTAGATAAAAATTTCGATGAAAAACTTAATTTTAAAACTAGAGAAGCTTCTATAAACATCAAAAAACCAGATTGGATTAATAAATTTTAATAAATTTGGTGCGGTCGGAGAGACTCGAACTCTCATGACAATAACCCTTTAATGGCTAATTTAAATATCTTAAAGAAAATACAACCAGACTTGAGCGCAATCTGAGCACAATTAAATTTATTTAGCATGGAAACCATCTTCCACAATAAGGTGGAAAGGTAGCTCCAAAACCTCCAATTAAAATCCAAAAAATTGTGAAACCTATAGCCCACACAGAAAGAATTGTTAAAACTTTAGGATCTTC
>CACHBY010000020.1 GCA_902578175.1 uncultured Pelagibacteraceae bacterium
CTAATAAGAAAAATTTTGGAAACTTATCATTAATAGCTGAGGCATTTCAAAGATGTTATTATAATGATCAAAGAACCAGCTCTTTCTTTTTAAATTTAATTAATAGTCAACAAGGTGATTATTCAAGATATATATTTTTTTATATAAATTATCTTATTCAGAATAAGGAGTTTGATCAGGCAAAGTCAGTAATTGACCAAATTGATTATATTGGCTCAACACTTTTGTTAACTCAAACTAAAAGCTGGATAGATAATAATAAGTTTAAAAGTTTTGAAAAAATTTTCTCATGTAGAAACCACAACGATATAATTAGTGAATTTTTATTTTTGATATCAAATCTTTATTCGTCACAAGACAATTTTGAAAAATCAAATTTTTATTTAAATTTATCAATATATTTAAATCCTAAATTTGAATTTAATTTATCACTTGTTGCAGAAAATTTCTTTGCAGATGGTGAATACAACAAGGTAAAAAAAATAGTAAGAAAATTTAAAGAGACTGATGAATTTTATTATTGGTTTAGAGTTAAAAAAGAAGCGCAAATAATAGTTAAAGAACAAAATTATGAAAAGGGTACAAGCCATATTGAGTCTAAATTTAAAAATATTGAAAAACCTAACCCAAAGATGATTTTTGATTTAGCGAATTTTTACAAAAACTCTAAAAATTATGAACTTGCAATTGATTATTATTCAAAATTAATCTCCTCTCTAGAGGATACCTCTGTAATTAAATCAGATATTTTATATCGAAGAGGTGGAAGTTACGAAAGATTAGGTAATTATGAGAAGTCAGATGAAGATTTACTTCATGCACTAATGATAAGACCTGATGATGCATACGTTCTAAATTATCTTGCTTATTCTTGGTTAGAACGTGATTACAAAATAGATGAAGCAATGGAAATGTTAAAAATAGCATATAACTCCAAAAGTAATGATCCCTATATTATAGACTCAATTGGTTGGGCATATTTCTTGATAGATGAATATGAAGAAGCAGAAAAATATTTGAAAAGAGCTGTAGAATTAATGCCTGATGACCCAATAGTAAATGATCATTACGGAGATATATTGTGGAAGCTAGATCAAAAAATTCAGGCAAGATATTTTTGGAATAGTGTGTTGAGCTTTGATGATACTGAAGATGATATGAGAGAAAATATAAACAAAAAATTGATTACTGGCTTAAAATCTATTCAATGAAATTAAATTTAAAATCTCATGCTAAAATCAATTTAGCTCTCAATGTAACAGGAAAAAATAAATCATTACATAAAATTGAAAGCATAATCAGTTTTATTGATTTGCATGATGTTATTTCAATCAAAAAAATAAGAAGTGAAAAACATAATATTTCTTTCCATGGGAAATTTGCAAAAAGTATTAGAAAAAAAAATACGGTTCAAAAACTCTTTCAAATCCTAGATCGAGAAAAATTGTTACTAAATCAAAAATTTAAAGTTTCCATAACAAAGAATATTCCCCAAAAAGCTGGACTTGGTGGAGGCTCAATAAATGCTGCGACTATTATAAATTTTTTTAATAAAAAAAAGGTAATTAAAATTAATAAAAAAAAAATTTTGAAGGTTTGCTCTGAAATAGGGTCTGATGTTATTTTAGGTATAGAACCGTCTAGCTCAGTCTTACTTTCAAATAATAAAATTAAAAAATTTTTAAATTGTCCAATTCTAAATATGCTTTTAATAAAGCCCAATTTTGGTTGTGCGACAAAAAAAATTTATTCTAACGTTATAAATTTTACAAAACCAAAATTTAATAACCCAAAAAAAAATATGTTTGATTATAAATTTTTAAAAAATCAACGTAATGCCTTGGAGAATATTGCTATTTCAAAATATCCACAACTAAAAAAGATTAAGTTATTTTTAGAAAAGACTAATAATCCTCAGTTTGTAAGAATGACTGGGTCTGGATCTACAGTTATTGCATTCTATCAATCAGTCAAAGACTGCAATTTAGCGAAAGTACAATTTAAGAGGAAATTTAATAATTGTTGGTTGAATGTATCAAAAACTATATAAATTTATTTTTTTTGTGTTATAGGAATTATTATATTGGGGCGTAGCCAAGCGGTAAGGCACGGGTTTTTGGTACCTGCATCCTAGGTTCGAATCCTAGCGCCCCAGCCATATATATGGATAAATTTTTAGATAAAATTTTTTTTAGATCCAAAAATCTTAATTATATAAGCGAAAATATAAAAAATATTTCCGAGAACACTCATGCAAAAAAAATATTTGAAGCAATCAATAATTATTCTGAAAATAGTGAATTAAGATTTGTTGGCGGGTGTATTAGAAAAATTATAAATCAAGAAGAAGTAGATGACATTGATTTAGCAACTAACATTACGCCAGATGAAGTTTGTCAGGCACTAAATAAACATCAAATTAAATTTTTTGAGTCAGGTAAAGAGCACGGCACAATAACTGCAGTAATAAATGAACAAAACTATGAAATTACCTCACTCAGAAAAGATGTTGTAACAGACGGGAGACATGCAAAAGTTGAATTTACCTCCGATTGGAAAGAGGATTCAAAAAGAAGAGATTTTACTATGAATGCTATTTACTCTGATAGTTTAGGAAATTTATTTGATCCACAAAATGGCAAGCTAGATTTAGATAAAGGTGTTTTAAAATTTATTGGAGATCCTGAAAAAAGAATTCAAGAGGATTATTTAAGAATATTAAGGTACTTCCGTTTTCATATTAATTATTCAAAAGAAAATCATCAAACAGAGATAATTAAAATTTTTAAAAAAAATATCAAAGGCATTTCGAACTTATCTGCAGAAAGGTTATTAGATGAATTTAAAAAGATTGTTAAATCGAAAAATTTTCTCAAGTTATTTCAAGATCAACAAAGTTTAGAAATTTTGGAAATAGTATTTCCACAATTTAAAAATATTTATCATTTTAAGAAGCTAAACTCCTTCAGCTCTAAAATAATTAATAATTTTGACTTTATTTTTATAATTGCATTACTGATTATTGATGAAACAGACAATACTGATTATTTTATCTATAAATTTAAAATCTCAAAAAAAGATCAGAAGAGGCTCAAATTAATTCATTATTTTTTCAAAGAAAAGGTCAATATTAAAAGTTTTACTGAAAAAAACTTCAATAAAATATTTTACTACAATGGCAGACAAACTGTGATTGATATAATCAATTTTAAATTATTCTACTCAAGTAGGATGGAGAGTAAATTATTAAAATTACTTAAAATTTATGAAAATAAAACATTGCCTGAATTAAAAATTGGAGCAAACATTTTAATGTCAAAGTATAAAATTCCTGAGGGTAAAATTTTAGGTAATAAGTTAAAGCTCATAGAAGAAACCTGGATCCAAAATGGATTTCAAATTTCAGATAAACAGGTTGAAAAAATTGTAAAAAGTTAAATATATTTAACGTCTTTAATTTCAAAATTCTTTGTTCCAGAAGGTGTACTGATTTCTACAAGATCGCTTTTATTTTTACCTATTAATCCTTTTCCAATTGGAGACTGAAAGAAAATTAATTTTTGTTTTAAATCAGCTTCATCTTTTCCAACAATTTTATAATTAATTTTTTCTCCACTATCTAAATCTTCTAAATAAACAGTCGACCCAAAAATTACTTTCCCCTCATTATTTAATTTGGTTACATCGATTACATTAGCTCTGGCTATTTTGTCGTTTATTTCAGTAATTCTTCCTTCGTTGTGAGATTGCTCTTCCTTTGCAGCGTGATATTCGGCATTTTCTTTTAAATCTCCATGTGATCTTGCTTCAGCAATCGCGGCAACTATTTCTGGTCTTTTCTTTTCTTTTAAAAAAATAAGTTCTTCCTCTAATTTTTTTAGTCCATTTAAAGTTATAGGTTCTTTTTCCATTTTTTATTTCCACTTTGCTAAAGGAGGTAATGACATTAAAATTCCTTCAACATTACCTCCAGTTTGTAAACCAAATTTGGTTCCTCTGTCATATAGCAAATTAAATTCTGTGTAACGACCTCTCTTAATATATTGTTTCTCTTTTTCTTTTAAGGACCATTTTTTCTTAATTTTTTTTCTAATAATTTCATTAAAGATCATTTGAAAAGTAACCCCAATATCTCTTACAAATTTAAAATCTTTTTCGAAATTATCATTTTTGTAATCAAAAAAAATTCCTCCAATTCCTCTAGGTTCTTTTCTGTGGGGCAAATAAAAATATTCATCGCACCATTTTTTATATTTTTTATAATAATTTTTATTATGTTGATCACACATTAACTTTAAAGTTTTGTGAAATTTATTTTTTTCATTATTATCTTTGATGGCTGGAGTTACATCCATTCCCCCTCCAAACCAGTTTTTTTGAGTACTGATATATCTTGTATTAAAATGCATTGCTGGAATGTGCGGATTTTGCATATGCATAACTATTGAAATTCCTGAAGCCCAAAATCTAGGATCTTTCTGAGCTCCTGGTATATTTTTCTGAAATTTTTTTGGAAATTTCCCATATACTTTTGAAAAATTTACTCCAACTTTCTCAAAAATTTTTCCATTTTTTAAAATTCTATATTCGCCACCACCTTCATCTTTTTGAGGGTTTCTTTTCCAAGAAGTTGATTTAAATTTAATTTTGTTATTTTCCAATTCAAGTATGTCATTACAAATTGCATTTTGTAATAATTTAAACCAATTGCTTGTTAGGTCTTTTTTAATTGAATTATCCATATTATATCAAATTATTTTGTCTTAAACTTTCAGCCAAAACTATTGCAACTGAGGACGCTAAATTTAAAGATCTTGCTTTTCCACTCATCGGAATTTTTAGACGATCACTAATTAGCTTATGAACCTTTTGAGGCACACCAGCACTCTCTCTTCCAAATAAAATTGTATCATCAGCTTTAAAATTAAATCTATTATAATTTATAGACCCTTTGGTTGTCATTAAAACAATTCTTTGATTCTTTTTTTCTTCAAAAAAATGTTCTGCACTTTGATAAAATTTTATTTTACTATAGTCCATGTAATCCATAACAACTCTTTTAAACCTTTTGTCAGACAATAAAAATCCACAAGGCTCAATAATTTCTAATTCAGCTCCTAAACAGGCACATGTTCTTATAATTGAGCCAGTATTCTGTGGAATATCTGGCTCGTATAGTGAAATTTTAGGTCTAGGTTTCATTCGTAATGTGTCATTCTTTCAGTAGAAAAATTACTTTTATCTTATAAGAAATCGTATATTAAATTTATTTTTTAACAAAAAATTATTAAAAATGTCAGATAAAAAGCCAAAAAGAAGAGAGTTTTTATTTACAGCGACGACAGCTGTAGGTGCCGTTGGAGCAGCAGCTGTAGTGTGGCCCATGGTAGATCAAATGAACCCAGATGCTTCAGTTAAAGCATTAGCAAGTACAGAGGTTGATGTAAGTTCGGTTCAACCTGGAAATACAATTACAGTTCTGTGGAGAGGAAAACCAGTTTTTATTAGAAGAAGAACAAAAGAAGAGATCGAAGAAGCAAGATCTGTAAAAATGGAGGAATTAATTCATCCAGAAAAAGATGAGGATAGAGCAAAAAATCCTGAATGGTTAGTGATGGTAGGAGTCTGTACTCATTTAGGATGTGTACCTTTGAATGACAAAGGTGATTATAATGGATGGTTTTGTCCATGTCACGGTTCTCACTATGATACATCTGGAAGAATTAGAAAAGGACCAGCTCCTTGGAATATGGAAGTTCCTAAATATGAATTCGTAAATGCAAACACAATTAAAATAGGATAGTAAATTTATGAGTGATCACGATTATAAACCTAAATCTAAAGTTGGTCAGTGGTTTAATGACAGATTACCTCTACTAACTCTTGCAAATCATTTAACAGATTATCCTACTCCAAAAAATTTAAATTACTGGTGGACATTTGGTGGAATTTTAACTTTTTGTCTAATCACACAAATCATAACAGGATTAACTCTGGCTATGCATTACATTGCTCATGCTGACATGGCATTTGAAAGTGTTGAACACATCATGAGAGATGTGAACTATGGATGGTTAATTAGATATATACATGCAAATGGTGCATCAATGTTTTTTCTTGCAGTTTATATTCATATTTTTAGATCGTTATTTTATGGATCTTACAAATCTCCAAGAGAAATTATTTGGATTTTAGGAATAATTATTTATTTGTTAATGATGGCAGCTGCATTTATGGGTTATGTTTTACCATGGGGACAAATGAGCTTCTGGGGAGCAACAGTCATAACAAATTTGTTTAGTGCAATACCATTAGTGGGTGAAGGTATAGTTACATGGTTGTGGGGCGGATATTCTGTTGATAATCCAACCTTAACAAGATTTTTTACTTTGCACTACTTAATTCCATTTTTAATTTTAGGTCTTGTAGTTTTACATATTTGGGCACTCCACGTACCTGGAAATAACAATCCCGTTGGTATTGATATTAAAAAACCTTCTAAGGATACTGTCCCATTCCACCCATACATTGTTATTAAAGATGGTTTTGCATTACTAATGTTTATGATTGTTTTTGCATTTTTTGTTTTTTATACGCCTAATATTTTAGGACACGCAGACAATTACATAGAAGCAAACCCTATGGTAACACCAGCTCATATAGTTCCAGAATGGTATTTGTTACCTTTTTATGCAATATTAAGATCGGTACCAGATAAACTTCTTGGAGTAGTTGCAATGCTATCAGCAATTTTGATTCTTGCAGCTTTACCTTGGTTAGATACTTCTAAAATTAGATCAGCAGTTTTTAGACCTTTGTACAAACAATTTTACTGGATTTTAGTAGCAGACGTTTTAATTCTAGGTTACGTGGGGGCAATGCCTGCAGAAGGTCTTTATTTATTAATAGCGAGAGTAGCCACTGCCTATTATTTCTTACATTTTTTAGTTATTCTCCCTGTGCTAGGATTTAAAGAGAGAACATTACCAGTCCCACTAAGTATAACTGAACCTATTTTAGGTGGATCACCGAACTTAGCAGCAGCAAGACATAGAGAAAGTAAAATAAAATAAAGTGAAAAAGTTATTTAAATTAATTTTAATACTTTCATTTTTTTCTCTAAATAGCAGTCAAACTTTTGCTGCGGAAAAGTTAGATTATCTTAAAACAGATTGGACTTTTAAAGGTCTTTTTGGAAAATTTGATAGGGCAGCTCTTCAAAGAGGATATCAAGTTTATACTGAAGTTTGTGCTTCTTGCCATTCAATGAAATATTTGAGCTACAGAAATTTATCAGAAAAGGGTGGACCAGAATTCTCTGAGGCAGCCGCAAAAGCAATTGCTGCTTCTTTTGAAGTTACAGACGGACCTAATGCTGATGGTGAAATGTTTATTCGACCTGGAAAACTTTCAGATAAATTTGTAATGCCTTATGACAATGTCAAAGCCGCTCAAGCTGCGAATGGAGGTGCATATCCACCAGATATGTCTGTTTTAGTTAAAGCAAGAGGCGGTGGAGTTGATTATATTTATTCTTTACTTCAAGGTTATGAAGATCCACCAAGCGGAGTAACTTTAGATGATGGAGTTTATTACAACAAATATATGTATGGTAATAAGATTAGAATGGCAGCTCCATTATCAGATGGAATAGTAGAATATGGAGATGGTACCAATTCATCTGTTGAGCAGATGTCAAAAGATGTAACAACATTTTTAATGTGGGCTGCAGAGCCTCACTTAGAAGCAAGGCATCAAATGGGATTTAAAGCTATAGTATATTTGATTATTTTAACTATCTTAGTTTACTTTAGTATGAAGAAGATTTGGTCACGTGTTGAATCTGAAGTTTAATACATCTCCATCTTTAACTATATAATCTTTTCCTTCTAATCTCATTTTCCCATTTGCTTTAGAATTTACCCAGCCATTATTTGCTATAAAGTCTTCATAAGAAATAGTTTCAGCTCGAATAAATCCTTTTTCAAAATCAGTATGTATCTCACCTGCCGCCTTGGGAGCTGTACAATTTTTTTTAATTGTCCATGCTCTTGTTTCTTCAGGACCTGATGTAAAATAAGTATCTAGTTCTAGTATATTGTAACCTTTTTGAATTAACATATTTAATCCTGTTTCTTTTAAACCGATCATTTCCATATAATTTTTCTTTTCGTCAGTAGGTAGTTCATTAATTTGATTTTCAATATCAGCAGATACAATAAGTGTATTTTCATTTCCAAATTTTTCTATGAAATCATTTGTATATTTGTTGCCATTCCGAACACTTTGTTCATCAACATTACAAACATATATTTTTGGCTTAATTGCCAACAAACCACTTTGATTTAATTGCTTAATGTCAAATTGTGTTTTTAGGACTGAAATATCTTTATCATTATTAATGCAATCTAAGGCAATTTCTAAAATTTTAAGTTGCTCTTCATCTACATTTCTTTTGTTATTTTTTTCTAATCTTTTTTGAATACTTTCAAGATCTGCAAGCATCATTTCAGTTTCAATAATTTCTAAATCTCTCACTGGGTTTACATCAGGATTAACATTTTGGATATCATCTGAGTCAAAACATCTAATCATGTGAATTACCGCATCAACTTCTCTGATATGAGAAAGAAATTTATTTCCTAATCCTTCTCCTTTTGAAGCTCCTTTTACAAGACCAGCAATATCAACAAATGAAATCGTAGTATTAATTACCTTTTTAGAGTTAGAGACTTTTGATAATTTAGACAATCTTTCATCTGGTACAGGAACTACTCCAACATTTGGATCAATTGTACAAAATGGAAAATTAGCCGCCTGTGCTTTACTAGAATTTGTTAATGCGTTAAAAAGTGTGGATTTACCAACATTTGGCAACCCAACAATTCCACATTTAAAACTCATTATTTATTATTAACTGTACTTGAAAATAGATCTAATTTTTTATCAATTAATATTGAAATTGATTCAGTAATATTATTTGTAATTTTTTCTAATCCAACCATTTCATCTTCATCAAAATTTTGAAGCACAAAATCACTTACTTCCATATTATCTTTTGGTTTCCCAATCCCTATTCTTACTCTTGAGTAATCTTTACCAATAAATTTATCTATTGATGCTATACCATTATGACCTGCGCTAGATCCACCAAACTTAGCTTTTATTTTTCCAAATTCTACATCCAAATCATCATGAAAAACTATTACATCTTCAGCATCAATTTTAAAATATTCAATTAATTCTCTTATACAAATTCCTGAATTATTCATGAAAGTTAAAGGTTTAATTGCATATATTTTTTTGTCTCCAACATTTCCTGTTGTGAGCAAACCTTTAAATTTTGGTTTTTGTTTTGATAGACCAAATTTTTTATTTATCGAGTCTATAATTTTAAAACCTACATTATGTCTATTATTTTCACTATCTGGTGTGGGGTTACCTAGTCCTACAAATAATAGCATAAGAATTTTTTTATGGAAAACAAACTTTAGTTTAAATA
>CACHBY010000021.1 GCA_902578175.1 uncultured Pelagibacteraceae bacterium
AGGTACACCAACAGAGAAAACAGTATTAATTGAAAATGGGATATTAAAGAATTTTATGCAAGATAGATTAAATGCAAGATTGATGAATACAAAATCCACTGGTTCAGGGAGAAGAGAAAATTATAGACACGTTGTTTTGCCAAGAATGAGAAACACTATGATGTTGAGTGGAAATCAAACCCAAGAAGAAATGATTAAATCAGTAGATAAAGGAATTTTTGCGGTAAGTTTTGGAGGAGGACAAGTTGATATTACATCTGGAAAATTTGTTTTTAATTGTACTGAGGCATACGAAATCAATAATGGAAAAATTGGTTCACCAATAAAGGGAGCTACATTAATTGGAGATGGTCCATCAATTCTAAAAGAAGTTTCAATGGTTGGAAATGATATGATGTTAGATCCTGGTATTGGAACTTGTGGTAAAGCTGGACAAGGTGTACCCGTTGGAGTTGCTCAGCCCTCAATTTTAATCGATAAAATGACTGTTGGTGGAACTAAACTTTAAATTATGGTTAAGGATCAAGAATATTTAAGATCAAAAGCTTCATATTGTTTAGATTTAGCTAAAAAATTGGGTGCAACTGAATCAAGCGTGACAGTTGGTCATTCAATTTCAGAAACAGTCAATTTTAGAAATAATACTTTAGACGAGTCAAATAGATCTGATGGATTAGCAATAAGCATTGAAACTTATTTAGGAAAAAAAAGATCATCAATTTCTTCGTCAAACTTGTTAGATGATAACATTAAAACCTTAATAGAAAAATGTTTTGAAACAACCAAAAATACCCCTGAGGATGAATTTAATTCTTTACCAGATAAAGAACTTTTAGCTAAAGAAATTAAAAATTTAAATTTATATGACGAAACACACTTTGATAATGAAAAAAAAATTGAGTATTTAAAAGAGCTTGAGAGTGTTGCATCTTCAGAAGAAAAAATTGTAAATACAGAATCTAGTTTTACTGAAAATAAATCTAATTTTATTTTAGCTAATAGTGATGGATTTTGTAATGGATATAAATCATCTTCATTTAGTGCTTCTTGCGTTACGGTTGCTAAAGACAAAAATAGCATGGAGAGAGATTATGAATTTACAAGCAAACGTCATTTATCAGACATTAAAGGTGCAAAAGAACTTGGTGAAAAAGCTTCTGAGCAAACTATAAGAAAATTAAGCCCGAATAAAATTGGCAGTGAAAAAATAAGCATTATATTTGACAAAAGAATAGCAAAAGGAATGCTAGGTGCATTTGCAGGCGCGATATCTTCAAATGCCATTGCAAGAGGAACTTCTTTTCTTAAGGATAAAATCAATGAACAAATATTTTCAGAAACAATAAATGTAATTGACAAACCAGACATGATCAAAGGAGTTGGATCTCAAATTTTTGATTCTGAAGGAGTAAAATCAGATACTTTAAATCTTATACAAAATGGTATTTTAAAAAATTATTTAGTCGATACTTACAATGGAAAGAAACTTAATTTAAAATCAAATGGAAGATGTGGTGGTACAACTAATTTATATTTTGATAATGGAAAAATTAGTTTCGAAGATTTACTAAAAACTAACTCAAAACATATTTATGTAACTGAAACAATAGGCCATGGAAGTAATTTGGTTACTGGAGACTATTCAGTTGGTGCAACAGGATTCTTAATTGAAAATGGCGAATTTAAATTTCCCGTAAATGAAATAACAATTGCTGGAAATTTTAAAGATATGTTCAAAAATATAACTTTAGCTAGTGATTTAGATTTTGAATATTCTGTCAACTCACCGACTATGATGATAGAGGGAATGACAGTTGCAGGTAAATGAGCACTTACTGTGTCATTGGATCGGGAATATCTGGAGCTACAATTGCAAACCTATTAAATAAGAAACATTCTGTAGATCTCTATGATAAAGCAAGAGGTCCTGGTGGCAGATCATCATTTAAAAGATTAGATAAAAAAATAGGGTTTGATCATGGTGTTCAATATATATCCCCTAAGAATGATGAATTTAAAAAATTTACAACAAAACTTTTAGCAAAAAAAATATTAAAAAATTGGAAAGGCCGACATATTTTTAAAAATAAAAAAATAAAAGAAAACAAAAACCATCAAAAAATTATTGGTAGACTAGGAAATAATGATATTAGCAAGTTTTTATTAAAAAAAATTAATTGTAATTTTCAAAAAGAATTAAAAAAAATTGATTACAATAAAAACAAATGGAAACTTACTTTCTCTGATGGTGACAATAGATCTTATGATAATCTTATTTTAACATGTCCGTATCCTCAATTAGTTAAATTAGCAAAAAAATTTATTAATCACTCATTTATCAAAAAAAAAATTAAAATGGATGCAAATATTACGGTCATGATAAAAATAAGAAAAACTGGAAAAAATATAAGTAGTTTTTTATTTGATGATGAAATTTTGGGTTGGGCTGCTAAAGAAAATAGTAAGTTAAGATTTAAAAGTATTTATGATCTATGGACACTTCAAAGTACCGCAAAGTGGGCAAATAAAAAAATATTGAAAAATAAAGAAAATAAAGATTTGAATTCAAAAATTTTAATTAATAAATTTTTTGATCTTACTGGTATTAAAAAAACTAATATTCTATTTTCTTTAAATCATGGATGGATGTATTCATCAAATTCAAAATCTTTAAAAATTAAAAGTTATTTGAACAAAAAAATTAATTTAGGAGTATGTGCTGATTGGTTTGTGGGACCTAGGTTGGAAGCAGGATGGATAAGTGCAAACGATCTTTTTAACAAAATTAGTAAATAAAATTATTCAATATTTTTAAGCCTATACTCCCAATTTCCCAATCTTTCATAAGCAACTTTAACTATTACCGAAGTTTTCTTATCAAGCCATATATCAAAATTAAGCCTTTTGTCTTCTGGAAGTGACATATCTTTAGAAGTAAGTTTAAAATGATCAGTTTCAAATTCTTTTCCATTGATAGCAATGTTTTCCTTACCAATAAATGTAACTAATTGTTCTTTTATACTTCCAGAAATAGGACTTATTTGACTTTCTGCTTGTAAAATTTTGTGACTCCACCAATTTCCAATAATACTTTTTAGAGAAGCTTCACCCGAATATGAAGATCCTTTAATATTAAATTTTTTATTACTATTATCTAATTTTAAGCTTACAAATTTTTCTTTTTTATTTTGAAGTGTTTTTGATTGAAATGAAATTAAACGATCATTTAAATATATTTCTTCTCCATATCCCTCCACTTTAAAAATTGTTGCAGATAGTAATTTTACTTCAAATTTATATTGATTTTTAACTGTTGTTGTTTCACCGTCTCTCTCAAAAAAATAATTATTATATCCAATTACTTCATTATTTCTCAAGATCTCCATTTCTATTTTATCAAATTTGTTATAATGACCTATATGAGCTAAAGAAATTGATGAGAAAAATATAGCAAGTAAAACAACTAAAAACTTTTTCATTAATAGATATAGTTTATCATATTTATGTTTTTAAAAATAAAAAAAATTCCAAAAGTTAACTGGAGCTCAGAAAAACCATTAAATTTTAAACCAAAATTTTCTACATTTTTTTTCTTATGTTTTGGTTTATCTTTGTTTGGATTAGGTGAAGGTTTGTTAATTGTTTCTTTCACAGGAGCTTCTCCTTGGAGTGTTTTAGCCCAAGGTATTTCCTTAAATGTTAATTTAAGCATTGGAACTATCACGTTATTAATAAGTATTGTTGTTTTACTTTTATGGATACCACTTAGACAAAAACCAGGAATGGGCACAATTCTTAATGCTTTGATAATTGCAATTATGATTGATCTTTGTATTAAGTATGTTCCAACACCTTCAAATTATATATATCAATTAATTTTAGCTGTAATCTCGGTCATTATGGTTGGAATAGGTGGGGGTATATATTTAGTTTCAAATTTAGGAGCTGGTCCTAGAGATGGTCTTATGATAGGATTACAAAAAGTAACAAATTTTCCTATAGCTGTTGTGAGAGCAACATTAGAAATTTCTGTAGTTAGTATTGGATGGTATTTAGGAGGAACAGTAGGTGTTGGAACTTTATTATTCGCATTCGGAATAGGTCCTTGCGTTGCTTTAGGTTTATTTTTAGTTGATAAAATTTTTAACTAGGCAGCCGCACTATTTTTTTCGTTTCTTTTTCTTTCGTGGGGGTCAAGAATTCCTTTTCTCAATCTACAAGAATCAGGTGTAATTTCTAACGCCTCATCAGTATTAAGCATACTTAGTTGTTCAGCTATTGACATTTTCCTTACAGGAGTAAGAACTACATTTTCATCTGTTCCTTGCGTTCTCATATTTGTTAATTTTTTTCCTTTCATGACATTAATTATCATATCCCCTGGTTTTGGTGATAATCCAACAATCATACCTGGATAAACTGGATCATTATGTGTAACAAACATTTCTCCTCTTGCCTGAAGGTTGAAAATTGCAAAAGCTACCGCTTTTCCTTGTTCCATTGCAATTAACGCACCATTTCTTCTACCTTCCATTTCTCCTTCAAAAGGACCGTAGTCGTGAAAAATTCTATTTATTACACCTTCACCTTTAGTAAGAGTTAGAAATCTACTTGTGTATCCCATTAAACCTCTCGTAGGTGCATGAAATATTAATCTTTTCTTATTAGTCCCTGTATCTTTTAACTCAATTAATTTACCTTTTCTTCTATTCATGGAGTCAATTACTTTTGAAGAGTGCTCCTCATCTAAATCCATCGTAATTTCTTCAATTGGTTCAAGTTTGTTTCCTTGATTATCTGATTTATATAAAACTTTTGGAGGACTTACTGTCATTTCAAAACCTTCTCTTCTCATTTGCGTAAGAAGTATTTCCAACATTAATTCACCTCTTCCACTTACAACGAATGAATCTTTACCCTCATTTTCTGAGAAAGTTATCCCAACATTGTTTTGTGACTCTTGAACTAATCGTTCTCTTATTTGTGTACTAGTAAGTTTTTTACCTTCGGTACCTGCTAACGGAGAAGTATTAACAGTTATAGTAATCGACATCGTTGGAGGATCTATAGGAGTTGCTGGTATAGGGTCATTTACTTCCATATTACAAATTGTATCTGCAACATTTGCTTTTTCTAATCCTGCCACAACAACAATATCTCCTGCTTCTCCAATTTCAATTGGGACTTTTTTAGTTCCTTCATATCTAAAAATCTTTGTTAATTTTCCTTCATCAACTTTTTCGCCATTTAAATTAATAGCTTTGATTGGTTGATTTGCTTTTGCTGTACCTTGTGCAATTCTACCTACTAAGCTTCTTCCTAAAAAACTGTCTGAATAAAGCAATGTTGATAACATTGCAAAAGGTTTATTCTTATCTAAATCAGCTGGTCTAACGTGTTCCACTATTAAGTTTAATAAAGGATTTAAATTTTCCCTTGGTCCATCAACTTCATGATCTGCCCACCCAGATCTTCCACTTGCATACAAAACAGGAAAATCTAATTGTTCTTCGTTAGCATCTAAACTTACAAACAGATCAAAAGTTTCATCCAAGACTTCATTGGCTCTTTGATCTGCTTTGTCTAATTTATTAATAACTACGATTGGCTTTAAACCTTGTTTTAATGCTTTCGATAAAACAAATTTTGTTTGAGGCATTACTCCTTCTGCTGAGTCGATTAATAAAAGAGCTCCATCAGCCATACTCAAAACTCTTTCAACTTCTGCTGCAAAATCTCTGTGGCCAGGTGTATCAATTATATTTATTCTTGAATTATTCCAATTTATAGATGCAGGTTTAGCAAGAATTGTAATTCCTCTTTCTTTTTCAAGTTCTCCAGAATCCATTAACCTTTCATCGACAACTTCATTTTCTCTAAATGATCCACTTTGTTTCATTAAATTATCAATTAAAGTAGTTTTACCATGGTCAACATGTGCTATGATTGTGATGTTTCTTATATTGTTGCTCATAAATTGTGGCTCTTATACATATTTAATTTGATATTAAAACTTAAAAAAACTCATGACTGGCTTGATTAATTTAAATAACTTGTGATTAATTAGGCTTTTTTTGTTTATCTTTTTTAATTTTTCTTTTTTCTTTCAAACTTAATTTAGGTTTTTTTTTTACACTCGAGTCTTTAAATGATTTTCCACTGTATCTTTTTGACATGATATAAATTTACTTAAAAAAAAGGCCATCCTGTGATGGCCTTTTAAATTTTTGTTTATGAGTAGATGGATTACATTCCCATTCCACCCATTCCTCCCATGCCGCCCATACCACCAGGCATTCCACCAGGCATTCCACCAGCAGCATCTTTTTCCTCTGGTTTGTCAGCGATCATTGCTTCTGTAGTTACTAATAATCCTGCAATTGAAGCAGCATCTTGTAGAGCAGTTCTCACAACTTTGACTGGGTCTATGATACCTTTTGCAAACATATCGCAATATTCCTCACTTTGAGCATCATATCCATGAGTTTTTTTCTTTTGCTCTAATAATTTGCCAACCACGACTGATCCATCTACACCA
Organism: uncultured Pelagibacteraceae bacterium; assembly: GCA_902578175.1. The sequence goes on from CACHBY010000021.1 coordinate 6,539, forward strand.
GCATTCTTGGTAATTTGTCTAATAGGAGCTTCTAATGCTTTTCTAACAAGATCCACACCTGCTTTTTGATCATCACCTTTTGCTTTAACTTTATCAAGTTCTTGAGCAGCATAAAGAAGAGCACAACCGCCACCTGTTACAATACCTTCTTCAACAGCAGCTCTAGTTGCATTCAAAGCATCCTCAACTCTATCTTTTCTTTCTTTAACTTCTACTTCAGTTGCACCTCCAACTTTGATAACTGCAACTCCACCAGCTAATTTTGCAAGTCTCTCTTGAAGTTTTTCTCTATCATAATCAGAAGTAGTTTCCTCAACTTGTTGTTTGATAGATGCACATCTTGCTTCAATGTCAGATTTTTTACCACTTCCATTTACAATTGTACTATTATCTTTATCAACTTTTATCTTTTTACAAGATCCAAGGTCATCAAGTTTAACATTTTCAAGTTTGATACCCAAGTCTTCAGATATAACCTGACCTCCTGTTAAAATAGCAATATCTTCAAGCATAGCTTTTCTTCTGTCACCAAATCCTGGAGCTTTTACAGCTACAACTTTCAATCCACCTCTTAGTTTGTTTACAACTAAAGTGGCTAAAGCCTCACCTTCAACATCCTCAGAAATTATCATAAGTGGTCTACCAGCTTGTACAACGGCCTCTAAAAGAGGAACCATTGGCTGTAAGTTAGTTAATTTTTTTTCGTGTAAAAGAATGAACGGGTTTTCTAACTCTGTAGTCATTTTATCACTGTTTGTGATAAAGTATGGTGATAGATATCCTCTGTCAAATTGCATACCTTCTACTACGTCTAATTCAGTTTCAATACCTTTGTTTTCTTCAACAGTAATTACTCCCTCATTTCCAACTTTTTGCATTGCTTTTGCAATCATGGTTCCAATTTCTTTATCACCATTTGATGAAATGGTTCCAACTTGAGCAATCTCGTCACTATCTTTTACTTTTTTTGCAGAAGCAACCAAACTATCTCTTACTGTTTCTACAGCAGCATCAATTCCTCTTTTTACATCCATAGGATTCATACCAGCAGTTACATATTTTACACCTTCTTTAACAATAGCTTGTGCAAGAATAGTTGCAGTTGTTGTACCATCACCAGCTTCATCATTTGTTTTACTAGCAACTTCCTTAACCATCTGCGCTCCCATGTTTTCGAACTTGTCTTCAAGATCAATTTCTTTAGCAACAGATACACCGTCCTTAGTAATTCTAGGTGCGCCATAAGATTTATCCATTACTACGTTTCTTCCTTTAGGACCTAAAGTTACTTTAACAGTATCAGCTAAGATATTTACTCCTCTAATCATAGCTGCTCTTGCTTCAGCATCAAATTTTACAACTTTTGCCATTTTGTTTTCTCCTTTAAATTAAATTACTTACTTGAAATACCCATAATGTCAGATTCTTTCATTATGCTATATTCTTTGCCATCTATTTTGACTTCAGTACCTGACCATTTGCCAAATAAAACTTTGTCACCAACCTTAACATCCATTGGGATTTTTTTTCCATCTTCTGTTTTAGCTCCACCACCAACTGCAACAACTTTTCCTTCTTGAGGTTTTTCTTGAGCAGAGTCTGGTATAATTATTCCACCAGTAGTTTTTTCAGTGCTATCTAAAACTTCGATTAATACTCTGTCATGTAACGGTTTAAACTTCATAAATCTCCTTTATAATTCTATATAAATATGAACCTCATATAGATATTTCGTGGACTATTTCAAGATTATAGAATCTTTTCAGAGTAATTATGCTAGGAAAATCTAAATATTATGGTTTATAGGTACAAATAATGACTAAAAATTTAGACTTAGAAGGGCTTCAATCAATTGCTGATAATTATGACCTTTTTTATATAGATTTGTGGGGGGTCATTCATAATGGCATCAAAATACATAACTCAGCAATAGAAACTTTAAATGAACTAAAGAAAAAAAATAAAAGTTTTGTTCTTTTAACCAATGCTCCTAGACCAAATGCTACAGTTAATAAATTTTTAGAAAAAATGGGCATGAGTGAAGATTTGAGAGAGCATGTTTTTACCTCAGGAGAGGCAGCTTTAAATTTTTTAAAAACATCTTTTAAATTTAAGAATTTTTTCCATATAGGTCCTCCAAGAGACTTTGATTTGTTCAATGAATTTAAAAATAATAAATCAACCGAACTAAATGAAAGTGAATATTTACTTTGTACAGGTTTATTTGATGATCATGAAGATGATTTAAGTTATTACAAAAACTTGCTTGAAAAACAAACAACAAAAAAAATGATTTGTACTAACCCCGATTTAATAGTTGATCGAGGAAATATTAGAGAATTGTGTGCAGGCTCAGTTGCTATGGTTTTTGAAAAAATGGGTGGAGAAGTAATTTATTTTGGCAAACCTCATGCAGAGGTTTACAATCAATCAATAGATAATGTTGGCAAGAAAGTTTTGGCAATTGGTGATAATTTAAATACAGATATAAAAGGTGCTAATTTATTAAATTACCATTCTTTGTTGGTTTGCAATGGAATTCATAAAGAAGAGATACTTAAAAAAGGAGTTTCTGAAGTTTCAAAGGAGTATGAAGCTATTGTCAATTTTACTCAAACAGAATTAAAATGGTAAAGCTATATAAAAATTTCAATATTAAAAATAACCATAAAAATTCAATTATTTTAATTGGAAATTTTGATGGTCTTCATTTAGGTCATCAAAAATTATTTAAATTAGCTCTATCATATAAAAAAAAATACAATTCAAAAATAGGTGTAATTAATTTTGATCCAATGCCTAAGATGTATTTTAATAATTCATTG
>CACHBY010000022.1 GCA_902578175.1 uncultured Pelagibacteraceae bacterium
GGTAAATATCTTGGGCCAATTTTTAGATCAAAAGAGTTAATCATAAATAATCTTGAAAAAGCCAATATTGATAAAAAAAATAATTTTGAAAAAATAGCTTCAAATGTTCTTGGAAATTATGGAAGAATATTTTCAGAATATGTACATTTAAAAAATTTTAAAAATGATAGTTTACAAAAATACTTTTCTATAGAAGGACTAGATCATTTAAAAAATATTAAAAAAAAAGGTGAAAAAGTTGTCTTTATTTCTGGTCATTTTAATAACTTTGAATTAATGGCAATGCAAATTGAAAAGGCAGGAGTTAATTGTGCTGCAATTTATCGGCCACTCAATAATCCTTACTTAAACTCAATTATGGAAACAATTAGAATTAGAGATATTTGTAAAAATCAAATTAAAAAAGGGAGAGCCGGTACAAGAGAAATTATACGTTTTTTATCAAAAGGTACCTCAATTGCTTTAATGATTGATCAAAGAGTGAGGGAAGGAGAAAAGATAGATTTTTTTGGAAATCCTGCAACTACAACAACAATTCCAGCACAATTAATAAAAAAATATGATTGTAGTGTTGTACCAATTTATATTGAAAGAAAAGAATCACATCATTTTAAAATGTATGTTTCAAAACCTATCAAAATAAGTAGATCAAGAAGCATTTCTGAAATCACAAAACATTTAAATGATATTCTTGAAAAAATGATATTGAAAAATATTGACCAGTGGATTTGGACTCACGATCGTTGGAAGATATAATCAATTATTTTCTTTTTCTCGTTGTAATGAGGCCTCTTTATACGAGTAATATGGCTCCTGTTTATCCACATTCCAATAAGTTAAATTTTCTAACATAATTTTTTTATGCGAGATAGCACATATTACATGATCGCCTGCTTCCAACACATTGAAGTTATTAGGCAGATATTTTAATTTAGCTAATTTATTTTTCATTTCTACGATATATAAATAGTTATATGAAAATTGCAATTTTAGGTAGTGGTGGAAGAGAACATGCTCTTACGTTTTCAATATCTAAATCAAATAAAGTAAATAAAATTTACTGTATACCTGGTAATGCTGGAACATCCTCACTAGCTGAAAATATTTCTATAGATCTAAATAATTTTGAAACAATCTATGATTTTTTAAAAAAAAATAATATTGATTTTGTTGTTGTTGGTCCAGAAGATCCTCTTGTAAATGGTATTGTGGACTATTTGGAAAAGTTAAATATAAAAGTTTTTGGACCAAATAAAGTTGCTTCACAACTAGAAGGTTCAAAAGTTTTTACAAAAAATCTATGTAAAAAATATAACATACCAACAGCAGAATTTGGTGTTTTTAAAAATGCTGAGGAATCTTATAATTATATCGATAATGCAAAGCACCCATTAGTAATTAAAGCAGATAATTTAGCAGCCGGTAAAGGTGTTTATATTTGTAGAGAAAGAAAAGAATCATATTTAGCAGTGAAAGAAATATTTGACGGTAAGTTTGGAACTGCAAAAAATATTCTGTTTGAAGAATTTTTAGAAGGTGAAGAAATGAGCTATTTCATAGTTAGTGATGGAAAAACATTCAAATATTTTGGTTCAGCTCAAGATCATAAAAGAGTTGGAGAAGGAGACAAAGGTAAAAATACTGGAGGGATGGGCGCATACTCACCATCAAGATTATTTAATAAAGAATTAGAGCAAAAAATTTTAGAAAAAATTATAAAACCAACTTTAAAAGGTATAAATGATTTAGGAACAAAATATAAAGGATTTCTATATGCTGGATTGATGATTATTAAGGATGAACCATTTTTAATTGAATACAATGTAAGAATGGGTGACCCCGAGTGCCAAACAATTCTGCCAACTTTAGATACTGATATCGTTAAAATTTTTCAATCATGTATTTATGAAAAACTTGATGAAATAGAAATTAAATGGACAAATAAAAAAAGTTTATGTGTCGTATTATGCTCAAATGGTTATCCAGACAAATATGAAAAAAATATAATCATACATAATTTTGATAAATTAAATTTAAATGAAAATAATTATCTATTTCATGCAGGAACACAAAAACTTGATAATAAAATTTTTGCTGTTGGGGGCAGAGTATTAAATTTCATATCACTTTCAAACACTTACAGTGAAGCCAAAAAAAATATCCACGAAAACTTAGAAAAATTAAACTGGGAAAAAGGTTTTTTTAGAAAAGATATTGGATACAAAGTCATTAATAAATGAGAATTATTAGCGGTAATTATAAAGGAAAAAAAATTCTTGAACCTAAAGATAAAGAAACAAGACCTTTAAAAGATTTAACAAAGGAATCTATTTTTAATATTATTAATCACTCAAATAAATTTTCTATAGACCTTAAAAAATCTTATATTTTAGATTTATTTTCTGGAACAGGATCTTTTGGTTTGGAATGTTTATCAAGAAAAGCAAAGCATGTAAGTTTTGTAGAAAATTACAAAGGAATATTACCAATCTTAAAAAAAAATTTATCAAATTTAAAAACAGCCAAAAATTATTCAATATTTGAGAAGAATATTTTAATTGATTCTGATTTTTTAGAAAAAAAGGAAAAGTTTGATATTATTTTTTTAGATCCTCCTTACAAAGAAAAAGAAATTAATGCTATTTTAAATAAACTTTCTAAATTCAAAGCTCTTAAACCTGATGGAATAACAATTATTCATAGACATAAAAAGGAAAAGGATAATTTTCCAGAGAAATTTAAGATTATTGAAGAAAAAAAATATGGAATTTCTAAAATAATATTTGGAAAATTTATTTAAGTTAAAATTTTCTTTGTTTCAGTTTTAATTAACTCTACGGCTGGTTGGTCGAAAGGGTTAATTTTAAGAGCTCTTCCCAATAAGATTGTTTCTAAAATAAAGAAAGTAAAAAGTTCACCTAGTGTTTTTTCATCTCTTTTCAAAATCTCAAAACTCCTGAAAGGAATTTTCTTATTTTTAAAAACATTCTCTGTAGCTTTTTTTTGAGCATAAATGATATTATCAATATCTTTATTTTTTAAATAACTTTGCATTTGTAAAATTTGATTGTTGTTTATTTTTAGAGAATTTTTTTCTTTAACGTAAAAAAAAGTAAAAAAATTGTTCTTAAAACCATCTAAATATAATTGCATAACACTATGATTATCTTTTGGCATATTTGAAATAATAGGAAGAATGCCAAGGCCTTTCTTACCTAAACTTTCAGCTACTAATTGTTGGTACCAATTGAATAAATTGGAAGATCTTTCATCATAATTTATGATTATTGAATTAAATTTTTTTCTTTTTGTAAAGTATAGCATTTGATCAACGTTATTAACTAAAGAATTTAAATAATTTTTATTTTTGATTAAATTATTTAGTTGTTTGAATTTACGTGAATCTAAATCCATCAATTCTGCTGGTAACATTCCTACTTCTGATAAAACGGAGTATCTTCCTCCTATGAAATTATTGTGATGAATTATTTCAGATTTAAATTTTTCAGCTAAAATATGAAGATAATTTTTTTTATTTTCTGTAATAAAAATATTTTTATTTTTATTTTTAACAAAAATATTAGTATTAACAATTGTTTCAGTAGTATTGCCAGATTTAGATATTATTAAATTCAAATATCTTTTTTTTTTATTTTTTTTTATATGTGATTTTAAATTATCTAAAAATTCAAATTTTTTTTTTATTTTATGTTCTAAAAAATCATAAATTGCTTGGGTACCCAATGAGGACCCACCTATTCCTATAACTCTGTAATTAATAAAACTTTTAAATTTAGAAATTGTCTTTTTATTATAATTATTTTTGTATTCTTTTTTTAACGATTTAATTATAAAATTCTCCTCATTAATAAGATCTATTAATTTTTTTTTTAAATTTCTGTTTAACTTTTTTTTTTTAAAAAGCTTAAGTTTAATATTTTTTGTGAGCATTATTTATTTTTAATTTTGCTCAAAATAGATCCTTCTAGATCGCTGCCGGATACCTCTTGATCGGTATTTCCATTATTGTCTGTAATTAGACTTTTAATATTATTATCCTGTTTTTGGTTAATATCATCACTTTGATTAGGAATAGGAAGCTCATTAAATTCTGGAGGCATTACAAGTGGAGATTTTTTTTCTACCAAAAACTCATCGCTGCTATTCTTTTTTGGATTTTTAAAACCTTTTTTAACTGTATTGCACCCAGATAAAATAATTAATGCTATCCCTAAAATAAATAAAAAGTTAAATTTTTTCATTATTCGTCGCTTCAGGTTTGTTAATAATTTCAATTAATATCATTAAAATTATGCCTACAGTTATAAATATATCTGATACATTAAAAATAAACCAATGAAAATTTCCCACATGAAAATCTATAAAATCTGGTACCGCTTTATATATTAGTCTATCAAAAAAATTTCCCAAAGCACCACCCAACACAAATAATAGTGCATATTTTCTTAAAGGATCACTTTTAGTTATCATAAAAATAATAAAAATAATTACTATAAATATTAAAAAAGTTAGAAAATTATATAAATAATCTTCATTAAATGAAAAGAGTCCAAAAGCTATTCCCTCGTTCCAAATTAGATGAATATTCAAAAATTTTGATGAGTATATTTCAGAATTAAAATTAAGTTTATCCTGATGAATTACAAATAATTTTGATATTCTATCTAAAAAAAAAATTATTAAAATGATAATAGTTTCCAAATAATAATTTTTAAATATTTTATTTATAGTCATTAAGAACTTTGGGGACAATTAGATCTAGAACATCCTTTTTCGTTTATTTTCCAACACATCGAGCATTTTGTTCCTTTTGCTTTTTCTGTAAGAACATTTACGTCTATGTTATTTTTATAGTTAACTTCAGCTTTAGAAGTTATACAAAGTTCTGAAAAATCAATATCCTTTGATATACTTTCAAAATTTTGATCTAAATGAATTTTAATTTCAGCTTCTAAACTTGATCCTATTACTTTAGCTGCTCTTTTTTCCTCTATACTTACGTTGCATAAATTTCTGATTTTAATTAACTCAATCCATTTCTTATTTAATTTTTCATTATGAAAACATTTTGGAAAATTCAAAAAGTTTTCTAAATGAATGCTTTTCTGATTTTTAAATAATAATTGATAAATTTCCTCAGTTGTAAAGGACAAAATTGGAGCAAACCATCTAAGTAGAGAGTTTAAAATTATATTTAACAGCAAGATAGTTGATTTTCGCTTAGGGTCATCTAAAGAGTCACAATATAAAGTGTCTTTTCTTATATCAAAATAAAAAGCTGATAAATCTACAGTACAAAAATTTAATAATTCTTTGTACAAATTGTGAAAATCATAATTCTCAAAATATTTTTTGAAATTATTGTTTAAAGAATACAATTTGTGTAGCATGTACTGCTCTAATTCAGGTAATTTATTTAGATCTATTTTTTCAAGATCAATTATCTCAAAATTATCGTTGAGATTTCCTAACAAATATCTAAATGTATTTCTAATCTTCCTATAAGATTCTGCATGTTGGTCTAAAATTGAATAATCTATTCTTAAATCTTCTGAATAATTTGATGATGCTACCCAAATTCTTAAGATATCTGCTCCATATTTTTTTAAAATATCTTCTGGAGCAATCACATTTCCTAATGATTTAGACATTTTTAAACCTTTTCCATCTACAACAAAACCGTGAGATAAAATGGATTCAAAAGGAGCTCTGCCTCTAGTTCCACATGACTCTAATAAGGATGAATGAAACCAACCTCTATGCTGATCTGAACCTTCTAAATACATTGACGCTGGCCATTTAAGGTCATTTCTTTTCTCTAATACAAATGAATGAGTTGAGCCACTATCAAACCAAACTTCAACAATATCACTTAATTTATCATAATCTTCGGCTTTATAATTATCTCCTAAAAATCTTTGCGGATCGTCTGAAAACCAACAATCTGATCCCTCTTTTTCATAAATTGATGCAATATTTTCATTAACTTCATCATCAACCAAAATCTCTTTAGTTTTTTTATTAACAAAAATAGGTAAAGGTACACCCCATACTCTTTGTCTAGAAACACACCAATCAGGTCTAGTTTCTATCATAGATTTTAATCTTTCTTTTCCCTTGCTTGGATAAAATGTTGTATCATCGATAGCTTTTAAAGCTTTGCCTCTTAATTTATGACTTTCCATAGAAATAAACCACTGAGGTGTTGCTCTATGAACTAATGGCGCCTTTGACCTCCAAGAATGAGGGTAAGAATGAACTAATTCCCCATTTGATAATAAATTTTTTTGTTCTTTAAGTTTTTCAATAACTATTGGGTTGGCTTTAAAAATATGAATGCCTTCAAATAATTTAACATTGTTTGTATACTTACCATCACCGTCAACTGTCTCTATTGCTTTTATTCCGTTATTCAAACATAAATTAAAATCATCTGGCCCATGACTTGGTGCACAGTGAACAATTCCTGTACCCTGCTCCGTCGTAACAAACCTAGCCTCTAACATTGGAATTTCAGTTTCATAACCTAAGTTTAAAAATGGATGATTACAAATAGTATCTTTAAACTCTTTACCCTTTAACTTTTTAATTTCTTCATAATTTTTTATTCCACATTCATTTATTACTGAATCAAGTAAAGCTTGTGCAATAACTATTTTTCTATTTTTAAAATCTCCCTCATCGTTAACTTGCAATATAACATATTCTAATGCCTCATTATAAGCTAATGCTTTGTTAGCGGGAATTGTCCATGGAGTGGTTGTCCAAATTATAATTTCACTTTCTTCTAATTCTTTAATCTTCGACGATCTTACTGAAAAGGATGTGTATATTGTATCTGACTTATGATCTTGATATTCTACCTCAGCATCAGCAAGAGCAGTTTTTTCAACAGTTGACCATAAAACTGGTTTGTACCCTCTGTATAAACTTCCTTCTTTAAGAAATTTTCCAAGCTCTCTTACTATTTGAGCCTCTGCATCAAAACTCATCGTAGAATAATAATTTTCCCAATCACCAACTACACCCAATCTTTTAAATTGACCTTTATGAATTTCAATCCATTTTTCTGCAAAAGATCTGCACTCTTTTCTAAACTCAACTATAGGGACATCATTTTTATTTTTTTTATTTTTTTTATATTCCTCTTCTATTTTCCATTCGATCGGTAGACCATGGCAATCCCATCCAGGTACATAAATTGAGTCTTTACCATCCATTTGATGAAATTTTACAATTATATCTTTTAAAATTTTATTTAATGCTGTCCCCATATGAATATTACCGTTTGCATATGGAGGGCCATCATGTAAGACAAATTTTTCTTTGCCTTTATTTGATTTTCTCAATTCATCATAAAGGTTAATTTTTTGCCAATAATCTAGAATTTCAGGTTCTCTAATTGGTAAGTTTGCCTTCATTGAGAAAGCTGTTTTAGGTAGATTTATATCAGATTTACTCATTTAGTTTTTTTTGCAATATTTAAATCAGATTTAATTTGTCTTCTAAGTTGATCAACATTCTTAAATTTTTTTTCTTTTCTAATAAACTTTAAAAACTGCACTGATAAAAGCTTATTATAAAGATTTCCAGAAAAATTAAACAAATGTACCTCAAGTAAGATTTTTTTTTGATTAAATGTAGGTCTATAGCCAAGATTTGCTATGCCGCTCAATTTTTTTTGATTTTTTTTTCTTAGTACTCTTACAGCATAAACTCCTGGCTGTGCCAGAACATAATCCTTAATATCTATGTTACATGTTGGAAAGCCAATTTTTTTTCCAACCTGTCTACCCTTCTGAACTATTCCATCAATAGTCCATTCTCTTCCTAGAAATTTATTAGCTCTATTCAAATTACCTTTTTCTAATAAATTTCTTATTATCGTTGAAGATACTATTTTTTTACTTTTTAAAAGTGGTTTTGGCTTAACTACTCTATAATTATAATTTTTTTCATTTTGTAT
>CACHBY010000023.1 GCA_902578175.1 uncultured Pelagibacteraceae bacterium
TGTTATTCCTTATATATCTTTTGAAGGAGGTTTTCATTTTGAAGGATACACATTATTTAAAATTAAAGATGTTTCGCCACTAGTAGCAATATTAATTACATTATGTATGACAGTATCTTTTGGATGGATACAAGGATGGATAATTGTTAAAAGTGGTATAGCTTCTTTCATTGTTACATTAGGTGGACTTTTCTTTTTACGAGGTTTAACAGAAGTTTCGTATAGAGCTTTTAATAGAGCTCCTGATCAAACTGCTGGATCAACAACTGTTACAGATTTACCAGATATTAAAAACATTATAAATGTGCCAGGTCATGGAGAAATGGAAAGAGATGCGGCTAAAGCTTTACCAAATGACCAATTATTAGAAATTCTTAGTACTGTACCTGCAAGTACGGTTGCAAAATTAACTGAACGATTAACATATGTGAACGAAAAAGTTGCAGCTTACAAAACTACCATGAACGCAGAAAAGATGATTGCAACTTTAGAAAAATCATTAGCTGGGGCAAAAAAATCTGGAAATGATTCAATGGTGGAAATTTTGACAAAGAAAATAGAAGCTGGAGTTAATGTTCCTGATGTTGCGGCAAAAGCGGTTACTGATATTGATATAGCAAGAGCTTACATAGATACAATAGTTACTGCAAGACCGGTTGCTAATTTTTTTGGAGGCGACATTATGGAGCCAGTATTTAATTGGTTATATTATACGGCAGATTGGAATGTAAATAATTATGGAAACATTTTTGCTAAAGGAATGTATTCTGCATTAATGATTTGGGGACTTATAGCGTTTATTTGTTATTTAATTTTGAGTAAAACTCAAGCAGGTAACTGGATTTATTCAACTGGTGGAAACCTTAGTGCTGCAAAAGCTAACGGTGTGCCAACTAATAAAGTTAAGATTTCATTATTTATGTTCACTGCATTTTGTGCGACCATGTTTGCTGCGTGTCAGGTATTTGAAGTTAATACTGCGGATACAGCAAAAGGTAATTTAAAAGAATTAGAAGCAATTGCTGCAGCGGTTATAGGTGGTGTTGTGTTAACTGGTGGTTTTGGAACAATAGGTGGAATAATCCTAGGTACAATTATTTTTGGAATTGCAAAAGAAGCCTTCTTTTATATTCCTGGAATTGATGGATCGTTCTACAGAGTATTCCTTGGAGCAGTTCTTGTTACTGCTGCCTTAACAAATGAGAATATTAGAAAACGAATTATGGGAAATATCTAATGGATAAAAAACCATTAATTGAAATAAAGAATTTAGTAAAAAAATTTGGAACATTTACCGCTTTAAATGGTGTTTCATTAGATGTTTATCCGGGCGAAGTTCACGCGCTTTTAGGTGACAATGGTGCTGGAAAGTCAACTTTGATCAAAGTATTATCTGGTGTTCATCCAATGACAAATGGAGAAATAAAAGTAGATGGAGAAATTGTTAACTTTACTACACCACGTCAAGCATCTGATGCAGGTATTGGAACAGTTTATCAAGATTTAGCCCTCAACGCTCTAACATCAGTAACAAGAAATTTTTTTCTTGGACGTGAATTAATAAAAGGGCCTAGCGGATTTGGTTTAATGCAAATGGATGAGATGGATAGAATAACAACAGAAGAAATGTCTAAAATTGGAATTAATATTGCAAACCCTAATCAGCCAGTTGGAACAATGTCAGGTGGACAAAGACAAACTTTGGCTATTGCAAGAGCAATTTACTTTGGTGCAAAGATACTAATATTAGATGAACCTACTTCGGCATTAGGACAAAAGCAGCAAATGGAAGTTTTAAAAACAATTAAAAAAGTGCAAAGTTTAGGAAATATTGCAATTATACTTATTACACACAATGAAATTCATGCACGTCTTATAGCTGATCGATATACTTTCTTAAGTTTAGGAGAGGTAATTGGTTCAGGATTGTCTTCAGAGCTTGGTAATGAAGATGTGAAAAGATTGATGGCAGGTGGTGCTAAAATTGGCGATCTAGCTAAAGAATTAGAGTTATAATTTTTTTTATTTTTTTTTAATTTTTTTTCACTTAAAATTTATCTATGCGGAAATTCTCAAGAGATGGTTTTAATATTACTGAAGCAATAAATGAATTGATGCATGAATCTGGAGTTATCGTTATTGAAAATGCATATAATTTAAACGATATTAAAGAAGCAAGAGAGATTGTTAATCATTTTGCTGATACACAAGAACAAAAAGAAACCCACTTTAACGCTGAGGCTGAAGCATCTGATAAGATTAAATTACAGCAAAGGATATGGAATTTATTTGGTAAAGGAGAGGTTTTTAGTAAATTAATTACAAATGACATTATTTTTAGCCTAATGTCTAAACTTTTAGGTTCAGAGTTTTTTTGTGGATCTTACTGCGCAAGTAGATTGTTACCAGGATCTATAGGTCAAGAACTTCATATCGATTATCCTTATTGGGATTTTTATAATAGTGAGACTTTCCCTATGGGTCTTAATAGTTCATTTGCACAAAACTGTCAGGCTACTATACCTCTAGATATTTGCTCTGAACAATCAGGAGCAACAGCATACATACCAGGATCACAGAAGAAACTACACTATCCAAATGAAAATGATGACTTTTCAAATAAACAACAAATGATAGCTAATCCTGGTGATTTAGTTTTTTTTAATGGTAACTGCTGGCATGGAGCATCACCAAATAAATCAAATCATCAAAGAGCTGCATTACTGATAGAGTTTCTTCCTAAGTATATAAAACCAGTAGAAGATTTAGTTACTTATTTATCTGAAGACTTTAAAAATAATTTAAATCCAAAAGTGCGACAGCTATTAGGATTAAATTATGAATATCCAAAAATTATGGATGCGAGTAAAAAAATAAATAATATTGGTTTAGGTTATAAGGCAAAATAAAATCTATATTTTTAATTTAAATTCTCTATAACTACTTAAAAATAAAATAAACAGAATTAAAAATTTTAAGATAATAGAATTTGTAAACAATACGAATTAAAAAATAAAAGGGCATTAATAAAAGGTGGAGGATTAGAAAAATGAAAGTAAAGTATTACGATCTAGAAAACAAAAGAGTATTTATAACAGGTGGAGGATCTGGAATTGGAGCTTCAATTGTTGAACATTTTTGTGAACAAGGTTCTGAAGTTTACTTTATAGATATTAATGTAACAGAAGCTAAAAAATTAATTGAAGATATAAAAAATAAAAAATATTCAATACCAACCTTTATTGAATGTGATTTGTTAAATATAAAACAACTTCAAAAGACGATTGCAGACATCATCAGTCAAAAAGGTCCAATTGATATTTTAATCAATAATGCCGCTAACGATACAAGGCATAAAATTGACGAAGTTACAGAAGAATATTGGAACGAAAGAATGAATGTAAATCTAAGACATTATTTTTTCACAGTTCAATCTGTTAAAAAATCAATGATTGAAAATAAAGGTGGTGTCATTGTTAATATGGGATCAACTTCATGGATGATAGGTCAAGGTGGTATGGCCGCTTATACAGCTGCAAAATCTGGCGTTGTTGGTTTAACAAGATCATTCGCTAGAGATTTAGGTGAATTTAACATTAGAGTTAATTCAGTAGTTCCAGGTTGGGTATTAACACAAAGACAAATTGATCTTTGGTTAAACGAAGAGTCCGAAAAAGATTTAATGAAAAACCAGTGTTTAAAAGAGAGATTGTTACCTCATGAGCTTGCTCAAGCAGTGTTGTTTTTTTCATCAGACCAATCAGGTGGATGCACAAATCAATCTTATATTGTTGATAAAGGCTGGTTGTAAGAAGCTTTGTGAAAGTACAAAGCTCAACAATAGAAAATAAATATTTAAGAGTTAAATCAATTAATATTGGTGCTTGCTTGTATGAGGTCTATGACAAGCAAAAGAAAACAAATTTAATCTTAAATTTAGGTCCTACAAAAAATTATGAGAGTAAAAATTTTTATGTAGGCGCAACTTGTGGAAGGTATGCAGGAAGAATATCAAATTCAAAATTTAGGATAAAAAATAAAATTTATAAACTTGATGGTAACGAAGGAAGAAATACTCTGCATGGAGGGAAAATAGGATTTGATAGACTGGAATGGAAAATACAACACCATTCAAAAACTAAAATTATTTATCAACTAGAATCTAAAAAATTAGATCAAGGTTTTCCAGGAGATTTAAATTCAGAGTGTATTTTTGAAATTAAGAATAAAAGTTTATTTATCAAATACCAGTATAAATCAAATGAATTAACCCATGTGAGTTTAACAAATCATAGCTATTGGAATTTGAATAAGAGTAAAAGAGAAACAATTTTTAATCACGATTTAAAAATTAATTCAGAAAAATATCTAGAAGTAAGTAATAAATTAATACCAACTGGCAAATTTAAAAAAGTTAAAAACACTATTAATGACTTCAATAAGTTTCAAAATATTGGAGAAAAAATAAATATTATCAAAAACAAAAAAACAAAAAAAAAATCAAACAAAATAAATGCATTGGGATTTGATTTAACATTTTGTATCAAAAAAAATTCTAAAAACTATTTAGCCTCTTTAAAAAATGAAAAAACTAAAATTCAATTAGACTTTTATTCAAATCTTCCTGGAGTACAGCTCTATACTAGTCAAGGTTTACGATATAAAAATAAACTTGCTCCTTTCCAGGGGATTTGTTTAGAAACTCAACACTATCCAGACTCACCAAATAATAAAAATTTTCCAAGCACTTTAATTAAACCTAAAAAACTCTATAAGTATTTTACAAAAATAAATATTTCATAAAATGAATAAAAAAATAAATATTTCAATTGTTGGAACTGGTTTAATGGGATTGCAACATATAAAAGCAATTTCAAAATCAAAAAAAGCTAATCTTCATTCGATAGTAGATATTAGTAATAATGCCAAAAATTTATCAAAAAAATATAAAATCCCATTGTATTCTAATGTAGAGGAACTTTTAAACTCAAAAAATTTAGATGCAGTTATTGTTGCTACTCCAAATCAATTACATGAAAAGCATACAGTTAGTTTTTTGAAGAAAAAAATCCCAGTGTTGTTGGAAAAACCTATTTCAGATAACATTAATTCGGCTAAAAAAATTATTGGTAGCGCTAATAAAAATAAAACACCGTTATTGATAGGGTATCATAGAAGACATAACTCAATAGTATCAAAGGTAAAAGAGCTCATTGAAAAAGGCAAATTAGGAAACATCGTATCAGCAAATGTGTTGTGTTGGCTTTATAAACACAAAGCTTATTACAAAGAAAAATGGAGAATTAGCAAAGGAGGAGGCCCTCTAGGGATTAATTTAGTCCATGATATTGATATGATTTGTTACTTACTTGGATCTATTAAATACGTTCAAGCATTTACAACCAATAAAACTAGAAAATTTGCAGTTGAAGATACAGCTACAATTAGTTTAATTTTTAATTCAGGGGCGCTTTGTACTTTAAATTTATCAGATGCAATTGTTGCTCCATGGAGTTATGAGTTAACTGCAGGAGAAAACCCAGCTTATCCAATAACTAATCAATCCGCATACATGATTGGTGGTACCAAGGGTTCATTGCAATTTCCTAATTTAAAATACTGGTTCTACAAAAACGAGAGAAGTTGGTGGAATAAGATCCTTGTTAATGAAGATAAAAATAAAAAAGATGACAGTACTTTAGTTAATCAAATTGATCATTTTGCTGATGTAGTATCTAAAAAAGTTAAACCAAAAGTAAATGGTAATGATGGATTAATCTCTCTTAAAATTTTTGCTGCAATAACCAAAAGTGCAAAAACCGGTAAGAAAGTTAAGATTTAAAGATTAGCCAATATTGAACTAGAACATTTTAAGGTATCAGCATCACCTCCTAAGTCTTTAGTTCTATTTTCTTTTTCACTTAAAGATTTTTCAATAGCTTCAAGAATTGAATTGGAAGCTTCTTTTTCTCCTAAATAATCTAACATCATTGCACCAGACCAAATTTGTCCTACAGGATTAGCAATTCCTTTTCCTGAAATATCAGGTGCTGAGCCATGAACTGGTTCAAATAAAGATGGAAATTTATTTTCAGGATTAATGTTCCCAGATGGAGCAATTCCAATAGTACCGGTACAAGCAGGTCCTAAGTCAGAAAGGATATCTCCAAACAAATTGGATGCAACAACAACATCAAACCATTCAGGATTAAGTACAAATCTAGCAACTAAAATATCTATATGATATTGATCTGTTTCAATATCTGGATAATTTTCTTTCATTGCATTAAAACGCTCATCCCAAAAAGGCATGGTAATTGAAATTCCATTTGATTTTGTAGCGTTAGTTAATTTTTTACGTTTTCTTTGTTTTGCTAATTCAAAAGCAAATTTTTGAACTCTATCTACTCCGTGCGCAGACATTATAGTTTCTTGAACAGCTATTTCTCTATCAGTATTTTTAAACATTCTTCCACCTACAGAAGAGTACTCACCCTCAGTATTTTCTCTTACAATTAGCATATCTATATCACCTGGTTTTTTATTTGCTAAAGGAGGATTAATTCCAGGAAATAATTTTACTGGTCTAAGATTGATATATTGATCAAACTCTCTTCTAAACTGAAGTAATGATCCCCATAAAGAAATATGGTCTGGAACTTGATCTGGCATACCAACTGCTCCAAAAAATATTGCATCATGTTTTCCTAAT
>CACHBY010000024.1 GCA_902578175.1 uncultured Pelagibacteraceae bacterium
ATAATTAAAACTCTTAATATAAATTAGATTTGAAAATTTTACACATTATAACAAGTTTAGGTGATGGAGGTGCAGAAAACACACTTTATAAAATCTGTAAATATGATGATCGAAATCAACATATAATAATATCTCTTAAACAAGCTAAAAAATACTCATTCATATTAAAAAAAAACCGTATCAAAGTTTATCACTTAAATATGAAATATTTTTCACCATTTTCTTTTTTTAAACTAATTTATTTAATCAGAATAATAGATGCAGATATTATCCAAACATGGTTAATTCATGGTGACTTAATTGGTGGTTTTGCTGCAAAATTATCTGGATATAAAAATATAATTTGGAATGTTCGTTATTCTAATTTGGAAAAGAAAAGAGGAAATTTAATTAATATTTTTCTTATTAAGTTATTAGCCTTTTCGTCGTATTTTATACCAAAAAAAATTGTTGTAGTTTCAAAGAGTGCAAAGATAAATTGTAAAAACTTTGGATATAATCAAAAAAAACTTGTTTTGATTAATAATGGATATGATCTATCAGTTTATAAGTCCAATCATATGGAAAAAAATTTATTTAGAAAGAAATTTAATTTAAAGCCAAAAATACCAATTATTGGAAATGTTGCAAGATTTGCTCCAATGAAAGATCACCTAAATTTATTACAATCTTTATCATTACTTAAACAAAAGAATATAAACTTTTTTTGTTTGTTGGCTGGATCAAATATAGATAAAAATAATTATGAATTGGTGAATCAATTAAAAAAACTAAATTTATTTAATCATGTAAAATTGTTAGGAAGACAAAAAAATATAACAAAGATTATGAATACTTTGGATCTATATGTACAAAGTAGCAAATACGGCGAAGGTTTTCCAAACGTTGTAGCAGAAGCAATGGCTCATGAGATACCTTGTGTTGCCACAGATGTTGGAGACGCAAAATTTATTATAGGCCAAACAGGATGGATTGTTCCTCCAAAAAACTCGCTAAAATTAGCTTTAAGTCTTAGAAATGCTTTTTTGAAAATTAATAGTAAAGAATGGAAGAATAGATGCAAACAATCAAGAGTAAGAATTAAGAAAAATTTTAATATTAATAATATGATATTATCTTATTCAAAATTATGGCTAAATGTTTATAATTGATTATTTAATATTAAAATCAAATCTTTAAATTAAAATACTATGAAATTAAAAAATAAAATTAATTACCAGGAACTTATTAAAGATTCTTTTTCCAGACATATAAGTATAATTAGAGATACGCTTTTTAATACTGAAAAAAATATTGATAAAGCTTCTGAGATAATTTCAAAATCACTTAAATTAGGTGGTACAATATTTTGGTGTGGAAATGGAGGAAGTGCTGCTGATAGCCAACATATTGCGGCGGAATTTGTTGGACGTTTTAAAAAAGATCGTAGGCCATTAAAATCAATTGCTTTAACAACGGATACTTCAATCTTAACATGCATATCCAATGATTACAGCTATGAAAAAATATTTTCTAGACAATTAGCTGCTTTGGGTAGCAAGGGTGATGTTTTGGTCGTAATTTCTACTTCTGGGGAAAGTGAAAACATTAGACAAGTATTAATACAAGCAAAAAAAATGGGAATTAAAACAATTGGTTTACTTGGCAAAAAGGGTGGAAGGTGTAAAAATTTTGCAAACATACCTTTGATAGTACCCTCACAATCAACTGCGAGAATTCAAGAAGCGCACATACTAATTGAGCATTTAATATGTGAATTAGTGGAATTGAAATTAGGTTTTAATTAATTAAATTTATTTAAATAATTCAAATATATAAAAAAACAAATTAATTTAAACAATTTGCGCTTGACACCAATAAGTGCTTGAGTATTTCTATTCCCTTTGTTAGGATTAATATTAAAATTATTCCATCAAAAAATTTATTATTAATAATAGGAGATTTTATTAAACAAATATTTATCACCGCTGAGATAGGAATTAACCATAATGGTGATATGTCAATTTGTAAAAAATTAATTGATATTGCTAAAGAGTCAGGTTGTGATGCGGTTAAATTTCAAAAAAGAGACATAGACCAAGTATATACTAAAGATTTTTTAGCTTCCCATAGAGATAGTCCATGGGGCAAAACTCAAAGAGATCAAAAACAAGGTTTGGAATTTGATTTTGAAGAATACCAACAAATAGACAAATATTGTAAACAAAAAAATATTGAATGGTATGCTTCAGCTTGGGATCTCAATAGTCAAGATTTTTTAAGACAATTTAAATGTAATTATAATAAAGTTGCTTCAGCAATGCTTGTATATGAAGATTTACTTAAAAAAATTGCTCAAGAAAAAAAGCATACATTCATTTCTACTGGTATGTCAGAATATGATGATATTCAAAAAGCCATAGATATATTCAAATCTGCAAATTGCTCATTTGAGTTGATGCATACTGTTTCCACCTACCCAATGAATGATGAAGATGCAAATCTTAATGTTATTAATACCTTAAAAGAAAAATTCAATTGTGATGTTGGATATAGTGGTCATGAGGTTGGTTTAGCAATCTCATATGCAGCAACAACTTTTGGGATAACATCTCTTGAGAGACATATTACATTAAGTAGAGCTATGTATGGATCTGACCAAGCATCATCACTTGAGCCAGCTGGTCTCAAACAATTGGTAGGTGGAGTCAGAAAGATACAAAAAGCGCTAGGAGATGGTAAGAAAAAAATTATTGAAGCAGAAAAACCAATTGCTAAAAAACTACGTGAACATCTTTTATAAAAATTTTTAATAGGTTTGGTTATATATTTCTACTGAGTTAAATGATTTAATTAATTATTTTTGCATGTTTAAAAATATAGGCATAATGCAAGGAAGATTGCTTCCTAAATATAAAAAAAAGTATCAAGCTCATCCTGTTGGATACTGGGAAAATGAATTTCCAATCGCATCAAAATTAGATTTAAATTTAATAGAATTTATTTTTGATTATCATAAATCAGACTTAAACCCTTTATTATCTAAGGAAGGATTAAAAAAAATTCAGGAAGTAGAAAAATTAAATAATATAAAAGTTAAATCTATATGTGCTGATTATTTTATGGAAGCTCCACTTCATAGTAATAATAAAAGTGTTGTTGAAAAAAGTATAAATATTCTAAATGAGCTGATCAATAATGCATCTTTAATTAAAATTAAAGATATAGTAATTCCATGTGTAGACCATGCTAGCTTAAGAAATGAGAATGATATCAAAAACTTTATCAAAAATATTAAGTCATTAATTAGTGAAGCTGAAAAAAAAGATATTAATATTTGCTTAGAGACAGATTTGGCACCAATAAAATTTGCAAAACTTTTAGAGAACATTGGATCAAACAATATTAAAGTTAATTATGACACAGGAAATAGTGCAGCATTAGGCTACGATCCAGTTGAAGAGTTTAATGCTTATGGAGAAAAAATTACAGATTTACACATAAAAGATAGGATATATGGCGGAGGTTCAGTACCTTTAGGATCTGGAAACGTAAATTTTTCTAAAATTCTCGAACTTTTATTTAAAAATAATTATAAAGGTATAATTATTTTTCAGGCTTTTAGAGATGATGAGGGAATTGAAATTTTTAAAAAACAATACAAATGGTTTAAAGATAAAATTAATAAATTTTATATTTAAAAAAATTTATACAAATACTTATTTTAATAAAAATAAACTATACGAAAATATGATGCTGTGATAGTAGATCAAAATTGCGAACAGAAAAAATTAAAATAAAACTTTTAAAATGCTTATGAGAGATAAACTTACACATATTGCAGTTATACCTGCCAGAAAAAATAGTAAATCTCTCCCTTATAAAAATAGATTTTTGTTTAAATACACTGCTAAATTTTTAAAAAACAATAAGTTATTTAATAAAATTTACGTTAATTCTGACGACCCACATTTGAAAATTTTAGCAAAAAAATATGGTTTTGATTTTTTCAATCGGCAACAAAAATTAGCTGGAGATACTACATGTATAAAAAAGTTTTTATAGATATGAATAGCAAATTAAATTTTCCAAAAAATACTTATATATGGCTTTTTTATATCCCCTTAGTTTATAAAAATAAGATTGATTTTAAAAAAGCAATTAAGCTTGTTGAGAAAAAAAAACTTAAGTCAATATGTTCTTTCATACCTGCAAAAACTCATCCCATGAGTTGTTGGAAGGTAAAAAAAGATGAAGTGTCTCAATTCATAAAAAATGATTTGTGCAGAAGGCAAGATTTTCCTAAAGCTTATTCACATCACCATTACATATGTGGTTTTAACACTAAATATCTAAATAAACTTAATAATGAATTAATTTTTAAAAATACTTTTCCAATATTATTAAATAAAAATACTACAAAAAAACTAATGGAAATTGATACTCCTGAGGAATATATAAAATTTAAAAAAGTAAAACAAAATGAAAAAACTAAAAATTAATAACTCAAATAAATTTTACAATAAAGCAATAAAGATTATTCCTGGTGGAAGTCAGACTTTTAGCAAAGGACCTTCTCAATTTACAAATAATTTTGCTCCAAAATATCTTGAAAAAGGTAAAGGCTGTAATGTATGGGATGTAGATAATAATAAATACATAGATTACGTTATGGGATGTCAACCTTTGATATTGGGTTATTCAGACAAAGACGTAAATAAAGCTGTTAATGAGCAACTTAAAATGGGTTCCACCTTTTCACTGATGAATAAATTAGAAATTGATGTAGCCGAGTTACTTGTAAAACATATACCAAGTGCTGAGATGGTTAGATTTGGTAAAAATGGTGGAGATGCAACTACTATTGCTATAAAAATTTCTAGAGCAATTACTGGAAGGCAAAAAATTGCATTTTGTGGCTATCATGGTTGGCACGATTGGTTTATTGCATCAACAGATAAATCTAATGGTATCCCAAATTTTAATAAAAAGCTAATACATAGCTTTGAATATAACAATATAGAGAGTTTAGAGAAAGTATTTGAAGATAATAAAAACGAAATTTCTTGTGTAATCATGGAACCTATAACTGTTCCTGAGCCAAAATGTTTTACAAAAATATGTAGAAATAATTTATGTAAAAAAACTAATATTTGTAGAAATAATTTTCTTCACCAAGTTCAAAACCTTTGTAAAAAAAATAATGCATTACTTATATTTGATGAAGTTGTGACTGGATTTAGGTATGCAATTGGTGGAGCCCAAGAATATTATAATGTAACACCTGATTTGACAGCTTTGGCTAAAGGAATAAGTAATGGAATACCACTGTCAGCAATTGTAGGAAAAAAAGAATACATGTCTATTTTAGGAGATGATGTATTTTTTTCTTTTACTTATGGTGGAGAGTGTCTTGGACTTTCAGCAGCAAAAGCTTGTATTAATAAATTAATTAAAAAAAAGGTTCCAAATCATCTTAAAAATGTAGGTTCATATTTTCAAGATAATCTAAATAAAATAATTAAAAATTACGATTTAGATACATTTATTTCTTGCGATGGTCATCCTTGCAGAAGTATTTTTACAATAAAGGATTTTAAAAAATATAAAAACTTAGAGATCAAAACTTTTATTCAACAAGAATTATTTAGACGAGGAATTTTATGGGCAGCTTATCATTCTCTAAGCTATATGCACAAAAAAAATGATATAAAAAAAACACTGAAAGCGTTTGAAGAAACTTTTGAAATACTATCAAAAATAGTAAAAAATAATATGTCTATAATGACCAGAATAGAAGGAGACTTAGTAAGTCCAGTATTTAGAAAAGTTAGTGACTTTAACTCGTTTATAAACAAAAGGTGAATTTTACCAAATTGTTCTTCCACCATCAATTACTAAAGAATGTCCTGTCATATATGAATTTTTATTATCTAGAAGAAAATTAATAGGTGAAATAATTTCATCTAAATTACACATTCTGGACATCGGAACAAGCACAGAAAATTTTTTTATAAATTTCTTATTTAATTTTTTATTATAAACTCCACCAAAACAAATAGAATTAACTCTTATTTTTTCTTTTGATAACAATGTGGCAAAATATTTTGTCATACCAATTATGCCATGTTTTGATACAGAATAAACTAATGGTTTAACAGAATTTTTAGAATAAATATTTTGGTTAGGTGATATAATTCCTAAATCAGAAGAAAAATTTATTATAGTAGAGTTTTTTGATTTTTTTAAGATTTTTGACAACTCATAAATAATTAACATGCAACCTTTAAGACTAATATCAATTTCTTTTTGCCACATATTTATAAAAGATTTATAGTTTTTATAATAATCAGGATTTTTTGCATTTGCTTGAGGATTTATACTGGCACAATTTATAAGACCATAAACATTTATTTTATTTTTTTCTAATGATTTTATTGATCTTCTAATTTTAGATTGTTTTGTTATATCTGTGATTACAAATTCGACGGACGAATTATATTTTTTTGATAATTTCTTAATGTCATCACAAAATTGTTTATCAAATTTGATG
>CACHBY010000025.1 GCA_902578175.1 uncultured Pelagibacteraceae bacterium
AAGCAAAAATTTTACTCGATGAGTCAAAAGAAAAAATTATAAAAAATAATGATTTTAATATTTTTCTTGGAACCAGATATTTGTATGAAGGAGATTTTGAAAATGGCTGGAAATATTATGAATTTAGATTGGCCAAAAAAATAAACTTTTTAGAAAATATAAAAGAGTGGAACGGAGAGGATTTAAATTCAAAAAAAATAGCAGTTATAAATGAGCAAGGAATAGGTGATGCAATACAATTTTCAAAATATATTCTTCCTCTTCTAAAAATTTCACAACATGTGACTTTTATAGTACAAAAAAAAATACAAGATATATTTAGGACTGATATTACAAATCTTACTATTTGTGATCACGAAAAAATATTTAATAAAAAATTCGATTATAAGATAACTCTAGGTTCACTTATAAAATACTTTTACGACAAAAAAATAGATGGAAATCTCCTAAATACAAAACTAGGATTTATTGAAAAATGGAGAAATGAAATTGATACAAAAAAAATAAATGTGGGATTGGTTTGGTCTGGGTCTTATACTGGAGCAAATCAACCATACAGATCAGTTCCTTTAAAATGTTTTGGTAAGTTACTTTCTTTAGATTTGAATTTTTATTGTCTTCAAAATGAAATTTGGGAGAGAGATTTAAGCTATTTTAAATCATCAAAACTAATAGATTATGGTAAATATAACTTAAAAGATATCTGCTCAATTATTCAAAATTTAGATTTAGTAATTTCAGTTGATACTTCTCTACTCCACTTATCTGCTTCACTGAATAAGGAAACCTGGGGTATCCTTGATATATCCCCTGAATGGAGATGGGGAAAGTTTAATTTAATTAATCCATATAAGTCTCTAAAACTTTTTCATCAAAAAAGATTTAATGATTGGGAAGATTTAGAAAAAAATCTTTATGAAAACCTAAAAAATAAAATAAAAAATTTAAATAAATAAAATGTAATATTTAAAAAAAATGAAATCTCTTAATTTAATAATCATATGAAAAATAATTTAAAATTAGGAATTATGGGAATCGATCATGGTCATATTTTTGACATGTTGGATGAGATGTTAAAAAAAGGATGTACTTGTGATTATTTTTGGACAGAAGGTGATCCATTAACTTTAAAAAAATTTAATTTAAAATATCCAAACATTAAAAGAAAAGAAAATAAATATGAAATATTAAATGATCCATCTATTGATATGATTTTAATATCTTCAATTCCAAAAGATAGAGCTCATAATTCAATAGAAGCTTTAAAGGCTGGAAAAGATGTGATGGTCGATAAACCTGGTTGTACTACCCTAGATCAACTAAACAAGCTCAAAAAAACAGTTAAACAAACTGGAAAAATTTGGTCAGTAAATTTTTCAGAAAGATTTCATGTTGCAGCTGTTGCAAAAGCAGAAGAATTAGTTAGCGAAGATAAAATTGGTAAAGTAAAGCAAACGATTGGTACTGGTCCTCATAGACAAGGTAATTATGAAAGACCTGATTGGTTTTATGATAGAGAAAGTTATGGTGGGATAATTACTGATATAGGTTCACATCAAATTCATCAGTTTTTAGTATTTACAAATTCAAATGAAACAAAGATTAATCATGCTCTTGTAGAAAATACTACTAAGAAGGAAAAGCCCGGCTTTCAAGATTTTGGTGAAGTTAATCTAACTGGCAATGGTGGACATGGTTACATTAGATTGGATTGGTTTACTCCAGATGCACTTCCAACATGGGGAGATGGAAGATTATTAATCCTTGGCGATAAAGGCTATATTGAAATTAGAAAATATACAGATTTGGCAAAATCAGAAAAAGGTAATCATTTGTATTTAGCCAATAATGAAGAAGTTAAATACATCGATTGCTCTGATGTCGAGCTGCCCTATTTTAGAAATTTAATTTATGATGTAATCAATAGATCTGAAACTGCTTGCCCGCAGGAATTAACTTATCTTTCAATGGAACTTGCAATAAAAGCACAATTAAAAGCTGAAACAAAATGAAGAAATATCAAGTAGCAATTATAGGAACTAACATTGGTGCTAAGCACTATGAGTATTTTCAAAAAGTTAAAGATAGATTTAATGTTCATACTTTATGTGGTCTTACAAGAGATGCTATTGATAATATTTTATCAAAAGATACTGAAACAAAAGTATCACTTAAATTTGAAGATGTATTAAAAGTAAAAGAAATAGATATCATTGATATATGCCTTCCACCCCACTTACATTTTTCTGCATGTAAAAAAGCTATGGAAGCTAGAAAGCATGTAATTTGTGAAAAACCATTGGTATCAAGTCTTAAAGAAGTTGATGAATTAGAAAAGATCAGTAAAGAAACTGGTAAAATCATTTTTCCAGTTTTCCAATATCGATATGGTCTAGGATTTTCAAAGTTAAAAGCGTTAATGAAATCTGGTTTAGCAGGAAAACCTTTAGTTGCTTCTTTAGAAACACATTGGAATAGAGGTAGAGATTATTATTCAAAACCTTGGAGAGGAACTTGGGAAGGTGAACAAGGTGGAGCTATATTAAGTCATTCGATACACATTCATGACTTAGTCAGTATGATCTTAGGACCTGTTTCAAATGTATTTGCTAAATTATCAACAAGAGTAAATGATATTGAGGTTGAAGATTGCGCAGCTTTGTCAATTGAAATGGAAAATGGGACATTGGTTACAAGCTCAATTACACTTGGAGCTGCAAATGATACAAGTAGACTAAGATTTTGTTTTGAAGGATTAACAGCTGAGTCCGGTGCATCTCCAGATAAACCATACAGTCCAGCAGATGATGAGTGGCATTTTTTACCAAGACCACCTGTTACTCAAGCTCAAATAGATGAAGTATTATCAAAAGTAGAAGAACCACAATCTTGGTACGCAGGTATGTTTGATGAAATTGCAAATAAATTAAATAAATCTCCTAGTGATGAGGTAACCTTATCAGATGCTAGAAAATCTTTGGAATTTGTAACCGCTATCTATGATTCTTCCAGACAAAACAAAAACATTAAACTTCCAGTTGATAAAGATAATCCACTTTATCATTCATGGTTACCAAATAATTCATGGTAAATTATAACTTTAACAAAGAAAAACTTGAAACAATTTAGATATATTTTTAGTTTATTATAAAACTAAGTCATCATAAGTAATTCAATAAATTAATAAAAAGAGTTATAAAATTAGAATAAATGAACAAAAAAATTATTAAAAATTTATTTCCTCAAGGCGTATGGGATTATTTAAGATATTTGAAATACAAATTCTTTAAGAATGGATATTTTGCTCAAAATGATCTAGATAAAAAAATGCTAAAGTATCTTAACTACAAAAATGGATATTTTATTGAAATAGGAGCAAACGATGGATTTACTGCTTCGAACACTTTGGCTTTTGAAAACAAATTAAATTGGAGGGGAGTGCTAATTGAACCAAGCCCTAATTTGTTTCTAACCTGCTGCTATTATAGGTCTAAAATAGGAAATTATATATATTGTAATGCTTGTGTGCCATTTGACTATAAAGATGAATATGTAGTTATAGATTATGCAAATTTAATGTCTATATCTGCATCTCTCAATAATGATATTAAAGATATTGAATCCTTTAAAAAAAAAGGAAAAGCACATCTTAATAAATTTGGAAGAAAATTAAAATTTGGTGCTATTGCTAGAACTTTGACAAATATTCTTAATGATAGTAATTCACCAAATAATATTGACTTTATGTCTCTAGATGTAGAGGGTGCAGAGTTAGATGTTTTAAATGGATTAGATTTTGGAAAATATGTAATTAAGTATATTTTAGTAGAGACCAGAGATAGTAAAAAAATTGAAAATTTTTTAAAAAATCATGATTATATAATGATAGATGCTCTTTCACATCATGATTATCTTTTTGAAAAAAAAACATCTCAATAATAAATACCATATTGTTTATTTTTAAAATTAACAAATCAAACACAATTAAACTCTGGAAAATTACTTAGGAAGCCAGTGATTATTTGATGTGATAAAGGATCAGATTACTTCACAATAATAAAGATAAAAAGGCTAGTTTTAGAGGGTATTTGTAGATAAAAAATAAAAAATGAACACTTTATTATTCATGATGCCTGATTATATAATCCAATCAGATTAGTAATAATTGACTTTGGTCCATCTTAGTAATGTAAATAGTTATAAGTGATTTTTTAAATTTTTATAGAGAATTATCTTCAATTTCAATCAAGTTGAAATTTATTTTTATAATTTTTTTTGAAATTTGTATTTTGTTTTAACTTATCTAAAATACAATTACCAATAACTAAATAATCTAATTCTGTCCCCATGAAGCAATTAAAAGCGTCAGTGGGTGTGTTAACAATTGGTTCACCTCTAACGTTGAATGAGGTATTTATTATTAAAGGACAACCTGTTTTTTTCTTAAATTTAGAAATTAAATCATAATAACGAGGATTATTGTTTTTTGTTACTGTCTGAACTCTAGCTGAATAATCGACATGTGTTACTGCTGGAATCTCTGATCTCTTAATATTTAATTTATCTATACCAAAAAGTTTTTCTTGTTCACTTGTCATTTCAATTTTTTTATTAGGATTAACATCTGCTACAAATAACATGTAGGGACTATCAATATTTATATCGAACCAACTATTTGCATCTTCTTTTAATACTGAGGGAGCAAAAGGCCTAAAGCTTTCTCTATATTTAACTTTTAAATTTAAATTCTTTTGCATTTTACTTGATCTTGGATCTCCTAAAATAGATCTTCCTCCTAAAGCTCTTGGCCCAAACTCCATTCTACCCTGAAACCATCCAATTGCTTTTTCATTTGTCAAAAGTTTTACCGTTTCATCTATTAAATTTTCATATTTAAATATTTGAAAATTAGCATTCAAAGAATTTAATTCTTTTTCTATTTGTTGCTGGTCAAACTCACATCCTAAATAAGAACCTTTCATGCTATCATTTTCATTCACTGTTCTTTTATTCCCTTTTTCAATATACCAAAATGCAAGTGCTGCACCTAAAGATCCTCCTGCATCTCCTGCAGCAGGTTGTATCCAAATATTTTCAAAAATTTTTTCTTTTAGAATTTTACTATTAGCTACACAATTTAAAGCTACACCACCTGCTAAGCATAAATTTTTAATGCCATATTCTTTTCGAATTTCTTTAGTCATTTTAATCATTATTTCTTCAGTTACTTTCTGAATTGAAGAAGCTATATCCATATGAAACTGTGTTATTTGCTCTGTTTTTGGATCGCGCGGTTTTTGACCAAATAATTCATTAAATTTATCATTTGTCATGGTCAAACCTGTTGCATAATCAAAATATTTTTGATCTAAATGAAAAGTTCCATCATCTTTAATATCTATAATTTTTTTTATCTTATCCTCATAAATAGGGGACCCGTATGGAGCCAAACCCATAAGTTTATATTCTCCACTATTAACTTTAAATCCTATGTAATAGGTAAATGCTGAATAAAGTAATCCAAGTGAATGTGGGAATAAAATCTCTTTTTTTATTTCAAGAGTATTACTCTTACCAACTGCAACTGTTGTTGTTGCCCATTCACCAACACCATCTGCTGTTAAGATAACTGCTTCTTCAAATGGTGATGGAAAAAAAGCACTAGCAGCGTGACTTAAATGATGTTCTGAAAAAAAAATATTTTCATCTGATTTATAATTTTCATCATGTTCTTTTAGTTTCTTAAACAAAAGATTTTTTTGAAAAAGTTTTTCTTTAATCCATAATGGCATCGCCTTACTAAAAGAGATAAACCCTTTGGGTGCAAATGCGACGTAAGTTTCTAACAATCTTTCAAATTTTAAAAAAGGTTTTTCAAAAAAGACTATCTGATCAACTTCACTCAATTTTAAATTACAATAATTTAAAACAAAATCTATTGCATTTTTTGGATAATTTGAGTCGTGTTTTTTTCTCGTAAATCTTTCTTCTTGAGTTGCGGCAACTATTTCACCATTCAGAATTATACAAGCCGCACTATCATGATAAAAAGCTGATATTCCTAA
>CACHBY010000026.1 GCA_902578175.1 uncultured Pelagibacteraceae bacterium
TTAAAGAAATTGTAAAAAATAATGGTGATGCAATTTATGTAGAAGCAGATGTTTCAAACGAAGCAAGTGTTAAAAACTTGATATCAGAAACAATCAATAGATTTGATCAAATAGATATATTGATTAATAATGCTGGGATAAGACATGTTAAAAAACTTGAAAATCATGATTTAAAAGATTGGAATGACATGATTTCTGTCAATCTTACTGGTCCATATATTTGTTGTCAGGCAGTAATACCGGAGATGAAAAAAATTGGTAAAGGTAAAATTATAAATTTTGGTT
The DNA here is from genome assembly GCA_902578175.1 of uncultured Pelagibacteraceae bacterium. Next base: position 286 of record CACHBY010000026.1, read on the forward strand.
CAATTGCTAGTTTCATGGGTAGACCTGATCGTGTAGGATACGTTGCCGCCAAAAGTGGAATACTGGGTTTAACTAGAGCTCTTGCTATAGATTTGAAGGGAACAAATATAAATGTTAATACAATTTGTCCAGGTCTTATATCTACACCATTTAATAAAAAATATGCAGAAGATCCAACTCATGGAGAAAAATGGGGAAAAGAAACAATAGTTGGTAGGTGGGGACTACCATCTGATATAGTTGGCGCAGCAGTTTTTTTATCATCTAGTGAATCTGATTTTATTAATGGATCTGAGATTAAAATTGATGGTGGTTGGTTAGCTGCTAAAACAAGAGAAGGTGAATTGTAATTATGAGTGATTTTTTGAGTAATTTTGAAAAAGCAATTAAAAATGCAAAAAGATTATCAAATAAAATTTTAATAGGTGGTAAATTAATCTCTACATCAAAAGATAATAAAATTAATGTAATAAATCCTAGCACTGGAGAAGATATTGGTGAAGCTCCTCAATGTAATAAGGTTGATGTTGATCTTGCGGTAAAATCTTCCCTAAATGCTTTTAAAGAGTGGAAAAAAATTCCTGCAAGAGAAAGAGGAAGACTAGTAGAGTTGGGTGCTAGAAAACTTGAGCAAAGGAGAGATGAGATTGAAACTTTGCTAGCACTGGATACCGGTAATGCACTAAGAACACAGGCTATACCTGAGACATCGGCGTCAATTGAATTAACAAGAATGTTTGCAGGTTTATCTGGAGAGATAAAGGGTGAGAATTATCCTCCAAACATCTTAAATACTTTACACTACACAACAAGAGATCCAATCGGCGTAGTGTGTGCTATCGTTCCTTGGAATGCTCCTTTATTTTTAACTGTTGCAAAGATAGCTCCAGCAATTGTAGCAGGTAATACTGTAGTTTTAAAAACAGCTGAACAAGCACCTTTCTGTGCTTTATTATTAGCAGAAATTTTTCAACAGGAACTTCCACCAGGAGTTTTAAATGTTATTTCTGGATATGGAGAAGAATGTGGTGAGCCACTATTAACTCATCCTGATGTCAGGAAAATTACTTTCACAGGTTCATTTAATGTTGGTAAAATTATTGCTCAAAAAGCAGCTCCAAAACTTTGTCCAGTAACATTAGAACTTGGTGGAAAAAATCCTAATATAATCATGAGCGACGCAGATCTTGATATTGCTATACCTGGTGTGATCGATGGTATGAGATATACCAGACAAGGACAAGCATGTACCGCTGGTTCAAGAGTTTATGTGCAAGAAAAAATTTATGAAAAAGTTTTAGATGGTGTTGTTGATAGATTAAAAAATCTTAAAATGGGAAATGCTTTAGATGAAAATTCAGATATAGGAGCGATAATTTCAGAAGATCAACTGGTCAGAACATTACATTATATGAATATTGCAAAAGAAAACCCATCAACAAAAATTCTACATGGAGGTAATCAAAAAAAAGGTGGCGAATATAAAGAAGGTTTTTTTTATGAACCTACGTTATTATCGGGTGTTCCAGTAAATTCACCCGTGTGTCAGGAAGAAATATTTGGTCCAGTTGCTTGTGCAATTCCATTTAAATCATTTGATGAAGTTATAAAAAGTGCAAATGATACACCTTTTGGATTATCAGCAGTTTTATGGACACAAAATCTATCAAGAGCACTTCAATTTGTTGAGGAAATTGAAGCAGGTTTTGTTCAAGTTAATCAATGTGTGGCACCAAGAGCGAATGTTTCTTATGGTGGATTAAAAATGAGTGGTCTAGGTAAAGAATATGCTTTTGATAGTATGATTAATCATTTTACACAAAGTAAAACAGTTTTGATAAATAGAGGTAAATCAAATATAGATAAATAAATATGACAGATCAGATTGCATTTATAGGTGTTGGAAATATGGGTAACCCAATGGCAGATCAATTAGTAAAGGCTGGAAAAAAAGTCAAAGCCTACGATGTATCTCAAGAAATGATAAAAAAAGCAAAAGAAGCAAATCTGGATGTTGTTGAAACTTTAGACGAAGTACTTGAGGGTGCAAATTTTATAATCTCAATGTTGCCAGAAGGCAAACATGTAAAGTCACTTTTTTTAGGAGAGCATGGCATAATCGATAAAATTTCAAAGGATGGGTTAATAATCGATTGTTCAACTATTGATATTGAAACCTCACTGTTATTAGGTACAGAGGCAAAAAAAAGAGGGATTAAAATGATTGATGCACCTGTAACAGGAGGAGTAATGGGGGCAAGAATAGGAAAACTTAACTTTTTGGTCGGTGGAGATGATGACGCAGTTAATTTGGCAAGACCATTAATGGATATTATGGGCCAAAAAATTTTACATGCTGGACCTCAAGGAAGTGGAGTTGGTGTTAAAATTTGTAACAACATGTCTTTAGGTATATCAATGATAGCTGCTTCTGAAGCATTGATGCTAGCTAAAAGACTGAAGATGGATTTAAAAAAAAGTTCATGAAATAATGAAAAATGCATCTGGAAATAATTGGGCACTATCAACTTACACTCCTTTGCCAAATTTAACTGAAGGCGTTCCGTCAAATAACAAATACAGACCAGGATTTTCTGCCGCTATGATGACCAAAGACTTAAAATTAGCTAACGATGCTGCAAAATCTGTAAACGCATCAACTCCATTAGGAAAACATGCTCTAGAAATATTTAGTGAATTTTGTAAAGAAGGGGATAGTGAAACAGATTATTCTGGTATTTCAAAAAAAATTGGTGGTGATGCTTGGAATTATCCTTTTGATCCAAAAGGCAAAGATTAGTTTAGAATTAATAAAAAATTACGTTTAAGATTTATATATAATTACTTTACTTTCTTATTTCAATAATGTTTACTACCACAATTATTAAGTCTTAATAAACAAATAAAGAGAGGGAAATAAATGAAAAAAATCACTTCAATGATTTTAGCTTTAGTTTTTGCAGTTTCTTTAATTAGTTCTGCTTCTGCTAAAACTTTAAAAATCCAACTTACTTTTCCTAAAACTTCTTACGACGGTCAAATCGTTAAGATGTGGACTGATAGAGTTACTCAATTAACTCGAGGAGAGTTAGTATTTGAACTTTTATCAAAGGGTGAAGTTGTTGGTATGAAAGAAACACTAGAAGCTGTTGACAAAGGTCTAGTTGATGGTGGTGCTGCTTGGACGCACTACTGGTCTAACTACCATCCAGCTGCTATGCTATTCGGATCACCTGTTGCAGGTGGAGGAATTGGATTATCAACTAAATCATGGTTAGCATGGTATTTTGATAATGGTGGAAAAGAGTTATATGACAGACTTTGGGATGAAATGGGTATGAATGTTAAAGGATTCGTAATGGCTTCATCTGGACCTGAGGCATTAGGTTGGTTTAAAGAGCCAATTACTAGCATGGATGATTTCAGAAAGTATAGATTCAGAACTCCTCCAGGAATCCCAGGACAAACTTATAAAGATATTGGTATTGCATCTGTGTCTTTATCAGGTGGTGATATTTTACCAGCACTTGAAAAAGGAACTATCGATGCTGCTGAATGGTGTTGTCCAAAGCCAGACTCAGTTTTTGGTTTCCAAAAAGTTCTAAAAAACTACTATCTACAAGGTTTGCACCAAAACGTAGTTAATGGTGATATTTACATCAATGGCGATGTATATAATTCTCTAACTGATCATCAAAAATATGCAATGGAAGTTGCATCTGAGGCGATGATTACTAGAAATATCACAAACAGAGCTGTAGAAAATGGAAAAGCATTGATTGATCTTACTGAAAATCACGGTGTAAAATTATGGGATACGCCAGCTGATTATTTCACGGAGTATATGAATGCTGCTCAAGCAACTCTAAAAAAGAACGCTGCAGAAAATGCTTTCTTTAAAGAGGTGTATGACCATATGACAGCGCATGCAAAAATAGTTGTGCCATTTATTTCTCAGATGGAAACATCTGATGCATCTATTGGTACTGCATTTGCAAAACAACAATAAAACTTAATTTAAAACGGGGATAAATTTATTTATCCCCGTTTTTTAATAATCGAAATTAATTTAATTGCTCAATGGTTGATAAAAAGTCTAAAGATAATGTAAGTGAAAATCTGGACATAACGGATGAGCTAATTGCTGAGCGTCGTACTAGCACAAAAATGCCAAAGGACATGGATCCTTGGATGGCAAAAACAATAGAATTTATTGACAGAAATATGCTTGTTACAGGCAAAATTGTTTGCTGGATAACAGTGCCTTTAATATTTGCAATGGTTTATGAAGTAATTGGAAGGCATTTCTTTAATCGACCTACACTTTGGTCATTTGATATTAGTAGAATGCTAGCTGGCGCATTATTTATGTTAGGTGCGGCGTATACTTTATCAAAAGGAATACATATAAGAGCTGATTTTTTATATCGAAACTGGAAAGTAAAAAATCAGGCTATGGTTGATTTATTTTTATATTTATTATTTTTTTTCCCTGGTTTTTTGGTTTTTTTCTGGGTGAGTTTTGATTACGCTTACACATCAATTTGTGGACGATCAGATCTTATGGAATGCTTGGGGGGCAAAGTTAGAATTCAAAGGGCAATGGACACTACATGGATGCCAATAATGTGGCCATTAAAAAGTTGTATGCCTATAGGAGCTTTTTTATTATTGGTTCAAGGAGTATCTGAAGTTCTCAAGAGCTACTATGCCTTTGTAAAAGGAAGATGGCCATAATGGAATTTTTTACACCTGAAAT
>CACHBY010000027.1 GCA_902578175.1 uncultured Pelagibacteraceae bacterium
GAATACACAACTAAAAATAAAGATGTAAGTATTAGAATTGGAATAAAGAATGGCACTATGAATCTTTTATAAAGTTCCTGAAATAAATTATTCAGAGCATCGATACTACAATTGTGATTAATAAAAGTATTTTGTTTGGTATTTAAAGATAAATCTTTTTTAAAATATTTTTTTAGACAATCAATATGATTTTTTGTTTTGGTTTCCTGCATTTTATCAACTGTCACAATATCAGTATTCAAAGATGATAGATTCAAGTCGGACTTAGAAAAATAAAAATTTGTAATTTTGTTATTTACACTATTGATTGTTTGTCCATCAAATAGCATTAATACTTGTGAGTTGATAAAATTTTTAAATTCACCTCTTTTTGCAATTGTTATCTGAAAGTCACCATTAATTTCAGTTTTTTTTAAATATAATTTTTCTAAAATACCATTATCAAATTTTTTCTCTGCATAAATAGTAAGTCCTTTTATATTATCATTAAATTTCTTTGGCTTAACAAAACTGTCTAAAAAATCTACATTTGAAGTTCTTATGAGGGATCTTGATAGATTTTGAGTTTCTGGAACAATTATGATGGTTAATAATAATTGTAAAATTGTAATAACTAATGAAATTTTGAGTAGAAAGTTAATCAAATGAATTTTTTCAACTCCAAAATTCCAAAAAATCATTAATTCATTATTAATTTCATATTTGTTGATTACATAAAAAAAACTAAAAAAAATTACAAATGGTAGAATTTTAGTTATTATTTTTGGGAAACTCAGCAGCGAATAATTAATATAAACAAGATAATCCCTACCGTCTTCAACCATAATGTCCATATAGTTTACTGCTTGAAATATCCATATGATTATACTTGAACTTAAAAGAGCTACAGAAAAGAAAATCATACAATCATAAAGAAGCTTCCTAAATAAAATTTTTTTCATTGAAATATGCTATTTTTATTCATATATAGCACTCTACTATTAATCAGTGTATTTAAATTTATGACAATTCTTATTAACCATAAATATAACAAGTTAAAAAAAAATCCTAAAAATCTTGTATTTTTTGTAAATGAAAAGTTTAACATATCTGAATTAAGAAAAAATTTTACAAATTCAGAGTTTTCTTATGTTCAAGATATATTAAAAACGACAAATTCAAAAAAAAAAATACTAGCTTTTGAATTAAATTCAAAAAAAAAAGTTTTTTTAATTTCAATCTCTAAAGATTTGAAGTCATGTGATATTGAGAATTTAGGTTCAAATTTTCATAGTCATATAAATTATGACGACGGTGATGATTATTTTGTACACTCAGATAGTATTAAATGTAAAATTGAAAATTTTATAGGATATTTTCTTCTTGGTTTAAAATTAAAATCTTATGAGTTTAAATTTTATAAAACTAAAGAAAAAATAAAATTCATATCTATAAATGTAATTGGAAATAAAAATAAACTTTCAAGTCGAGAACAATTAAAATTTGAAGCTCTTGAAAGAGGAACTTTCACTACTAGAGATCTTGTGTCTGAGCCAGGAAATATATTGCATCCAGATGAATACGCAAAGAGATTAACTAAACTTAAAAAATATGGTTTGAAAGTGAATATATATGATGAAAAAAAACTTAAAAAACTTGGAATGAATGCTTTGCTTGGGGTAGGTCAAGGAAGTATTAGAGGTTCTTATTTGGTAACTATGGAATGGAATGGTTTAAAAAATAATTCAAAACCTTTAGCTTTTGTAGGTAAAGGAGTTTGTTTCGATACTGGAGGAATTTCACTTAAGCCAGCAAAATTTATGGAGGATATGACTTACGATATGGCTGGTTCGGCAGTAGTTGTAGGGTTAATGAAAAGTTTAGCTCTTAGAAAAGCCAAAGTTAATGCTGTAGGTGTAGTGGGATTAGTTGAAAATATGCCAGGCGGTAATGCTCAAAGACCAGGGGATATAGTGAAGTCTTATAGTGGAAAAACTATAGAAATTCTAAATACTGATGCAGAGGGAAGACTAGTTCTTGCGGATGCATTAACATATACTGAGGAAAAATTTAAACCAAAAATTATTATAGATCTTGCAACATTGACGGGTGCAATTATAGTTTCATTAGGATCAGAATATGCAGGGTTATTTTCAAATAATGATCAATTGTCAAAAGAAATTATTAGTGCAGGAGACAAAGTTGAAGAAAAAGTTTGGAGAATGCCACTTAATAAAAATTTCGATAAATTAATTGACTCAAAAAAAGCAGATATGCAAAACATTAATTATGTTGGAGGAGCTGGCTCAACAACAGCGGCTCAATTTCTTCAAAGATTTATTTTAAGAAAAACACCTTGGGCTCATCTAGATATAGCAGGTATGGCTTTTTCAAAATATGGAGGAGCTTTAAATCCAGGAGGTGCTACAGGATATGGAGTAAGATTATTAAATAAACTTATAGAGGATAATTATGAGCAACATTGAACAAACTTTATCAATAATCAAGCCAGATGCTGTTGAAAGAAACCTTGAAAATGAAATAAAGGAGATATTTAAAAGTAATGGTTTTTTGATTTTAAAAGAAAAAAAAATTCAAATTGAAAAATCTGAAGCAGAAAATTTTTATAAAGTGCATGAAACAAAGCCATTTTATAATGATTTGTGTGAATACTTATCTTCAGGCCCAATAGTTGTAATGGTACTTGAAAAAGAAAGTGCAGTTTTGGGAAATAGAGAATTAATGGGTGCAACAAATCCTAAAGATGCTGAAGAGGGCACAATTAGAAAGAAATATGGGATTTCAATCGATAAAAACTCTGTGCATGGATCTGACTGTGTTGAAAATGCAAAAATTGAAATTGATTTCTTTTTTAAAGACTAAAGACCCTCAAAATAGCTTTGGGATATAATTTATGCTCTTGAGTTAAAATTCTTTTTGCAAGACTACCTGGAGTATCTTTTTTTAAAATATTAACTTTTTTTTGAAGAATTATTTTTCCAGAATCTAATTTTGAATTTACAAAATGCACAGTACATCCTGATTGTTTATCTTTATTTTCTATAGCTCTTTGATAAGTATTTAAACCTTTATATTTAGGTAATAATGAGGGATGAATATTTAAAATTTTACCATTAAAATTTTTAATAAAATTTTTTGAAAGTATTTTCATAAATCCTGCTAGGCATATTAATTTAATTTTATTTTTTTTTAGTTCATTAAGTAATTTTTTTTCAGCAGCATCTTTATTTTTAAAATTAATTATTTTTTTTTTTATTTTAAAAATAGCTCCATATTTTAAACCTTTAGCTAATTTATTGTTAGTAATTATCAAGTTTATAGAAATAGGTGATTTCTTTAATTTAGAAAACTTAATCAGTGATCTTAAATTACTTCCTGTTCCAGAGAAAAATACTGCAGTTTTTATTCTATTTGTTCCAGTTGATAGAACCATTTAGTTTTACTTTATTTTTACCATTTATTATTTTTCCAATTACATAAGGTTTATAAGCTTTAGGAAAAAAACTTTGAATTTTATTCAAGTTTTTTTGGTTAATTATTAAACAAAAACCCACACCACAGTTAAAAGTTTTTAACATTTCATTTTCTGATATTCCATTTATTTTGAGCCAATTAAATATTTTTAAAATTTTTATTTTATTTAAATCAATATCAGCTACCAAATTATCTGGTACAACCCTCATGATATTATCTGCAAGTCCTCCCCCAGTAATATTGGCACAACCATTAATAAGATTTTTTGAAATTAGATTTATTACTTCTTTCACATATATTTTTGTTGGTTTTAAAAGTTCTGATTTTAAATATTTATTTTTTTTAATATTAATTTTTTTTTTATTTATTAAATATCTTACTAGTGAGAAGCCATTTGAGTGTAATCCACTTGATGGAATTGCTAATATTAAATTATTTTTTTTTATTTTATTTTTATTTAATATTTTATTTTTATCAACAACACCAACAGCAAAACCAGCAATGTCAAATTTGCCTTTTGAATAAGTGCCTGGCATCTCTGCTGTTTCACCACCCACAAGATCACATTCTGAAATTTTACATCCTTTAAGAATTCCTTTTATGATTGATTTTAGTTTTGACAAATCAATCTTGTTTATTGAAATATAGTCTAAAAAAAAAAGAGGCTTTGCACCTTGAACAATTAAATCGTTCACACTCATAGCAACAAGATCAATACCAATTGTATCAAATTTGTTTATAGAATTAGCTATTTCAATTTTGGTTCCAACACCATCTGTACAAGCAACTATTTGAGGTCGCTTAATGTTTCTTGGAATATTTGAAATAGAACCAAAACCCCCAATATTAGAAAACTTTTTTTTGCCTTTTTTTTTTGATGATACTGATGAAATGAAATTTACAAACTTATCAGCTACTTTAATGTTAACACCACTTTTTTTATAGGTAAATTTTTTATTATTCATTACAATATTTTATGAGGTGTTTTTTAAATTTTAATAAACTAAAGACTTTATATAATTTTTTTCTATTTCTTGCTTTATTAAATATTTTTTTTTCCACAGAAAATAGTGTTGCAAAAACATTTTCTGTAAAAGAAATAGAAATTTCATCTCCATTTAACGCTTCATTTGATAAAAATAAGATAATAAACCAAGGATTCGTAGAAGCATATGAAGAACTTATTTTAACCATTGCTCAGAGCAAAGATCAAAAAAAGCTTCAAAATTCTTCAACTAAAGAAATCAAGAGTTTAGTTGAAACATTTTCTATTGTTCAGGAAAATTTTATTGATGAAATATATAACCTTACTTTGAATGTAGAATTTGATAAAAGAAGTTTTTTTGAGTTATTAGAAAAAAAAAATGTATTTCCTTCATCGATTATTGAAAAAGATTTAATTTTTTTTCCAATAGAAGTTGATGAGAAAAATAACAAAATTTTTCTTTTTTCGGAAAGTCAATTATTTAAAAATTGGAATTTAAGAAAGGAAAAATATCATCAATTAAATTATATTTTACCAAATGAAGATATTGATG
>CACHBY010000028.1 GCA_902578175.1 uncultured Pelagibacteraceae bacterium
ATGAATGATTGATTTTTGGTTAAGTTGTTCGTTTCTTTTTAATTTTATTAATTCATTCAACTCTTTTTTTTTATCTATTTTATTTTCAATATATTTCAATTCATCAAGTTTTAAAATAAGATAACCATTTGATGTAAAAATGGGTTTTGTTATTTCACCTTGTTTTAAATTTAACAATTTTTCACTTATAGTTTTGTTTAGAGAGCTTTGTTTGATCCAACCTAATTTTCCACCTATACTTGAACTGTCAGAAATACTGTGAGTTAATGCAGCACTCTCAAAACCCTCTTTATTAATTTGATTTAATATTTCATTATATCTCTTGTTTAAATCTTTTTTATTTGAAACTTTGAATACTATTTCGGATAGAAGAAGATTTCTCTGATTTTCTTTATCTTTTTTATTAATTTGATCTTCTAATTTTTTGATATCAATTTTAATATTTTTAGAAAATTTTTGATAAATTAATTGGTTCCATAATGCTTCAATTGAAATTTTTCTTTCAATAGTTTCTATGTCAATATTATATTGCTTAATATAATTTAAAAATTCACTTTTATTCTTTAGTTTAAGTCTTGAATATCTTTGTCTAATAAGTTGATTTAAATATTCTTTTTTTAATTCAATTTTTTCAATGTAAGTTAAAATTTCTTTCTCTTTAATTTTTTCTCTAATCAAAGAGTTTTTTGAAATTGAGTTTAGTTTTTCTATATTTAATTTTTTGATCTCAGGATTAAGCGCTTTAAGATAATTGCTTTCGTTTTCAATATCAATTGTTGTAATAATAATATTATCTAATTTTACAATTATTCTATTTTCAATCGCATTGATGTTTGCAATTGATATTATAAAGAAAATAAGAATAAATAATTTCACCTTCATTTTAGTCTCTGTATAAATTTTGGTCTATTTTTTGATCTAAAGAAGTCAAAGGAAATAATGTAATAGTAAAAAATAAGTCTTCTTTTGGTCTAAGATCTCTATCTTGATAGTATGTTTTTCTATATTTTACACTCGCAGTTAAACAATCATTTTGATATTCGTAAACAAAGTCATAGTATTCAGTTAGACTTATTTTTCGATTTCTTCTTGTCTTAAAAATTAAACTATTTTCCTTATTAAAATTGATTTGTGTAGTATTTGCAATTGAATTTGTATCTCCAATTTCTCCATTCCTTTCAAGAAAATTGAATTTTGTTACAAAATTATTTACTTTAAATTCTGTCTCTATTGAATTGCTCTCAAATGTGTTAAAATCATTATCAATTGAAAAATCATAATTTAAAGAAAAAAACTCTGAAAAACTATTATCTATTGAGCCAAATAAATTAGAAGTTGTTCTATTAAGAGTACTTGTTGTTGGAATTTTATCATTTTTTTTATCTTTAAAAACTGTTGCAAGTTTAATTTCTAAAAACTTATCATTATCCTCATTATTTTCTTTTTTGTAATCGATACCTAATGTCAATGATTTACCAGACTCAAAACTGTCACCAATTCCTAATCTATTGATATTAAAAATATTATCTGCTGTAATTGTTCTAGATGTAGATGAATAATTTTTCATATCACTTGGGTTCACTCTAAATGAAATTTTTGGTGTTATATAATTAGTGTAATTCGCGTCTTCTTTAAATAAGGGCAGTTTTGAACTGAATTCGTTAATATTTAATAACTCAGTTTGTATACTAGATTTATATTTATCATCATTTTTTCCTGTGGAATTTAAATTTTTGAAATAAAATCCAAAGTTATTAACAAAACCATTTTTGAAAACTTTACCAGAAGTTTGATAATCAATATTATTTACTAAGGTTGTTCTTAAATTATTTGTATTACTTAGAGAATTATTTCCATTTGATCCAAAATTTAAAGTTCCCTTCTCATCAGAAAATAGAGTTTTTGAGAAGTCGTAATAAGGAAGTACATATTGATATCTGTCATTTTTTTTAGATTGTAGGTTCTCATATACTGTAAATCCAGTAGTAAAATTATAACTTTCTTCTTTATCTAATGATAATTTTATTCCAGATGTAAGATTATTTTTATCTTTCAAATCATTTTCAAATTTTTTGTCAACAAGAAGAACATTTTCAAATACACTTAAGAAAGTATCATTATTAACTTTTTCTAAAAAAAAATTAACTTTACTTTCTGTGAATTCATTAAGATCTAAGTCAAGATCAAATTTAGAAAATATATGAGAAATACTATTTCTGTTGCTATAGTTGTTATCTTTTTTTTTAGATTGATATCCTTTTGTGTAACTGAAATCTGCAATGAAAGAAGATTTTTCATTTTCTTGTCGATATTCATTTTGAAACATGTATACCCTGTTATCGAAAATAGTAGGTTTAAAAGTAATGTCCTTATTTTCTGAAATAACATGAAAATAAGGAATATTTATTGATGATCCTAATACGTTTGATTTATTTAATCTTGGTTGTAGCAAACCCGATCTTCTTTCTACCGATGGGTCAGGATGAAAAAATTTTGGAAAGTAAAATACAGGAGTTTCATAGAGATTTAAGACGGCATTTTTGTATATAATGTTTTGATTTATTTTATCATGTGTAATTTTTTCAGCTTGCAAACTCCAAGCAGGACAATCAGCATTTTTTTTACAACTGGTAAAAATACCATTATTTATAATCACTTTTTCTTCATTTCCTGATGAAGATGTTCCATAAATTCTTGGATCATTCTCTCCCTCAAAAACATTTTCTTCATTATCTTCCAATTCTCTTTCACTATCAAAAACTGAATTATGAATGTTTATTTTGGTATCTTTTGCTAAGAACGAATTATCTAAAAAATTAATAAAAGCGTTTTTAAAAAAAAATTTATCATTTTCTTTACTTTTATAATTTGTATCGACTTCAATATTGTTTCCTTTTAAAAATTTTTTTTCATAAAAATAAAGAAATTCATCTAATCTATAAATATTTGCATTATTATCTTTAATTATGGAATAGTTCTTAGATTTTATTTCCTTTGAATTTCTATCTAAAAATACGTTTTTTGATAAAAAATCATATTTAGACTGAATGAACGCTTTTGTCTTACCTTTAGTAATTATTTTGTTGTTCTCTTTATCGTATGAAACAAAATCTGCTTCAACAATATAATCCTCTATTCTATCATCTAATTTTACTTTTCCTTTAGCATTTAAGACATTTTTATTTTGATCAAAACTAAAATTGTCTGCATTTACAAATATTCCTTCCGATATTGCTCTCGAATTACCATTAGTATAAATATTGTTTGTTTTTTTATTGTAAGTAACTTTATCAGAGTAGATTAAATAATTTTCTTTTTTATTATTTATTTTTACATTGTCTTTAGCATAGATAATATTTTCAAATTTATTATATTCAAAATTTGTAGCGTCAATTTCAACGTCGTCATCTATTGCTTTTGAATTACCTTTCGTAAATATTAATTCCTCATTTTTAAAATAAGTAATTTCATCAGAGTAGATAATGACATTATTTTTTGGATCATAAATTTTTACTGCACCAGACGCTTTAAGAATATTTTGCGATTTTCTAAAATCAAAATTATTTGCTGTTATTTTTGTCCCATCTACAGATGTAGCTGTTCCACCATTTTTCCCAATAAATCTATCTCCATTATTTTTAATTTCGACTTCTGTAACATTAAAATTAAAAACTTCATTTGAAAATGAATAATTCGACAATGATAGTAATATTTTTAGTATTATTAATATAAACCAAAATTTATTTTTCATTTATTTTTAGAGAGTAAAAAAAGTTTATTAATATTAGAACACTTAATGCTATCCAAACAGAAAAATAAATATTTATTTTTTCTGTTTTGCCTAATACATAGAGAAAATTATTCATATAATAAATCAACACTGATAAAAAAAGTCCAAAAGAGATTTTTAAAGTATTGCTCTGATTTCCTTTAAAATTAAACATAATTATAGTTGCCAATGTGGTCATTAAACATAAATATATTGGATATGTTAAAATTTTCTGAATTTGTAATTTTATCTCGATAGTTGACAAATTTAAAAGATCATAATTTTCTTGTAATTCAAACAATTCAAAAATTGACAATGAGGATAAATTAGAAAATAAACTTTGAATTCTTTGGTAATCAAAATTAGACTTAAAATTTATTGACCTTAGCTCACTTTTTTCATTATTTTCGTAAATAGTGGGATTTTGGACTGTCCAATTGTTGTTAGATATATCAATTTTATAACTTTCTATATGTTTCTTTACGTTAAATTTATTATCTAACTGTGTAATTGAAGCTGTTATTAGAAATTTATCATCAATTTTATTAGCATTTATAATATTTATATTTCCATCTATATTGTCCTTTATCCACAAACCATTGTTCGTAATAACTGCAAGATATTTATCATCTGAAGTGTAATTATTTTTTAATTCTAGATAAATATTTTTTAAATTAGAAGAAATATTGTAAAATAATAAGATCAAAACAACTCCTGTAATAAATGAAGTAGACAATAAAATTAATAAAATCTTATTATTTTTAAGACCTGAATATTTTAGTGTTTGTATCTGGTTATTTTTCATAAGATTTATAA
>CACHBY010000029.1 GCA_902578175.1 uncultured Pelagibacteraceae bacterium
TTTTAAATAATGAAAAAGGGAAAGAAATTATACGAAGGTAAAGCAAAAATCATTTATGCAACAAATGATAAAAATTTAGTTATACAATATTTTAAAGACGACGCGACAGCATTCAATAATCAAAAGAAAACTACAATTGAAGGAAAAGGTGTTTTAAATAATAGAATATCTGAACACATTCTCTCAAATTTATCTCAAATAGGAATTAAAAATCATTTAGTTAAAAGATTAAATATGCGTGAACAAATCATACAGCTAGTTGAGATCATACCAATCGAATTTATTGTTAGAAATGTTGCAACAGGATCTATCACAAAAAGATTGGGCATTGAGGATGGAACTGTTTTAAAAGAACCATTAATTGAATACTGCTTAAAAGATGACAAATTAGGTGACCCTCTAATTTCAGAAGAACATATATTAGCCTTTGATTGGGCTTCTAAGAATGAAATTGATAAAGTAAAAAAAATGATCTTAAGAATTAATGACTTTATGATTGGTATGTTTAGAGGAGTTGGAATTAAGCTGATAGATTTTAAATTAGAATTTGGAAGATTAAAATCAAATGGTAAACCAGAAATAATCTTAGCAGATGAAATAAGTCCTGATACATGTAGACTTTGGGATAGTATTACTGATAAAAAACTTGATAAAGATCGATTTAGAAAAGATTTAGGTGATCTAATACCCGCTTATACAGAAGTTGCAAAAAGATTGGGTATTTTACACGAACAATCCAATGTAAGTGCTGTGAATGTTACGAAATTATCATCTGTTAAAAGAAAGAAAAAATGAAAATCTCAGTTGTAATCACTTTAAAAAAAGACGTATTAGATCCTCAAGGTAAAGTTATTCATCAAACTTTAGATGGAATGGGTTTTAATAATGTCAATGAAGTTAGACAAGGTAAATACTTTGAAATTGATACAAAAGAAAATGATCCAAAAATAGCTAAAGATAAGGTAGAGGAAATGTGTACAAAACTTTTAGCTAATCTCGTAATTGAAAACTATAAAATTATTGATCTAAACTAATTAATGAAATCATCTGTCATTACTTTTCCTGGATCAAATTGTGATAGAGATATGGATGTTGCCCTAAAAAAATTTGGATTTAAAAATAAAATGGTTTGGCATGGCGATACTGAACTTCCAAAAAGTGATTTAATAGTTTTACCTGGTGGTTTTTCATATGGTGATTATTTAAGATGTGGAAGTATGGCTTCTAAATCTAAAATTATGAAATCAGTAATTAATTTTGCAAACTCAGGTGGTATGGTAATGGGAATTTGTAATGGTTTTCAAATATTAGTTGAAACAGGTTTAGTTCCTGGAGTGTTGTTAAGAAACAAATATTTAGAATTTATTTGCAAAAATGTATTTTTAAAAATTAACAACAAATCAAATAAGTATTTTAATAATATTGAAAATGATGTTTTAGAATTTCATATTGCTCACAATGAAGGAAATTATTTTTGTACGAAAGATCAATTAAAAGAGATTGAAGACAACGAGCAAGTTGCAATAAATTATTGTGATGAAAATGGAAAAGTAGAGGAACAGTTTAACCCAAATGGTTCAATTAAAAATATTGCTGGTATATTTAATAAAGAAAAAAATGTTTTAGGTATGATGCCTCATCCCGAAAGAATGATCGATCATTGTTTGTCTGGAGAAGATGGTTCAATTTTTTTTAATAATTTAGTTAATAATTTAAAATGATAGTAAACGAACAGGTAGCTATAGATCATGGTTTAAAGAAAGACGAATATGGTAAAATCTGTGAACTATTAAAAAGAACCCCAAATATTACTGAACTTGGTATTTTTTCAGCAATGTGGAACGAACATTGCTCATATAAATCTTCAAGACTTCATTTAAAAAAACTTCCGACAAAAGGAAAAAAAGTTATTCAAGGTCCTGGTGAAAACGCAGGTGTAATTGATATTGAAGACAATGATGCCATTGTATTTAAAATTGAAAGCCATAATCATCCATCTTTTATTGAGCCTTACCAAGGAGCTGCAACTGGAGTTGGTGGTATAATGAGGGATGTATTCACAATGGGTGCAAGACCTATTGCAAACTTAAACTCAATACATTTTGGTTCACCTCAACACAAAAAGACAAAAAATCTTTTAAGAGGTGTTGTTCATGGTATTGGAGGATATGGAAATTGTATGGGTGTTCCAACGATTGCAGGTCAAACATCATTTGACAGCTCCTACAATGGAAATATCTTGGTTAATGCAATGACTTTAGGTTTAGTTAAAAAAGATAAGATTTTTTATTCAAAGGCAGCTGGTTTAAATAAGCCTGTTATTTATGTTGGGTCAAAAACAGGCAGAGATGGAATCCATGGAGCTAGTATGGCTTCAGCAAGTTTTGACGATAAAATAGAAGAAAAAAAACCTACTGTTCAAGTTGGAGATCCATTTACTGAAAAACTTCTACTTGAAGCTTGTTTAGAATTAATGGCTGGTGATTCAATTATTGCTATACAAGATATGGGAGCTGCTGGATTAACATCATCAAGTATTGAAATGGCTTCAAAAGGAAATCTTGGAATTGAAATAAATTTAAACAAGGTTCCTTGTAGAGAAAGTAAAATGACACCCTATGAAATTATGCTTTCTGAAAGCCAAGAAAGAATGTTGATTGTTTTAGAAAATGGAAAAGAAAAACAAGCAAAAAAAATATTTGATAAATGGAATTTAGATTTTGCAGTAATTGGTAAAACAACTAACTCAAAAAAAATCCAACTTTACTTTGGTGATGAAGTGGTAGCAGACATTCCGGTAAATACATTAGTTGAAAACTCTCCTATGTATGACCGTAAATGGAAAAAAGCAAAGCTACCCAAAAAAAATAAAATTAAAAAAGAAGATTTAAAAAATTTCAAAATTATTGATGTTTTAAAAAAAGTTTTAGCCAACCCAAATGTTTGTAGCAAAGAATGGATTTGGCAACAATATGATCATACAGTTATGGGAGATACTATCCAAAAACCAGGTGGTGATTCTGGAGTTGTGAGAGTGCATGGAACAAATAAAGCTGTAGCCGCAACTGTAGACTCTTCTGCAGTTTATTGTTGGGCTCACCCTCTTACTGGCGGAAAACAAGTTGTCTGTGAAAGTTTTAGAAATTTAATAGCTGTTGGAGCTAAACCTATAGCTATTACAAATTGTTTAAATTTTGGAAGCCCTGAAAATGAGGAGAATATGGGTGAGTTTGTTGAATGTGTTCAAGGAATTGGTGAAGCAAGTGAATATTTAAAATTCCCAGTAGTTTCAGGAAATGTTTCTTTTTACAATCAAACAAAAGATGAAGGTATAAAACCTACTCCTGCTATTGGAGGTGTTGGTTTAATTAAGGATTATAATAAAATGATCACTATGGATTTTAAAGAGATTGATAATATGGTTTTGGTTATTGGAAAAACAGAGGGACATTTAGATCAAACTTTATTTGCAAGAAATATTTTAGACGAAAAAAATGGTCCTCCTCCTGAAATAAATCTATTTAATGAAAAAAATAACGGAGAAACTTTACTAAAACTTATTGAAACCAATCTGATTAAAAGTGCTCATGATGTATCTTTAGGGGGTATTATTACTGCAGTAGCCAAAATGTGTATTAAAGGTAAAAAAGGAATTAATCTAAATAAACCAAAATATTTAATTAATGAAATGGAGTATTTCTTTGGTGAAGATCAAGGACGTTACATTATTGAAGTTAATAAACAAGATTTGAAAAAGGTTACAGATTTATTGAAAAAAAATGCAGTCCATTTTGACGAACTTGGCAAAATTAATGAAAATGAGCTATATATTGACAATAAGACAAAAGTTACAATTGACGAATTAACAAGTTCAAATACAAAATGGCTTTTAAATTTTATGAGTAACTAATGGCGATGGATTTAAAAGAAATTGAAAGTTTAATTAAAGAAGCAATGCCTGATGCTTTTGTTGAAATTCAAGATTTAGCAGGAGACGGAAATCATTATTCAGCGACCGTGACATCTTCTCAATTTTCAGGAAAAAGTAAAATTGAACAACATAAAATGGTATATAATTCTCTAAAAGGACGAATGGGAAATGAATTACATGCCCTAGCAATTAAAACAAAGGAGCAATAATGGATGAAGCAACAAAAAATACAATTCAAGAACATATAGATAATAACGATGTGTGTTTATTTATGAAAGGAACACCCGATGCTCCACAGTGTGGTTTTTCAATGGCTGTAACAAATATGTTAAAACTTCTCGAGTTAAACTTTCATAGTGTAAATGTTTTAGAAGATCAAAAAATTAGAGAAGGAATTAAAGTTTACAGTGATTGGCCAACAATTCCTCAATTGTATATTAAAAAAGAATTTGTTGGTGGATGTGATATCGTAAAAGAAATGTACGAAAATGGAGAACTAAAAAA
>CACHBY010000030.1 GCA_902578175.1 uncultured Pelagibacteraceae bacterium
ATACATTCAGGAACAAGGAAATTCCAAATTAATTTATGCAATGAAGTACGGATTATTTCCTGGAGGAAAAAAAATTAGATCTAAAATATTAATTGATATTGGATCGTTATTCTCAATTAACTATAAAACATTAATTGTTATAGGGGCTGCTGTGGAATGTATTCATGCTTATTCTCTTATTCATGATGATTTACCATGCATGGATAATGATAATATGAGAAGAGGAAAGCCATCAACTCATATTAAATTTGGGGAGTCGACAGCTGTTCTTGCTGGAAATTCATTATTAACAATGGCTTTTGAAATTTTAACTAGCTCAAAGTTAAATTTGAGTGACAAAATTAAAGTTAAATTAGTAGATAAACTCTCTACATGTTCAGGACATTTGGGTATAGCAGGAGGTCAATATTTAGATTTAGATTTTGAAAAAAAGAAAGTTTCAAAAAAACAAATTGTAGATATGGAGATTAAAAAAACAGGAAAACTTTTTAGTTTTTGTTGTGCGGTCCCAGCAATTATTAAAGATAAAAGCGTGAAGGAAATTAAATTTTTTGAAAGTGTTGGTTCTGATATCGGTCTTCTTTTTCAAATAGCAGATGATTTAATAGACTTTAAAGGTAATTCTAAAATTGCTGGAAAAAAAACTAAAAAAGATCAAAAAAAAGGAAAAGCTACACTTATAAGTTTGCTAGGTTATGATGCTTCAATCAAATATTGTGGTAAGATTATTTCAGATATTAATAGAAATTTAAAAATTTATGGTTCAAAATCAAAAAAATTAAATGATACATTAGAATTTATATTGAATAGAAATAAATGAAAAATAATTACAAGTTTTTAAACAATATTAA
The DNA here is from genome assembly GCA_902578175.1 of uncultured Pelagibacteraceae bacterium. The sequence continues at coordinate 852 of CACHBY010000030.1, forward strand.
CTTTCCATCCGATTTAAGAAAAGTTTCTGAAAATGATTTACAACAAGTATCTGATGAAGTTAGAGAAGAGATGATCAGTGCAGTATCTAAAACTGGGGGACATTTAGGTGCAGGCCTAGGAGTTGTTGAGTTGACCGTAGCTCTACACTATGTTTTTGACACGCCTAATGATCGATTAATTTGGGATGTAGGACACCAAGCATATCCACATAAAATTTTAACAGGAAGAAAACAAAAAATTAATACTTTAAGACAAGGTAATGGCTTATCAGGTTTTACCAAAAGATCTGAGAGTGAATATGACCCATTTGGTGCAGCTCATAGTTCTACATCAATATCATCTGCACTTGGTATGGCTGAAGCAAATAAATTAGAAAACAAATCTTCAAATGTAATAGCTGTTATTGGTGATGGTGCAATTAGTGCTGGTATGGCATACGAAGCTATGAATAACGCCGGTGCATCTAAAACTAAAATGATCGTTATATTAAATGATAATGATATGTCTATTGCAAAACCAGTAGGTGCAATGAGAACATATTTAGCAAAATTATTTACTGGAAAAATTTATTTTAGCTTAAGAGAAACTTTAAAGTTAATCACCTCAGCTTTTTCAAAAAGATTTAGTGCTAAAGCTGGTAAGGCTGAAGATTTTTTTCGTTCTGCAGTCACAGGTGGAACACTATTTAGCTCACTAGGTTTTTATTATGCGGGACCAATAGATGGACATGATCTCTCCACACTTGTCCCTATTTTAAGAAATGCTAGAGACTCAAAGCATGAGGGTCCAATCATGATACATATTAAAACTCAAAAAGGAAAAGGATATTCATATGCTGAAAAAGCTAGCGATCACTATCACGGAGTATCAAAATTTAATGTTGAAACTGGAGAGCAACAAAAAAGTGGTACTAATTTACCTGCTTACACAAAAGTTTTTGCAAATACACTTGTTAAACATGCAAAAAAAGACAGCAAGATTGTAGGAATAACTGCAGCAATGCCAAGTGGAACAGGTATGGATATATTTAGTAAGGAATTTCCAAAAAGGATGTTTGATGTTGGTATTGCCGAACAGCATGCTGTTACTTTTGCGGCAGGTCTTGCAACAGAAGGGTACAAGCCCTATGCAGCTATCTATTCTACCTTTCTTCAAAGAGCTTATGATCAAGTTGTGCATGATGTAGCAATACAGAGTCTTCCTGTAAGATTTGCAATTGATAGGGCTGGGTTAGTTGGTGCAGACGGATCAACGCACGCAGGTTCTTTTGATATTACTTATTTGTCGACTTTACCAAATTTTATCGTGATGGCAGCTAGTGATGAAGCTGAGTTAGTAAAAATGATTAATACTTCAGTTGATATTAATAATAAACCCTGTGCGATAAGATATCCAAGAGGAACAGGTATTGGAGTTGAACTTCCTTCAATAGAGGAAAAAATAGAGATAGGTAAAGGAAAAATTATTCACCAAGGAACTCAGGTTTGTTTGTTGAGTTTAGGAACTAGACTTGAGGAATGTAAAGTAGCTGCAGAAGAATTGAAAGCAAAGGGTATTTCAACAACAATTATAGATGCCAGATTTGCTAAACCTTTAGATGAAGATTTAATTTTAAAATCTGCAAGAGAACATGAATTAATGATTACAATTGAAGAAGGTTCTATAGGAGGATTTGGTTCTCATGTTAAAAATTTATTAGCCGAAAAAGGAATATTTGATAAAGGTTTAAAATTTAGATCCATGACTCTTCCAGATGAATTCATAGAGCAAGATAATCCAAAAAATATGTATGATATTGCTGGACTGAATAGTCCACAAATTACAAAAAAAGTTTTAGAAGTTTTATTTAATAAGGATTCAATTAGAGTAGTAAAAAACTAATTATTTATCCGCACTGAGCCTGATTCATTAGATAGTGGTCTAATAAAACACAATTCATCATAGCTTCTCCAACTGGAACAGCTCTTATTCCTACGCACGGGTCATGTCTTCCTTTAACAGATATTGTAGTATTTTTTCCAAATTTATTAATCGTTTTTCTTGTAGTTAAAATTGAAGATGTAGGTTTAACTGCAAATGATGCTATTATTTCTTGTCCAGAAGAAATTCCACCCAAGATACCGCCTGCATTATTAGAGTTAAATTTTAATTTATTATTTTTTGATGATATTTCATCAGAGTTTTGCTCACCACTTAGTTGTGCAGAATTCATCCCAGCTCCAACATTTACTCCTTTAACTGCATTAATACTCATAAAAGCTGATGCAATATCAGAATCTAATTTAGAATAAATAGGTGCCCCAAGACCTGGAGGCACACCTCTTGCTCTAACTTCTATTACAGCTCCACATGATGACCCTGATTTTCTTACACTGAGTAAATATTTTTCCCATAATTTGATCATGGACTTATCTGGACAAAAGAATGGATTTTTTGAAATAATTTTATCATTCCATTGTGACGTATCACATCCTAAGATTCCTAATTGAGTGACAGCACCTATAACTTTAAATTTTTTTCCCAATTTTTTTTGAAGTACTAGTTTAGCTATAGCACCAGCCGCAACTCTTGAGGCTGTCTCTCTAGCTGAAGATCTTCCTCCACCTCTGTAATCTCTAATTCCATATTTTTTGAAATAGGTAAAGTCCGCATGACCTGGTCTAAATTTATCTTTTATATTTCCATAATCTTTAGATCTCATGTCTTTATTATAAATAATTAGAGAAATTGGTGTGCCAGTAGTTTTTCCTTCAAATACACCTGAAAGTATTTGGACTTCATCGTCTTCTTTTCTTTGGGTTGTAAATTTTGATTGCCCAGGTTTTCTTTTATCCAATTCTAATTGAATGTCTTTTTCATTTAGATTTATGTTTGGAGGACAACCATCAATTATGCAGCCAATAGCAGGACCATGAGATTCACCCCAAGTTGTGAATCGAAATAGCTTTCCAAATGTGTTAAATGACATTATTTATATTATATAGATTATTTTGTTTAAATTATGAATGAAAAAAACCAACTTGGTATCAATAGCTGTTTTTTAAATTTAGATGACCCAATTAAGTTGTTTGAAATATGGATGGAAAAAGCCAAACAGACTGAACCAAATGATCCAAATGCAGTTGCGCTAGGAACTTCAAATAAAAATAATGTTCCATCTGTCAGAATGGTGCTCCTTAAGGGTTTTAATAAAGATGGATTTGTTTTCTACACTAATTTAAATAGTCGAAAAGGTAATGAACTAAAGGAAAATCCTAGCGCTTCAATGTGTTTTCATTGGAAAAGTCTTTTAAGACAAGTCAGAATTACGGGAACTGTATCATTAGTTTCTGATAATGTTGCAGATAAATATTATTCTTCGAGAGCATATGAAAGTAGAATTGGTGCATGGGCATCTAATCAGAGTCAAGAATTAAAAAATAGAGATGAATTAATAAATTCTATTAAGGCGTATAAAAATAAATATTCTGATGAAACAAAAGTTCCTAGACCAAAACACTGGTCTGGATGGAATTTAAATCCACAAAATATAGAAT
>CACHBY010000031.1 GCA_902578175.1 uncultured Pelagibacteraceae bacterium
TTGAAAGTAAAAAAGAAGAAGAAAATAAAATTTTTAAGAATAATTTTAAATTGAGCATAAATCTGAATGAAGTTTATATAGATGAAATTAATTTTGTTAACAATTTACAAGGTTTAATTTTCATTAAAGATAATAAAGTTATTGATGCAAATTTATCTGCAAATTTCAAAAATAATAAAAACATAACTTTTTCTATTGAAACAACTGAAAACGATGAAAAAATAACTAAACTTTATTCATCAAAAGCCAAACCATTGGTGAAAAGATATAAATTTATAAAAGGATTTGATGAAGGCAACTTAGATTTTATATCTACAAAAAAAAATGAGAAATCAGTATCAAATCTTAAAATATATGACTTTAAGTTAAAAGAGGTCCCGGCTTTGACAAAACTTCTAACTCTTGCTTCTCTTCAGGGAATTGCTGATATTTTGACAGGAGAGGGAATACGATTTGATGAGTTTGAAATGAAATTCAATAATCAAAAAAATTTAATGACAATAGATGAGCTCTATGCAATTGGCCCAGCAATTTCGATATTAATGAGCGGTTATGTGGAAGAAGAAAAATTAATAAGTTTAAGAGGTACTTTGGTGCCAGCTACTACTATAAATAAAACAATAAGTAAAATTCCATTATTAGGTAAAATTTTAGTTGGTGATAAAACGGGTGAAGGTGTTTTTGGAGTAAGTTTTAAAATAAAAGGACCACCAAAAGATCTTGAAACCACAGTAAACCCTATTAAAACATTAACACCAAGATTTATAACTAGAACTCTTGAAAAAATTAAAAGGAATTAACTTAATTCAACTTTAATGTGTCTTTTTTTACCTATAGAGAGCTTTAAATAACTCTCTGTAAATAGTTCTTGATTAATAATTAATTTTTCATCTGTGACTATAGTGTCATTAATCTTAATCGCTTTACCCTTAATTAATCTTCTTATCTCACTTTTTGAATTTTCCACTTTAGATAAAATTATCAAATCAATTATATTGATATTATTCTTTAATTGTTTTGTTTCAATTTTAACACTTGGTAAGTTAGATCCCAGAGAATTTCCAGAAAAAGCCTCTTGTGCTGCTTGTTCAGAATTTTGAGCAGCATCCTCTCCATGTAACATAGCTGTAGCCTTGTTTGCTAATAATATTTTTAATTCATTAATATTTTTTACCTCTAAAGAATTGATTTCACTTACATCAATATCAGTAAACATTTTTAAAAATTTTATTACATCTCTATCATCAACGTTTCTCCAAAATTGCCAATAGTCATAAGCTGATAAATATTTTTCGTCTAACCAAATTGCACCATTTTCAGTTTTTCCCATTTTTGCACCTGTGGCCAAAGTAATCAATGGCGTTGTTAATCCATATGTTTGGTTATTAGAATATCTTTTAATAAGTTCGACACCGTTTACAATGTTACCCCATTGATCTGAACCACCTATTTGTAGTGCACAATTTTCTTTTTTATTTAATTCTAAAAAATCATAGGCTTGAAGTATCATGTAATTAAATTCCATATAACTAAGCGACTGTTCTCTTTCCAATCTTAGCTTTACACTATCAAATGTAAGCATTCTATTAATGGTAAAATGTTTTCCTATATCTCTTAGAAAAGAAATATAATTTAAATCTTTAAGCCAAGTATAATTATTTACATAAATTGGCTTAGTTTTTGGATCATCATTATCTAGAAACTTTTTTAGAATATTTTGAATATTTTTAATGTTTTTTTCAATTTCACTTTCACCTAAAATTTTTCTTGTTTTATCTTTTCCTGAGGGATCACCTATTCTTGTTGTTCCACCTCCTAATAATACAATTGGTTGATGTCCATTCTTTTGCAACAACCTTAAACACATGATTTGCAATAAACTACCTACGTGCAAACTTTCAGCAGTGCAATCAAAACCTATGTAAGCTTTAATCTTTTCTTTATCTAATAAATGAGATAAGTCAGCTTCACTAGTACATTGATAGAAATATCCCCTATCTTTAAATTCTTTTAAAAATTTATTCATAAGACTATATTTACTATATACAAATTTTTTTTAAAAATAATATCAATGAAAAAAAAATTATTTCTAGCAATGGGCTTAATGAGCGGTACATCTATGGATGGAGTTGATGTTTCAATAATTAAATCTGATGGATTTGATGAGGTAGAGCTAATTCTGGATAAATACTTTGAGTACGATACTGATCTCTATGAGCAACTATCATCCTTAAGAAACAAAATTAAAAATAGCGAAGATTTGACAAAATATTCTAAAGAATTGACTGATTTGGAAAGAGCCATAACTATTTTTCATGCTGAAAAAATTAATAAAATAGCTATTAAAAATGGAATGGAAATTGATCTAATAGGTTTTCATGGCCAAACAATTTTTCATAACCCTCAGATTAAAATTACCAAACAACTAGGTGATGGAAATTTATTATCTCAATTATTAAAAAAACCAATTATTTATGATTTTAGACAAGCAGATATTGATAACAATGGTCAAGGAGCACCTCTAACACCAATTTACCACAGATTATTAGTTAATAATTTTTTAAATATAGAAAAAGATAATTCAACTCCTCCTATTTGTATAGTTAACATTGGAGGAATATCCAATGCTACAATAATAAACAATATATCTGATAACTTAGAGGATGACTTGATTGCTTATGATATAGGACCAGGTAATTGTTTAATAGATGAATGGATCAGAAATAATTCGAATTTAAAGTTTGACAAAGATGGTAATATTGCAAAGTCAGGAAAAATTGATCAGCTAATTTTAAATCAAGTAATAGATAATTTCAAAATTGAAACTTATTCTAAGTCGCTAGATGTAAAAGAATTTGATATATCTTTTGCAAGGGGTTTATCTTTAGAGGATGGCTGTTCAACAATTACAGAATTTACAGCATATTTAATAGCAGAAGGAATAAAATTTTTAAATAAAGATAAATCTTTAAAATATTTATTTTGTGGTGGGGGCCGAAAGAACAAATTTTTGATAGAATCAATTATTAGAAATTCAAATTTAAAGAAGAATAATTTCGATATAATAGATAACTTTCAGTTGAATGGAGATTATATCGAGTCCCAAGCATTTGCTTATTTAGCCATTAGATCCAAATTAAATTTACCGATTTCTTTTCCAAATACTACAAGATGTAAAGTTCCAGTAGTTGGAGGTAAGCTAGCAAATAATTATTAGTATAAGGCTGTTTCTTTTTTGATATACCTATCTAAAGTTTTAGTTAAAGCATCATCAGTCTTAGAAAAGAAATGATTTGCATCAGTTATTGTTTGGAATTCAACTTTAATACCTTTTTGAGCGCTTAATCTTTTATCTAATTCAGTAATATATTCGACTGGCACCAATTCATCTTTTTTTCCATATACAACCATCCCAGATGTAGGACATGGAGATAAAAAAGAAAAATCATAAACATTAGGTTGTGGAGATATAGCTATAAATCTATTTATTTCTGGTCTTCTCATAAGTAGTTGCATTGCAATTAAGGAACCAAAAGAAAATCCAGAAACCCAACACTGAGAATTATCAAAATTTTCTCTTTCTAACCAATCTAATGCTGCAGCAGCATCTGCAAGTTCACCTTGACCATTATCAAATTCGCCATCGCTTTTCCCAACTCCTCTGAAGTTTACTCTACAAACTGAAAAATCATTTTCCATGAATGTTTGAAATGTATCTACAACTACTTTATTATTCATTGTTCCACCATACTGTGGATGAGGTTGTAGTACTAACGCTATAGGGGATGTATTTTTTTTGCTTTTATAATACTTAGCTTCTAGTCGACCGGCAGGTCCAGGTATAAAAATTTCTATAATTTTATTATCCATGTGTGCAATTGATTATTGTTCTCAAAAAAAATGTACCTTTATCATAACTAAGCGACAAAATGGTAGTCTTTTTTTACTTTATAAACTTGACCATTTTAGTCGGGTATGTATAAAAAGCTCCATTTAAAGGGTAAAAATGAAACTCACATCAAAAGGAAGATATGCCGTAATGGCATTAGTTGATCTAGCAAGGTTTGATAATATCAATCCTGTATCATTAAGAGATATTTCTTTAAGACAAGGTATATCATTAGATTATCTAGAACAAATTTTTTCTAAATTAAAAAAAAACGAAATTGTCAAAAGTATTAGAGGAACTCAAGGAGGATATGTTCTTAATAAAAACCCAAACGATATTAAACTAACAAATATCTTTCATGCAGTAGATGAAAAAGTAAAAACTGTTCAATGTAAAAAAGAGTCAAAAAAAGGATGCAATGGTAAAGC
>CACHBY010000032.1 GCA_902578175.1 uncultured Pelagibacteraceae bacterium
ACTAATGGATCACCCTCTTTTTCAAGATATAAAAAAGTAGAAGAGCCTAATTTTTCAATCACAAACACTTTGCTCTCCCAACATTTTTCAGTACCATTGATTAAAATATGTTCAGGTCTAATACCAATTTTTAAATTATCACCAGCTGATACAGTATCTGAGGTTTTTGGAATAATAATTTTTCCTTGTCCTGAAATTTCAACCTCAGTTCCAGAACTATTTGAGCTAATTACTTTAGAATTAATAAAGTTCATCTTTGGTGAACCAATAAATCCACCAACAAATAAATTTTCTGGCTCATTATATAGTTTTAATGGTGATCCTTTTTGAGAAACAATACCTTGATCTAACACAACTATATCATCTGCAAGCGTCATTGCTTCAGTTTGATCATGAGTAACATAAATCATCGTTGCATTTAATTGATCATGTAATTTAGCAAGCTCTACTCTCATCTGTACTCTTAAAGCTGCATCTAAATTAGACAATGGCTCATCAAACAAAAAAACTTTTGGTTTTCTTGTAATAGCTCTTCCAATTGCAACTCTTTGTCTTTGTCCACCAGACAATTGTTTTGGTTTTCTCTCTAAGTATTCCTCAATTTGAAGAATTTTAGCAGCTTCCATAACTCTCTCGGTAATTTCCTCTTTAGATTTTTTTTCAATTTTTAAACCAAAAGCCATATTGTCAAACACTGTCATGTGTGGATACAAAGCATAAGATTGAAAGACCATTGCTATATTTCTTTCTTTTGGTGGAAGATCATTCACAACTTGTCCATCAATTGAAATTGTTCCTGAGTTGATTTCCTCTAAACCAGCAATCATTCTTAGCATTGTTGATTTACCACATCCGCTAGGCCCAACTAATACAGTGAAAGATTCACTTTTAATATCTAGAGACACATCTTTGATTACGTGTGTAGATCCAAAAGATTTATTTATGTTTGAAATATTTATCTCAGCCATCTTGAGTTAATATTTATATTGTAATTTTATTTTATATTTGTTTATATTTAGAAAGCATATTTATAAACTGGAGAAATTACAATGAGCAAAATTGCAGTTATTGGAGCAGGACCTTGTGGTCTTTCAATGTTAAGAGCATTTGAACACCTTGAGAATAAAGGTGAAAAAATTCCTGAAATAGTTTGTTTTGAAAAACAAGAGAATTGGGGAGGTTTGTGGAATTATAATTGGAGAACAGGTAGTGACCAATTTGGAGACCCAGTTCATAATAGTATGTATAGATATTTATGGTCAAATGGCCCTAAAGAATGTTTAGAGTTTGCAGATTACTCTTTTGATGAACATTTTGGACAACCAATTCCTTCATTTCCTCCAAGAGAAGTGTTGCAAGATTATATTCTTGGAAGAGTTAGTAAAGGCAAAATTAAAAATAAAATTAAATTAAATACAAAAGTGACAAATGTAACTTTCAGCAATGAAAAATTCGAAATTACTTATCAGGACAAAGCTAAAGATGAAATCTCAAAAGATACATTTGATTATTTAGTTGTGTCTACTGGTCATTTCTCTGTTCCATTTATTCCTGAATATAAAGGAATGAATTCTTTCCCTGGAAGAATAATGCACTCACATGATTTTAGAGATGCTGAAGAGTTTAGAGGAAAAGATGTGATTGTTTTAGGAAGCAGTTATTCAGCTGAAGATGTTGCTCTACAGTGTAATAAATATGGTGCTAAAAGTGTAACTATTGGGTATCGAAATGCACCTATGGGATTTAAATGGCCTAAAGGTATGAAAGAAGTGCATTATCTAGATAGATTAGAGGGGAAAAAAGCAATTTTTAAAGATGGCACTGAACAAGATGCTGATGCAATAATATTATGCACAGGTTACTTGCACTATTTTCCATTTTTAAACGAAAGTTTAAAATTAAAAACACACAACAGATTATATCCTCCAAAATTATATAAAGGAGTTGTTTGGCAAGATAATCACAAACTTTTATATCTTGGTATGCAGGATCAATTTCATACTTTTAATATGTTTGATTGCCAAGCTTGGTTTGCAAGAGATGTTATTATGGGAAAAATTCAAATACCAAGTGCTGATGAAATAAATAAAGATATCAATAAATGGGTTGCTATGGAGGAAAAATTAGAAAACCCAGATCAAATGATTGATTTTCAAACTGAATATACAAAAGAACTTCATGATATGTCTGACTATCCGAAAATAGATTTTGAATTAATCAGAAAACATTTCAAAGAGTGGGAGCATCATAAAGTAGAAGATATCTTAACTTACAGAAACAAATCATTTTCATCACCAGTAACAGGTACTGTTGCGCCAGTACACCATACTCCATGGGAAACTGCAATGGACGATTCGATGGAAACTTTTTTAAATAGATAATTAATAGTTAACTTTTAATTTTTTATTTTTTGTGATTGCATTTAATAGTGCATGCATAAGTGGTATTTTATTTTTTTTAATTTTTTTCAATATGTAGGGTGCAATCTCTTTAGCTAGATCTGCGCCCTCAACTGTATCATTTTTCATAAACTTATTTTTTGCAATTTTAAAATTATAGCCTTTACCTAAATATTCACCCATTTTACTGTTTCTTCCTCCAACTGCACTAACATATAAATCACCCACTCCAGCTAACCCATAAACTGTTTCCTTTTTACCTTTAAAATATTTTATTAAATACTCCATTTCATCTAAGGATTTTCTAAATAAAGCTGAGGCAGTATTTTCACCTTCGCCTGATCCAATAATCATTGAATATATATTTTTAATTGCAGATGAAAATTCAACACCTTTTAAATCTCTTGAATATTCCGTTTTATAATATTTAGTTGAGATTAATTTTCCTATATTTTTTGCTATATTAGTATTGTGATTTGCTATCACAGTGTAACTTTTGATTTTATTTGCTAGCTCTTTTGCCAAACAAGGTCCTTTTAATACTGAAATATTTAAATTTTGATTTCCTTTGCTCAATTGTTCAGACATAGTGATAATTTTTTTATTATTTCGATCATATTTAAGACCTTTGGTCAAAACGAGAATGGAAACATTTCTTTTTATATTTTTTAAATGTTCTCTAACCATTTCAATTCCAATAGAACTTACAGCAACAACAATTAAGTCCCATTTTTGATTGAGTAATTCTAATGAAAATTTTTTGACAGAAACTCTATTAGATAACTTAAGTTTTAATACTGGATGAAATTTATTTTTTTTTAATAATTTATTTTGAAGATCCTTGTTGTATGGTTCGGTTAAAGTTACTTGGTGATTATTATCAGTCAAAGGGAATGTAAATGCAGCACCCATTGCACCAGCTCCAATTACTAAAATCTTATTCATAGATTAAACTAAGCTAAAGTCTTTTTAATTGCTAATTTCCAACCATTTAAAAGATCTTTTCGAAAATTTTTTTTCATTTTTGGATTAAATATTTTGTCTTTTTTCCACATATCTTTAATTTGATTTAAAGATTTATATACTCCTATTTGATGTCCAGCCAACAAAGCCACACCCAAAGCAGTTGTCTCTAATATTTTTGGTCTTACAACTTTTAAATTAATAATATTAGCTAAAAATTGTGTAAACCAATTATTTGCAACCATTCCACCATCCACTTTAACTATTTTTGGTTTCAATCCATCTTTAGTCATTGAGTCAAACAAATCAAAACTTTGGTAACCAACTGATTCTACTGTTGCTCTCACTATACTTTTCCAATCACTGTCCCTTGTTAGTCCTGTAATTACTCCTCTAGCATCTGGTCTCCAATAAGGTGCCCCCATTCCGCTAAAAGCTGGTACAACAAAAACACCATCATTAATTTTAGATGATTTTGAAATCTTTTCAGTTTCAGGTGCTTTTTTAATTAATTTTACTTTATCCCTTAACCATTGTACTCCTGCGCCTGCAATAAAAATAGAACCTTCTAAGGCGTAAGTATTTTTATTATTTAATCGATAGCAGATAGTAGTCAGTAATTTATTTTTTGAGTTTATTTTTTTTGAACCAGTATTCATAATAACAAATGCTCCAGTTCCATAAGTACTTTTTATAGAACCTTTATCAAAACAAGTTTGTCCAAATGCTGCAGCCTGCTGATCACCAAGGACTGCAGAAATTGAAATTTCAACTCCTGTAATTTTTTTATCTGTTTTTCCAAAATTATCCCCTGAGTTCTTAACTTCTGGCAAAATTTTTTGTGGAATATTTAATTTTTTTAAAATTTCTTTGTCCCATTTATTATTATTAATATTATACAACATTGTTCGGCTTGCATTAGATGCTTCTGTTAAATGCTGTTT
>CACHBY010000033.1 GCA_902578175.1 uncultured Pelagibacteraceae bacterium
TTCATGAACAAGAAATGAATAGTCCATTGTTTGATGATATAGAAAATCTTAAGCCAGTTATTCAACAAGGAGCCTCAGATTCTGCAGCTCTAGATAATGTTTTTGAATTATTAAATATTTCAGGTCAACCTGCACCGTTGGCTAAACTAATGTTAGTTCCTGATGCATGGTCCAAGAAAAATAAGACCTTGCCAAAAGATCATCAGCAATTATTTAATTTTTTAAATAGCACAATGGAACCTTGGGATGGACCTGCTGCTATAGCTGGAACTGACAACGAGTGGGTTATTGCTGCGAATGATAGAAATGGATTAAGACCTTTAAGATATGCAATCACAAAGGATAAATTATTGTTTGCAGGCTCAGAAACCGGAATGATCGAGCTAAATGAAAAAAGAATTTTATCAAAAGGAAGACTAGGTCCTGGAGAAATTATTGGAGTAAGAATTGAAAAAGGTAAAGTATTTACTAACAAACAAATTAAAGATTATTTAGCAAAAGAGTACAAGCATTTTAATTCACAAATTATTGATTTAGATGACAAGTTAACGATTGAGGATGAAAAAAATTCTTTTTCAGGTGATGATTTAAGAAGAAGACAATATACTTTTGGAATTAGTTTAGAGGATCTTGAATTAATTTTACACCCTATGGCAGAGGATGCGAAAGAGGCAACAGGGTCTATGGGTGATGATACCCCTTTAGCTGTGCTATCGGATAAATATAGACCTCTGTATCATTTTTTTAGACAAAATTTTAGTCAAGTTACAAATCCACCAATAGACTCGTTGAGAGAAAATAAAGTGATGAGTCTAAAAACAAGATTTGGAAATCTTGGCAATATTCTAGATTTTGATAATTTAACAAAACAGAATATTTATGTTCTTAATAGCCCAATCCTATCTAATTCTCAGTTTGAAAAATTCATCGATTTTTTTGGAAACAACTCAGCAATAATTGATTGTACCTTTGCAGAAAATAATAGTTTGTACGATGCTATTAAAAAAATTCAAAAAGATGCAGAAATTGCTGTTAGACAGGGTGTTACGCAATTAATTCTTAGCGATAAAGATTTGTCAATCTCAAAACTTCCAATTCCGATGCTGCTTGCTGTTGGTGCAATTAACTCGTATTTAATTGAGAAAAAATTAAGAGGCTATGTGTCAATCAATGTCCAATCTGGAGAAGCATTAGATACACACTCTTTTGCAACTTTAATTGGTGTTGGAGCAACAACGGTTAATCCTTATTTGGCATTTGATAGTTTATATCAAAGATTTGAAAAAAAATTATTTGGAAAGTTTAGTTTTGAAGAATGTGTCGAAAGATACATTAAATCTGTCAACGCAGGTTTATTAAAAATCATGTCTAAGATGGGTATCTCTGTTTTAAGTTCTTACAGAGGTGGATGTAATTTCGAGACTGTTGGATTAAGTAGAACTATTGTTTCGGATTATTTTCCAGGAGTTGTGTCTAAAATTTCTGGTATTGGACTTACTGGAATTGAAAAAAAAATAAGAGCAATTCATAAAGAAGCATTTGAAAGCACTGATACAATACTTCCTATCGGAGGGATTTATAGATATCGAAAAAATGGAGAAACACACCAATATCAAGGGAAACTTATACATTTACTTCAAAGTGCAGTTGGTTCTAATTCTTATGGCGCTTATAAAAGATATGCTGAGGGTATTTATAATTTACCACCAATAAATTTAAGGGACTTAATTGATTTTAGAGAAAAAAAATTAAAGGGATCTATAGATATTTCGGAAGTAGAACCAATAGAAAATATTTTAAAAAGATTTGGAAGCGGAAGCATGTCTCATGGTGCTTTATCTAAAGAGGCACATGAAACTTTGGCTAAAGGTATGAATAGAATTAAAGGAGCTTCTTGTAGTGGTGAAGGTGGTGAAGATGAAAAAAGATTTAAAGTGTTAGATAATGGAGATAGCGCAAACTCAAGAGTAAAGCAAATAGCTTCAGCAAGATTTGGTGTAACAGTTAATTATTTAAATAATTGTAATGAGATTGAAATAAAAATTGCACAAGGTGCAAAGCCAGGAGAAGGTGGACAACTTCCAGGTTTCAAAGTTACTGATGAAATAGCAAAGTTAAGACACTCAACACCTGGAGTAACACTAATTTCTCCTCCACCACACCACGATATTTATTCAATTGAAGATCTTGCGCAGCTTATTTATGATTTAAAACAGATTAATCCAAAAGCAAGAATTGGAGTAAAACTGGTTGCATCCTCAGGAGTCGGGACTATTGCTGCAGGAGTTGCTAAAGCAAAAGCAGATATAATACTAATCTCAGGACATAACGGCGGAACTGGAGCTACACCGCAAACAAGTGTAAAATACGTAGGTATCCCTTGGGAGATGGGATTAACAGAGGCCAATCAGGTTTTAACATTAAATAATCTTAGACACACAGTTACACTTAGAACTGATGGAGGAATTAAAACAGGTAGAGATGTTGTTATAGCAGCCATGATGGGAGCTGAAGAGTATGGAGTTGCAACAACTGCTTTAGTTGCGATGGGATGCATAATGGTAAGACAATGTCATTCAAATACATGCCCCGTTGGTGTTTGTACTCAAGATGAAAAATTAAGAGAAAAATTTACCGGAACACCAGATAAGGTTGTTAATCTATTTACGTTCATAGCAACTGAGGTTAGAGAAATTTTAGCTAAATTAGGTTTTAAATCATTAAATGATATTATTGGTAGAACTGACTTACTTAGACAAGTTAGTAAGGGTTCACCTAATTTAGATGATTTAGATTTAAATCCTTTATTTGTTCAAGCAGATACTGGTAACAATACTAGATACTGTGAAAATCAAGAAATTAATCCAGTGCCAGATACCCTAGACCAAGAAATATGGCCTGAGATTGAAAAAGCTTTAGATAATTCTGAAAAAATTGAAAAAGAATATTTAATTAAAAATACTCATAGAGCAGTTGGAACAAGAATTTCTCACCATTTATATAAAAAATATGGTTATGAAAAGCTTGATGATAATTTTTTAGTATTAAACTTTAAAGGGTCAGCTGGTCAATCTTTTGGAGCCTTTTCATCCAAAGGTTTGAAGTTAGTATTAAAAGGTGATGCAAATGATTATGTTGGCAAAGGTCTTTCAGGAGCTACAATTTCTATAAGACTACCAGAGGAAAGTAACTTAGTTTCGAATGAAAATACTATTTTAGGAAATACAGTTCTATACGGAGCAACATCTGGAAAACTTTTTGCAGCTGGACAAGCCGGTGAAAGATTCTCAGTAAGAAATTCAGGTGCGGTTACGGTAATTGAGGGATGTGACTCTAATGGTTGTGAATATATGACTGGTGGAACTGTAGTAATTCTTGGAGATGTTGGAGATAATTTTGCTGCGGGTATGACAGGTGGTATGGCATTTATCTATGACAAATCACAAGAATTTGAAAAAAAAGTAAATCCAGAATCAGTTGTTTGGCAGAATGTTGAAACAGATTATTGGAAAGAAAATTTAAAAAATTTAATCAAAGAACACCATGAAGAGACAGGATCTTTGCTATCTAAAGAAATAATTGAAAAATATGATAATGAAATTAATAATTTCATTCAAGTTTGTCCTAAAGAAATGTTAGATAAACTAAAAAATCCTATCAGTTTAAAAAAAGTTATAAAAGAAGTTAGTTAATTAATAATTTTAACTCTTTTAAAATTATATTCAGCCATTTCTTATTTGATAAGCTATGGTCACCCTTTCTTACAATGATTAATTTCTTCTTTGCTTTTGGAAATAGTTTTAAAACTTTTCTCGAATAACTTACTGGTACAGCCTCATCATACTCACCATGCACCATGGTAATATTAATTTTTGAATTTATTTTTTTATTTAAAACTCTATTTTTTCTTCCATCTTTTATAAGCTGATAAGTGATTGGGTACTCATAATTCCCATGTTTTAGGTGATATATACCTTTTTGGATTGTTTCTTGCTTTATTTTTTTGGAGAATTTTTTCCACATCAAATTTTCTAAAAACTCAGGTGCCGACCC
>CACHBY010000034.1 GCA_902578175.1 uncultured Pelagibacteraceae bacterium
TCCTTTTGTCTTTATTCTAAGATAATTTTTTTTTTCAACATAAGATAATTCCACAGGGTCATTCTTTAAGGAATTTTCTATTTGATTAATTAACTCTAATTTCCAATTTAATCTATAAATTTGCCAAAACCCAAGGGAGAGAAGGATTAAAATAATAAAATAAACAAAAACCGAAAATAATAATTTATTCTTCAAGGATAAATTTTAACTTCCCCAAATATAAATTGCAGCAAATAAGAATAACCACACTACATCAACAAAATGCCAATACCATGCTGCTGCTTCAAATCCAAAATGATGATCTTTAGTAAAATGGCCAAGTCTTCCTCTCCATAAGCAAACGGCTAGAAATATTGTTCCAATTATTACGTGAAAACCATGAAAACCAGTTGCCATATAAAATACTGCTCCATAAATATGGCCTGAGTAAGTAAAAGTAGCATGATGATATTCGTATGCTTGCAACAACGTGAAAAAGAAGCCAAGTATAACAGTTAATGTTAATCCCTGAATAAAACCTTTTCTATCATCTTCTAATAATGAATGGTGAGCCCAAGTTACCGTTGTTCCCGAAAGCAACAATACCAGTGTGTTTATTAAAGGTATGTCCCATGGATCAAAAGTTTCTATATCTTTTGGTGGCCATACATTTCCAACAAATTCATTTGGAAATAAACTTATATCAAAGTATGCCCAGAACCATGCAACAAAGAACATTACCTCTGAGGCAATAAATAAAGTCATTCCATATCTATGATGAATTTGAACAACAGGTGTGTGATGTCCTTGATGTTCGGCTTCAATAACAACATCTCTAAACCACATATAGGCACCATAAATTAATAAAGCCAAACCAAGATACATCCCCCAAGAAATACCGTTATGCATGTAAAAAATTGCACCTATAGCTAATACTAAGCATGCAAAAGATGTATAGATTGGCCAAGGACTTGGATCAACTAAGTGGTAATCGTGTTTTTTTTCTGCTGACATTTTTCGTGATTATGATTGTTTATAGTAATCTGTCGAGAAAAAAGTATACGACATAGTTACATCTTGTAGATTTTTTGTTGTTGGATCGTTTACTAGCTCAGGATCTAAATAAAAAGTCATAACGTAAGTTGCCTTCTCTCCAGCCTTCAACTCTTGTTTTTCAAAGCAAAAACATCCTAATTTGCTATAATATTTTCCAAAACTAGCGGGTGAAACATTGAAGCTTGCTACTCCAAAAGTAGTGTCATCACCATAGTTTTCTACCTCAAACTCAATACTGTTAACCTGACCAACTTTAACATCAATTACATTTGATTTTGCTTTAAAATCCCATTCTAGATTGTTTACATTTGTATCAAATCTAACACTTACAACTTTATCTAGCACTACATCTGGAGCTTCTTTTGAAACCTGTGTAGTTCCTCCAAATCCAGTTACCCTACAAAATAAATCGTACAAAGGCACTGCAGCAAATGACAAACCTAACATCAGAACAAAAATTCCTGCTAACAATATTGGGGTTAATGTTTTGCCTTTCATCATATCTGCCTATCAAATACTCCAACGTTATAAAGAGTAAAAACAAATAAAAAAACCATAAAAGCTAAAATTGCTATTGCAGTGATTATATTTTTTTTCTTCGTCTTTTTATCAGGTGTTATCATAAAATTTTATCTATTAAGAACAAAACAAATATTAAGAATAAATATAAAATTGAGTATCCAAATATTGTTTTTGCTTTTTTTGCATCAAATTTGTTTTTCTTAAACTTATAAAGTTCGAAACATAAATAATTATAGTAAATTGTCAAAATTAAAGATGGAATTAAAAATACTAAACCTACGAACCCGATAGCATATGGTAAGATTACGACTGGTAGCATTGTAAGTGAATAAACAAATATATTTAATTTTGTGCTCTCCACACCATTAGTAAGTGGAAGCATTGGTATTTTTGCTTTCTTATAGTCATCAGATTTGTACAAGCTTAAAGCCCAGAAATGAGAAGGCGTCCAAAAAAATATAATTAAAAAAAAAGTAAGCGGCTCTAAGGAAAGAGAGTTAGTAGCTATAGTCCAGCCAATAACAGGTGGTAATGCTCCTGCAGCACCGCCAATAACAATGTTTTGAGGAGTTTTTCTCTTCAGCCAAATCGTATAAACAAAAACATAGAACAAAATAGTAAACAGTAATAAAGCAGCGGATATTCTATTAGAGTAAAAATCGAGAGCGATTACAGAGAATATTGAAAGAGAAATTCCAAAAACTAGAGCTTGATTTTTATTTACTTTACCTGTGGGTATTGGTCTAAGACAGGTTCTTGTCATTAATGCATCAAGATCAGACTCATACCACATGTTTAAAGCTCCCGCAGCACCTGCTCCAATCGAAACTAAAATTATTCCAATAATTGCTTCTTTTGTTGGGATAATGTTTGGGGCCATTAACAAACCAACTGCACATGTAAAAATAACCAAAGACATTACTCTTGGTTTCATTAATTTAAATAATTCAGATAAATTAAAGGCGTCTTCTTGAGATAAGTTTCTATTTTTTAATTTAGACTTAATCATTAATTAAAAGTTAAAAAATCTTATTTGCTAATTTAGCTTGTAGATTTTTCAACACCCTCTTCATCCTCAAACTTTGGCAATTCTTCAAAAGTATGAAAATTAGGTGGAGATGGTACTGTCCATTCTAAAGTTGTAGCGCCTTCTCCCCATGGGTTTTGTGCTGCAGCCTTTTTCTTATAAAACGCATAAGCTAGGTTTATAAAAAATACTACTAATCCAATTACAGAAATATAAGAACCAATTGAAGAAATATAATTCCATCCAGCAAAAGCATCTGGATAGTCAGCATATCTTCTTGGCATTCCTGCAAGGCCTAAAAAGTGTTGTGGAAAGAAAACTAAGTTTACTCCAATAAACGTTAACCAGAAGTGTAATTGACCCATCCACTCTGAGTACTCATAACCAGTCATTTTTCCAAACCAATAGTAAAATCCTGCAAAGATTGCAAATACAGCTCCTAAAGATAATACGTAATGAAAGTGAGCAACAACATAATAGGTATCGTGCATTGCCGTATCAACTCCAGCGTTTGCAAGAACTACACCAGTAACTCCTCCGACAGTAAATAAAAATATAAATCCTAAAGCCCAAACCATTGGAGTTTTAAATGAAATCGAGCCACCCCACATAGTTGCTATCCATGAAAATATTTTTATACCGGTTGGAACTGCAATGATCATCGTTGCGGCTAAGAAGTAAGCTTTTGTATCTGTACTTAAACCTACTGTGTACATGTGGTGAGCCCACACAACAAAACCAACTATTCCAATTGCAACCATTGCATAAGCCATTCCTAAGTATCCAAAAACTGGTTTTCTAGAAAATGTTGAAACGATATGACTAATCATTCCAAAACCTGGTAAAATTAAAATATAAACTTCTGGGTGACCAAAGAACCAGAATAAGTGTTGAAATAAAACTGGGTCTCCACCAGTTTGTGCATCAAAGAAAGCTGTTCCAAAGTTTCTATCTGTAAGAAGCATCGTAATTGCTCCTGCTAATACTGGAAGTGATAAAAGTAATAAGAACGCTGTAACTAAAATTGACCAAGCAAATAATGGCATTTTATGAAGTGTCATGCCAGGCGTTCTCATGTTTAAGATTGTTGTAATAAAATTAACTGCACCTAAA
>CACHBY010000035.1 GCA_902578175.1 uncultured Pelagibacteraceae bacterium
TTTAGTACTGATAAGATAAATAAATTAAGAATAGATCTGATTAAAGAGGAGTTAGATGAGCTTACAGAAGCCATGCATAATAAAGATTTATTAGAAGTTGCTGATGCACTTACAGATATCTTGTATGTAACTTACGGGGCAGGGCATGCTTTTGGAATAGATTTAGATAAGTGTTTTGAAGAGGTTCAAAACTCAAATATGAGCAAATTAGATGAAAATGGAAAACCTATTTATAATGAAGCTGGAAAAGTTATGAAAGGTCCTAATTATTTTAAACCTGATTTATCTAAGTTTGTAAGTTAAATTTCCAATTTAAAGTCAACTGCATTAGCACTATGAGTAATGCTTCCTACTGAAATTCTATTTACTCCAGTTGAAGCAATTGCTTTAACAGTTTTTAAATTAATATTGCCTGAAGCCTCAGTTTCGTAAAATTTTTTTGCAATTTTGACTGCATTTCTTAAATTTTTGATATTCATATTATCTAGCAGAACAGTATTAAACTTTAATCCTAAAATTGATCTAAGCTGTTTAACTGTATCAACTTCTACTGTAATTTTTTTACCTTTTTTATTTTTAATTGCCTTAATAACTAAAGTTTTTAAATCTGAACTAGCAATGTGATTCATCACTTAAATTAAATCTATGGTTTGTACCACCTCCTAACTTAACAGCATATTTTTGGATTACCCTAAAGTTTGGAATTGTTTTTCTTGTACAACAAATTTTAGTTTTTTTTCCAGCTAATCTAACAAATTCATTTGTCATAGTTGCTATTCCAGAAATATGAGACAAAAAGTTTAGAGCAACTCTTTCAGCAATTAAAATATTTTTTGCCTTTCCTTTAATTAAAGCAACTAAAGAACCTTTTTTAACTTTTGAACCATCTTTTTTTTTAATAATAAATTTAATTTTATTATCAATTAATAAAAAAGTCTGCTTAGCAAAAGATAACCCAGCGACAACCGCATTTTGATTTGATAATAATTTAACTGTTACGATCTTATCGTCATTAATTAGGGCTGAAGTAATATCCCCTGAAGGATAAAGATCCTCGTTTAAAGCTAACTTAACTGTGCTTTTAATAAATTCTTTGCTTAATTTAATTTTTGACACTTAATTATCTGCCAATGGCTGCCATTCTCTCTACAGATATTCTGGCTTTGTCTATTGTTTCTTTGTCCATAATAATTTCGCCAGTTTCATTTTCCAAACAATCTAAAATTTTAGGTAAAGTAATTTTTTTCATATGTGGACACATATTACATGGTTTAACAAAATCTACATTTGGATTTTCTATTTGAATGTTATCACTCATTGAACATTCAGTTACCATCATTACTTTTTTTGGTTGATTATCTTTTACATATTTAATCATTCCAGAAGTAGATCCTGCAAAATCACTTGCCTCGATTACATCTGGGGGACATTCTGGATGAGCAATAATTTTTATTCCTGGATTATTTTTTCTAATATCTTCAATCTCTTTTTTATTAAATTGATCATGAACAATACAAATTCCTTTCCAGGATATAATTTCTACATCAGTCTGAGATGCAACATATTTTGCAAGATAATCATCAGGTAAAAATATCACTTTTTTTACACCAAGTGATTTAACAATTTTAACTGCATTTGCTGATGTGCAGCAAACATCTGTTTCAGCTTTTACTTCAGCAGAAGTATTTACATAAGATACAACAGGCACTCCTGGGTATTTCTCTTTTAATAATCTCACGTCTTTACCGGTAATTGAGGATGATAAAGAGCAACCTGCCTCCATATCAGGCAAAATTACTTTTTTATTTGGGCTCATTAATTTTGCGGTCTCAGCCATAAAGTGAACTCCTGCCATTAGGATTATATCTGCAGAAGTTTTTGAGGCTTCTATAGCTAGCGCAAGTGAGTCCGCAGAGAAATCAGCAACACCATGATAAATTTCTGGTGTTTGATAGTTATGAGCCAAAATTACCGCATTTTTCTCTTTCTTTAATTTATTAATTTTATGTATGTACGGTGCATGCAATGACCATTCTATCTCAGGCATCACCTTTGAAATTTTTTTATAAATAGGATCTGTTGCTTTACGTACTTCTTGTGTAAATTCCATGAAGTTTTTTACCAATTTGAAACATACTTGTCATTCATTTATTATGGGACATATCGCGGTCGTGCTGAAATTGGTAGACAGGCACGGTTGAGGGCCGTGTGGATCCAGTCCATGAGAGTTCGAGTCTCTCCGACCGCACCATTTTGAAATTTTTATGGGAACTTTTTGCAAAAAAATTTTGAAATTTTAACCTAACTGCGCTCATAGTGCGCTCGTTTTGGAGTCGGTATTATCAAGAATTATTTTAATAATATCATTTTGATATTTGTTAATCTTTTAATGATAAAGAAATTATTATAAAATTAAAAATCAATGACCAGTGCTAACACAATAAAAGTTAAAAAATGGTATCAGAAAAAAAAGCAAAATCCCGAATTTCACGAAGAATATAAAAGAAAACAGAAACTCTATTATCATAGAAGAAAAAATAAATTAAAAAATGTTATAAAAGTATTGCCTGATTATGGTTATGCTAATTGCAAATTTTGCAAAACAGAATTTAAAAAAACTCGAAACGTTAATTATTTTTGCTCTAGATTGTGTGCTAGAAAACATACGGATAAATTTAGAAAAAAAATTTCAAAACCCACAAAGATTAAAATTCCAAAAACACCAGAACAATTGAAGTTGGATAGAAGACGATATAATCAAAATTATCTGAATAAACTCAAAAGCTCAGATCCAGAGAAATATAAATTAATGTTATCAAAAACTAGAGAAAGGAAAGCTGCTAATAAAACCACTGAAATTATAAATAAACAAAAAGAGGCTGAGAGACGTTGGAAAAGAAATAAAGAGAAAATAGATCCAGTATATAGAATTAAAGAAAGATTAAGATCTTATTTGTCTAGATCTATTAAAGGTGTAATTCAAAAAAATTCTAAAACAGAGAGAATAGTTGGAACAAGTTTTAAAAATTTAGTGTCTCATTTAGAAAAACAATTCAAACCAGGTATGACACTTTCTAATTATGGAAAATGGCACATTGACCATATCAAACCTATTTCTAAATTTGATTTAACTAAAGCTGGCGAACTAGAAAAATGTTTTCATTACACCAACCTTCAACCAATGTGGGCAGTGGATAATATTAGAAAGAGCAATAGGTATTGATGATAGAAGTATTAATTGCCTTTGAACTTGTATTCTTAACCTATAAACTTCTACAAGATTAATGGATTTTATTTTTAGTTATGGTGGATTAATTGCAGTTTTTTTATTAATTATTTTAGCTTCTTCAATTCGAATTAAAGATTGTTTGGATAATAAAAGGAGTTTTTTTAAGTCAATTATTATAAGCGTTGGAATTTTAGCAATTAACTGGATGGTTGCTGGAAGCATGTTTTTTGCCTGTGCACTCTTTGGAGGATTTTTAAAAGAACAATTTTATGCACCTTTTTATTTACAATTTGCTTATTTTGTATTCTGTGCACTTGTGGGGATGTATCTATTTTCGAAATTTTATATTTTAGGACATAAATTTTATTCCAATTTTAGAGATAA
>CACHBY010000036.1 GCA_902578175.1 uncultured Pelagibacteraceae bacterium
AGCATTTGTTAAAGAAAAGGATATTAAAAGAGCAAGAGATAGGGCCTTAGAGATTATTGACTTTGTAGATTTAATTGAAAAAAGACATCACTTTGCAAAAGAGCTGTCGACTGGACAGAGAAAAAGATTAGAGATGGCTAGAGCTATGGCTATTGATCCTAAACTTCTTTTGATGGATGAGGTAACAGGAGGCGTTGATCAAAAAACTATTCCTGGACTCGTTGAGCTTGTTAAAAAATTAAAAAAGACAGGAGTAACAATTATTACAATAGAACATAATATTAATATTATTATGGAAATTTCTGACAATGTTCTTGCACTAGATCAAGGAAAACGAATTGCATTTGGAGAGCCAAAAGAAATCCAAAACAATATACAAGTTATAGATGCTTATTTAGGAACATTTGATGCTGCTTGATGTAAAAAATATTGATGTTTTGTATGATGACTTTCAGGTTATCTGGGATGTTTCAATTAACGTAAATAAATCTGAAATGGTTGCACTTTTGGGACCAAACGGATCTGGTAAAAGTACTATTTTAAATACTATAAGTAATTTAGTTGAGCATAAAAAAGGTTCTATTACTTTTGACAATACATTAATTTCAAATATTCCAACTTATAGAAGAACTGAATTAGGAATTTCACATGTGCTTGAAAGAAGAAGGGTATTTCCTCATCTTACTGTTAAACAAAATCTTTTATTAGGTGCTTGGCATCCAAAGGCAAAAGAAGAGTTATCAAATTCTTTAAACAAGGTTTATAAAATTTTTCCAAAGTTGGAAACTAGATCAGATCAGTTAGCAAAAACAATGTCTGGTGGTGAGCAACAGATGCTAGCGATTGCTAGGGGAATGATGGGTCTACCTAAACTTTTAATGGTCGATGAGCCTTTTTTAGGACTATCTCCCATGGTGATGAAAGATTTA
The DNA here is from genome assembly GCA_902578175.1 of uncultured Pelagibacteraceae bacterium. Next base: position 930 of record CACHBY010000036.1, read on the forward strand.
ATTAAGATATTTAAAGATATTGTTAAAGAAGGAATTTCAATTCTTTTTGTAGAACAAAATGTGAGACTTGCACTAAGTATGGCTGATAGAGGATATGTTTTAGAAAGTGGAAGATTGGTTGTTGATGGAAAATCAGAAGATCTTGTTGACAATGAAAAAGTTATAAAAGTTTTTTTAGGAAACTAATTAAAACGCAGCTAAATCATTATTTAACTTATCAGTGATAAGCATTTTCCCAGGACTATGAGTGATACAAAAATCAGGTTTAGAACTTTCTAAAACAGATTGGGGAGTTACACCACAAGCCCAAAAAACAGGAATTTCGTCATTACTTATAGCTCTTGGTGGATCACCGTACTCTGGTTTCATAATGTCTTTAATTCCTATTTCATCTGGACTCCCTAAATGAATAGGGGCTCCATGCACAGCTGGAAATCGTGAACTTATTTGAATTGATCTAATTGTATTTTTTGCATTTAAGGGTCTCATAGATACAACAAGTTTTCCAGAAAATTGTCCTGCAGGTTCACAATCTATCGAAGTTCTGTACATTGGTACAATTGTATTGTTTTCTATATGTTGAATAGGTATTCCAGCTTCAATTAAAGGTAATTCGAAAGACATTGAACAACCTAGAACAAAAGTTGTTAAGTCTTGATTCCAATATTTTTTTATATCATAGGGTTCGTCAACTAATTTACCTTTTTCCCAAACTCTATATTGAGGAACATCAGTTCTAATATCTATATCACCTAAATCTTTTAATGAAGGGTCTCCTTTAGTTCCAAACCCAATTAATGGACAAGGTTTAGGATTTTTTTGGCAGAAAGATGCAAAATCCATTGCATACTTACTTGGTAAAATACAGAGGTTACCTTGGACGTATTTATTCGCGGACCCAGCAGTCTGTTCAGTATATTTATTTTCTCTTATTACTTTACGAGCTTCAACCGGGTCTTGAATATCAAGCATATAAATTAGTATTTAGATTTTTTTGTACCCTCAATAATTTCTTTTAATTCAGTATACTCTTCACAATTACAGTTTTCTAATATTTTTAACCTTTCTTTTGCCAAGTTTAATCTATTAGTGGCAACATATAATTCACCCAAATATTCATTTATACCTATATGTTTAGGTTCAATTTCTAAACCTTGAAGATAATATTTTTCACCATTTTCATAATCACCAAGTTTTCTAGTAGTGAAACCTAAATAATTTAAAGTATCAGCTTTGTTTGGTTTTTCTGAGTTTGATTTTAAAAGAAGTTTTTGAGCCTTAGCATATCTTTTTTTTGCTTTTTCAAGTTTTCCTTTTGCTTCATATTTTTTCGCAAATTTAATTGATTCCACAGCTTTATCGTAATTTGATTTTACTTTTGAAGAAGTAGAATCAGATCCAGCAGAGAAAGAATTTGTTGTAAATAATGATAAAATTAAAATCACAAATAGTTTTCTAATCATTTTTAAATTTCTCCATTTTATTTAAAGGTTTTAGTTTTAATCCATTTTCTATCAGGTTTTCTCTAATTGATTTTGCTGTAGATAACGAATTTTCATTATCGCCATGTATGCATACCGAGTCTATTTCACAAGGGATCTGCTTTCCGCTGTGACAATTAAGTGACTGATTTTTAACCATATTTAGTACGTGTTTTTTTGCTTCTTCTGGATCAGTAATAAGAGCGTGTGGTTTTTTCCTAGAAACCAAATTACCATCATCCTCATAGTTTCTGTCAGCGAAAATTTCACAAGCTATTCGCATGTTTAGTTTTTTCGCTGCTTCTTCCATTTTAGATCCAGTAGGAACCAAATAAATTATATCTTTATTAATTTCATTTATCGCTTTTGCTAAAGTAGTAGCTAAATCTATATCCTCACAAGCCATATTGTTTAAGGCACCGTGTGGTTTTATATGAGTAACATTTTCTCCATGATCTTGAGCAATTTTTTGAAGAATTTCATATTGATCAATAATCAACTGTCTTACTTCGTAAGGTGGAAGATTCATTCTTTGTCTTCCAAAATTTTCAGGATCATTAAAAGAAGGGTGTGCTCCAATACTAACACCGTTTTTTTTTGAAATTTGCACTACTTGACTCATGGAGTCATAATCACCCGCATGATAACCACATGCGACATTTGCAGAATTAACTATTTCAAGTAAATCTGGATCATACTTATTTGAATGATGTTTTGATTTTTCACCTAAATCGCAATTTATATTAATTT
>CACHBY010000037.1 GCA_902578175.1 uncultured Pelagibacteraceae bacterium
ATTTTCAAAAGGAAAGTCATTAATTTCAAATAATTATTCAGAACCAATTTATAATAACACTATCGCTGTTAGAGCCAGAATATCCAAAGAATGTCTTGATAATATTAATGAGGAGAATATTTCTTTATTTTTAGGATCAGATTTTCATTATGTAGTTTACCCGCTTAATAATGATCAAAATTTTAATTTTATTGGAATATTGAAAAAAAAGTTAAATCTTGATCAGCAAAAAAACCATAATCTTTGCAATGAAAGTACATTTATTGAGAGCATCAAACATAAATTGTCTGTAAAAATTCCATCAAAATTTTTTAATAGTCTTGAAGATATTAAATTGTTTCCGGTATTTGTAAGTAAAAATTCCTTTAATCCTCCCAAAAATATTTTTTTAGTTGGAGATGCTTTTTTTGCATTCTCTCCTTCTTTCGCTCAGGGAGCCTCACAATCAATAGAAGCAGCCAATCAATTGCATGAAATTATTATTAATAAAAAAAATGATTTTTATAATACTAGATTGGATAGAGTAAAAATGATTAATAGAAGGTCTAATTTTAATCAATTTGCTTTTCATTTATCAAATCCGATTATGATCTTTTTTAGGAATATTTTTTTACAGGTTTTGACGAAAAATAAAAAATTTCTACAAAGTTATTTAGGTAAAATTTATAAAAGTTAATTTTTAGAAATTAATCTTTGTCTTAAATAATCAATTGGGTAGGTACGTCCATTTATATCACAATGCCAAAATGTCCAACCATTGCAACTTTCAGCTCCTAAAATTGTAGCTGCAACTTTATGAATTGAACCTTCTGCTTGATTATGCTTGATACTACCATCAGCCATAATTCTTGCTGTTATTTTTTTCTTATTATCAAAAATATTTGTTCCAGGCTTAATTATTCCAAGCTCTACCAGTGATCCAAAAGGAATTCTTGGTTTTGATCTATTGTTTTTAAGTGTGTCTAACAAATCATCTTCAATTGGTTTGGTAGCATTTACACGTTGCTCAGCTGCTTTAAAATAATTTTTTTCTTTTTCTATACCAAAATAATTTCTCCCTAGTTTTTTAGCAACTGCTGCAGAAGTTCCAGAACCTAAAAAAGGATCAAGAATTAGATCATTTTTATTTGATGTAGCTAGTAAAATTCTATGTAAAAGTGATTCTGGTTTTTGAGTAGAGTGAATTTTTTTTCCATTTTTTTTAAGTCTTTCAGAACCACTACAAATAGGAAGATTCCAATTAGATCTCATCTGAAGATCATCATTTAAACATTTTAAAGACTGATAATTAAATGTGTATTTTGATTTCTCGCTCTTTGACGCCCAAATTAAAGTCTCATGAGCATTTGTAAATCTTGTGCCCCTAAAGTTAGGCATTGGATTATTTTTATTCCAGATGACATCATTAAGTATCCAGAAACCTAAATTTTGTATCGCAGTTCCTACTCTAAAAATATTATGATAACTACCAATTACCCAAATAGCGCCATCTTTTTTTAAAATCCTTTTGCATTCATTAAGCCATTCATATGTGAACTCATCATATTTTTTAAAATTCTCAAATTGATCCCATTTATCGTTTACAGCACTGACTTTTGATCTGTCTGGTCTAGTCAATTCACTTTTTAATTGCAAATTGTATGGAGGGTCAGCGAAAATTAAATCAAAAGTTTCACGTGGAATTTTTTTTAATTCTTCGAGACTGTCTCCGTTAATAATTTTATTTTTAAAATTAGAAATCATTTATAAAAATTAATTAGACTCCAAATGGATTCTTCGGTCAACCTGTGATTGAAAAAATTGGAATCAATTTGTGTATAGATTTTTAATGATGACTAGATGTAGTATTAAGTTAGTCTAGATATGAGAGAGAAAGTTTTTCTATGATGCTTGGTTATGCCTAGTTTTTTTAAAGCTTTTAAATGTTGTTTGGTACCATAACCAAAATTTTTATCCCAATAATAACCTTTGTTTTTTTTTGATAGAGTAGCAACAAATCTATCTCTTGATACCTTTGCTATTATAGAGGCTGCTGAAATTGAGGGAATTTTTCTATCACCCTTTATGATTGATTTTAATTTATAATTTTTTAATTGTGGAATTTTGTTTCCATCTATCAATACAAGAGTTGGTTTTTTTGTTAATTTTAATATAGCTCTTTTCATTGCTAGTAAACTTGCATTCAGTATATTGAGTTTTTCAATTTCACTAACTGAAGCTTTACCTAATGACCAAATTGAATTTTTTTTAATATAACTAAAAAGAAATTCTCTCTTTTTTTTACTCAACAGTTTTGAATCTTTTAAAATTTTTAGATCTGCAGATTTCTTTAGAATGACAGCAGCAGCATAAACAGGACCTATTAAACTACCTCTGCCAACCTCATCAACACCAGCTATTAATTTCATTAAATTGTTAATTTTAACTCTTTAACTTTTTCTCTTATTTTTTTTAAATCTTCCCATGAATATTTTTTATAATCTGGATATCTGATCAAATAAGAAGGATTGAAAGTTATCATTAAAGGATAAGTATTATTATTTAAAATTATTTCTTTCCATTTACCTCTCTCTAAAGATATTTTTTCATTAATCCCAGTAACAGCTTCCATAGCTGTACTACCCATTAAAATTATAATTTTAGGATCTATAATAGATATATGTTCCTTTAAAAAGTTTGAGTAACGTTTAATTTCAGGTGAAGTTGGTTTTCTATCCTCTGGTGGTCTAAAATTTATTGCATAACTTGTATAAATATTTTGTCTCTTAATATTTATTGCTATTAACATTTTGTCTAAAAGCTCTCCAATTTCTCCTAAAAAAGGGCTCGCAACTTTGTCTTCAATTTCACCTGGAGCTTCTCCAATTAACATTATAGGACTATCAATATTTCCTTCTCCAAGAACAATATTTTTGGAGTTATTTTTTAGTTTACAATTTTCAATTGAATTTAATTGTTTCTTTAGATTTTCTAACAAATCTTGTTTATTACTTTGCCTGATATCACTTTCTTTTTTGTCTGCAGAAAACCTATTAATAGGCTTTTTATCATATACGAAATTAGCTTCTATT
>CACHBY010000038.1 GCA_902578175.1 uncultured Pelagibacteraceae bacterium
AATTTACCAAAGCCTGAAGCTGCTAAATCTCTAGCTATTCCTCTAACACCAAGACAGTCCGGTCTATTAGGTGTGATTGATAAATCAATCAAATTACAGCTAGATTGGGTAAAAAAACTTTTTCCAATACTTTTGTTGTATTTTGAGGATGAAAGCTCAGTAATTCCATCACTTTCCTCAGACAAATTGAGTTCAGATTCAGAACAAAGCATACCATAAGATGTAACATCTCTAATTTTTGCTATAACTAATTTAGTTTTATTTTTTGGAATAACCGCACCAGGAGGAGCATAAACAGTGATTAAACCTTCTCTAGCATTTGGTGCACCACATACGACCTTCTTAATTTCTTTTTCACCTACATCAACATCACAAACTTTTAAACGGTCTGCATTAGGATGTTTTTCGGTTTTTAAAATTTTTGCTACTTTGAATAAATCAAAACCTTCAGATAAATTTTCAACACTTTCAACTTCGAGTCCAATATCAGTTAATTTCTCAAGTAACTTCTCTTCCTTAACACTTACAGATAAATGATCTTTTAACCAATCAAATGTTATCTTCATCGACTTAGACCTCTATAATTTGTGGGTACATCAAGTGGATCAAATCCAAAGTGATTTAACCATCTATAATCACAGTCAAAGAAAGCTCTTAAATCATTAATGCCGTATTTTAGCATAGCTAACCTGTCTATACCTATGCCAAATGCATATCCTTGGTATTTAGTGGGATCAACTTTAACGTTTTTTAAAACATTTGGATGAACCATTCCACATCCTAAAATTTCAAGCCACTGATCCCCTTCTCCTATAACAATTTTACCATCTTTAATTTCGTAACCAATATCTACTTCTGCAGATGGTTCTGTAAAAGGAAAATGACTTGGTCTAAATCTCATTTTGATTTTTTCCACTTCAAAGAACTCTTTAATGAAATAATTTAAACATCCCTTTAAATGACCCATATTAATATTTTTATCTATATGAAGCCCCTCAACCTGATGGAACATTGGCGCATGTGTTTGATCACTATCTGATCTATATGTTCTACCTGGAGCAATAATTTTAAACGGTGGTTTATCCTTTAACATGGTTCTAATTTGAACTGGTGAAGTGTGCGTTCTTAACAAAACTTCCTTATTTTCGTCCAAATAAAAAGTATCGTGCATGTCTCGAGCTGGGTGATTATCTGGAGTGTTTAATGCAGTAAAATTATTATATTCATTTTCTACATCTGGTCCTTCTTCAACACTAAAACCTATTTCTGAAAATATAGATGAAATCTCATCTATCGTTTGAGATACAGGATGAATTTTTCCTCTAACAAAAGATCTTCCAGGTAAAGTTATATCAACTCTCTCTTTTTCAAGTTTTTGATTAATTTCTTTTGTCTCAATTTCTTTAATCTTTTCCAAAATCAATGATTGAAGTTCATCCTTTATTTTATTTAAATCAGCTGCAAAACTTTTTCTATCAGACTCTGGTATTGATCCTACAGTTTTGAATAAGGATGAAATTTGACCATTTTTACCAAATAACTCTGTTTTGATTAAATTGATTTCATCTAAGCTTATTTCACTTTTAAGCTTTGAAACAAATTGATCTCTAATATTTTTTATGTCTGACATATTAGTAGATTATTTCCTTAAGAAATAAAAACAATAGAGATTAATTTAAAGCGGATTGAGCTTTTTGTACAATTGTTTTAAATGCTTCTGGACTATCGTAAGCAATTTCAGCTAAAATTTTTCTATCTATTGCAACACCACATTTACTTAAACCATTAATGAATTTTGAATAAGTCATACCCTCTGCTCTTACACCAGCGTTAATTCTTTGTATCCATAATGATTTGAAATCTCTTTTTTTATTTCTTCTATCTCTGTAAGCATACTGCATGGATTTCTCCATAGCTTGTTTGGCAACTCTGATAGTATTTTTTCTTCTGCCCCACTGACCTTTTACGGCTTTCAAAACTTTTTTATGTTTTGCTTTACTTGTTACACCTCTTTTAACTCTTGCCATTGTTACCCTCTTAAACTGTAAGGCATGTATGATTTAACAATTTTGCCATCTTGTTTAGACAAAGTTGTAGTGCCTCTTAATTTTCTAATTTGTGAATTCGTTCGTTTAATCATACCGTGTCTTTTACCTGCTTGAGCAGATATAACTTTACCCTTAGCTGATATTTTAAATCTTTTTTTTGCTGAGCTTTTTGTTTTTAATTTTGGCATAATGCTGCGGACTTATACAAAGAATGTTGAAATTTTACAACCTCTATTAAGGCTTATAAAGGTTGAATTACCATAATCATTTGCTTCCCATCAAATTTGGGTTGCAACTCTACTCTACCAATATCCTTCATATCCTCTTTAATTTTACCCATCAGTTCATTCCCTAAATGAGAGTGTTGGAGTTCTCGCCCTTTAAATCTGATAGTAAATTTAACTTTATCTCCTTTGGAGATAAATTTTTTTGCATTTTTGACCTTAAATTCATAGTCATGAGTTTCTGTTACAGGTCTCATTTTAATTTCTTTTAATGAAATTATTTTTTGTTTCTTTTTTGCAAGATTTGCTTTTTTTTGAGCATCATATTTATACTTACCCATATCCATGATTTTACATACAGGTGGGTTAGCATTAGGTGCAATTTCAATTAAATCTAATCCTTGGTTTTTTGCCATTGATATAGCTTCATTAGTACTGATCACTCCAAGATTTTCACCATCACTTGCAATTACTTGAACGTCAGGTGAAGATATTCTGTTATTAGATCTTGGACCTCTATCCTTAGTTCTTCTTTGAAAGTAATTTTGTTTGAAATCTGCCACTTAGTTTGATGATGCTTTATTTAAAGCAGAGAAAGTTTTTAAAAATGAATCTATATCCATATTTTCTTGTTTATTAGAGTCTAACCTTCTAATCGTTA
>CACHBY010000039.1 GCA_902578175.1 uncultured Pelagibacteraceae bacterium
TAACATGTCCGTGATTAATTAATTGTCTAGCTGAGAAAATAGTAGTTGCAAATTTTGCTCTATAAATAATCGCATCTAATCTTCTCTCTAAAAGGCCAATTAGGTTTTCACCAGTATCTCCTTTAAGCATAACTGCTTTTTTATAAATATTTCTAAATTGCTTCTCATTAATATTCCCGTAGTAAGCTTTTAGTTTTTGTTTAGCTTGCAACTGAATTCCGTAATCTGAGGGTTTAGATGTTTTTGTTTGACCGTGTTGTCCAGGTCCATAAGCTCTAGTGTTAAAAGGACTTTTTGGCCTACCCCATAGGTTAACCTTTAATCTTCTATCAACTTTATGTTTAGAGTTTAATCTTTTTGTCATTTAATAGTGGGCTTTATAAACTTACTCTTACTTTTGTCAATCAACGTTTTTTACCTAAACTTGCAAATACACCTGATAAAATACGCGTTTCTTTGGTTGATAATTCCATTCGGTAAAAGATATTTCTCAGGTTTTCGAGCATTATTGGCTTCTTCTCTTTTGATTTAAAGAAATTAATTTCCTCTAAATTCTGGATGCATAACTTTGCCATCGCAACTATCTCTTTTTTAGATGCAGATCTAACTTTATTTGATTTATTAAAGGAAGATACCTTTGAATTAATGATGCTTGATACATATTGAGCAATTATTATCAAGCTATGTGAGAGATTTAAAGACTTGAAATCAGGATTTGTTGGAATTTGAAGGGTATAATTAGCGTAACTAATTTCATTATTAGATAAACCAGATGCCTCTGATCCAAACAAGAAAGCTACTTTTTTTTTATAATTAATTTTTTTTAAATCTTCTAATTGAATATGTTTAATATTTTTATTTCTAAATCTTGCAGATGTTGCAATGACAGTATCAATATTTTTTAAACAATTTTCAAAACTTTCATAATTTTTAGCTCTGTTAATAATATTTTTAGCACCAACAGAAGTTGCTAAAATTTTATCGTTAGGAAATATTGGTTTTGGATCTATCACAACTAATTTCTGAAAATTGAAATTTTTCATTCCTCTAGCACATGCGCCAATATTTTCTGAAAGCTGAGGTTTATGTAAAATAAAAGAAATATTGTTAAAAGACATTAATAGATGCCATGATTTCTGTTATAATTTGAAACAGCAGATGGTTTAATATCAGTTAAATACTTAGGATCTACAGTCCAAATAGAAACTTTTAAAGGATAACATTTTGCAACATCAGAAGAATGTTCAGATCCACAATCTCCTCCTGGACAAGCAGATAGGGCACCTAACAAATCTGTTTCTGCAAAAAACTCTAAATAATCCCCTGGTCTAACAGGACTAGCTTTCATAAAGTATTGTTTGGTATCATTAGTAAAACCAGTTAGCATAAACACATTTAATACATCATGAACTATTTTTTCTGCATGATCTAATTGAACATTTTTTTCTTTAACTAATGCTCTGGTTAAATTTGAATGGCAACAATAGTGGTAATCATTGTTGCTTAAAAGTTTAGAGGTATAAGGATCGCATCTGGTTCCAATTACATCATGAACAGAACCACCGTCCTCATCATAGTCATACCAATCCAAGGTATCCCAAGTTATTGTTGCTAAAGATCTTAGATATGGAAAACTACTAAACATTTTATCTCCGACTGAAAGATGAGTTCCGTATAAAGCTCTTGTTTTTCCTGAATAAAATTTTTCCTCTAAATTATTCAAATTAAATAAATTTAAATCTCCTACTTGTGGGCCATCTACGCTTTCAATTCTAAAAAATTCACCAAATTTCACCTCGAATGTTTTTGCATCTCTTGGTGGAATGATTACTTCTTTTTTTTTAACTAAATGTTCTCTTGCAGAATGTAGAATATTTAAATTTTTATCTTCAATAGTATTATTTGGATAACAGACGATCTGTTTTGCCCCTATTCTACTATGTATATCTGATGGTTTTTCTGAAAATTTTTTAATTTTCATTTTTTATAAACTTCCAGGTGCTTTATCCTTAAATAATTTATAATCTAAACTATCTACTAAAGCTTTGAATGAAGCATCAATTATATTAGGTGATACTCCAATTGTGAACCAGTTTACTCCCCTTGAGTCTGTACTCTCAATACTAACTCTAGTGACCGCCTCTGTACCTGTGTTTAAAATTCTAACTTTATAGTCAACAAGTCTTAAATCTTTTAAATACTCGGAATATTTAGCAAGCTTATTAACATTCTTTCTGATTGCATTATCTAAAGCATTAACAGGTCCATTTCCTTCTCCCTCACATAAAATTTTGTTGCCATCTACTTCTAATTGAGCTTTAGCAAAAGATATAATCTCTCCTGTTTTGTCTTTCTTTACAGAAACGTCGTATTCATTAATTGAAATATATCTTGGTATCTCTCCCATTAACCTTCTTGCTAGTAATTCAAAAGATGCGTCGGCACCGTCGTAACTATAACCGATAAACTCTCTATCTTTTACTTCATCTAAAAGTTTTTTAATCTTTGGATCACTTTTCTGAACGTTAATTCCTATTAAATTTAATCTAGACATTATATTTGATTGTCCAGATTGATCTGAAACAACAATATTTCTTGAATTTCCAACTTCTTCAGGGTTAATATGTTCATAAGTTTTAGGATCC
>CACHBY010000040.1 GCA_902578175.1 uncultured Pelagibacteraceae bacterium
CAGCGTTACAATTCAATCTCAAGAAAAAACTCTTAAAGATGCTGATTTAGATCAAATCAATAAATTAATTATAGAAACAGTCGAAAATAAAACTGGCGCTAAAATTCGATCCTAAAGTCAATGAATTCAATCGATAATATAAGAAATTTTGCAATCATTGCACACATTGACCATGGAAAATCTACAATCGCAGACAGAATAATTCATAGTTGTGGTGGTTTGACTGAAAGAGAGATGAAAGCTCAAGTTTTAGATTCAATGGATATTGAACGAGAGAGAGGTATTACAATTAAAGCTCAAACAGTAAAGCTAAGTTATAAAGCTAAAGACGGAAAACATTATATTTTAAATATTATAGATACACCAGGCCATGTAGATTTCAGCTACGAGGTTAGTAGATCATTGTATGCGTGTGAAGGTTCAATTTTGATTGTGGATAGCACACAAGGAGTTGAAGCTCAAACTTTAGCAAACGTCTACCAGGCATTAGATACAAATCACGAAATTGTACCAGTATTGAATAAAGTAGATTTGCCAGCTTCTGATTTAGAAAGAACAAAAAAACAAATTGAGGAAGTTATTGGTATAGATACTGATAATGCTATTCCGTGTTCTGGAAAAACTGGCGAGGGAATAGGAGATATTTTAGAGCAAATTATAACGACTTTACCTCCACCAAAAGGAGAAAGTTCATCAGATCTAAAATGTTTGTTAGTCGATAGTTGGTACGATACTTATTTAGGTGTTGTCATATTAGTTAGAGTTATAGATGGCAAACTTAAGAAACATATGAAAATTAAAATGATGTCTACAAATCAAGAATATATTGTTGAAAAAGTTGGCGTATTTACCCCAAAACCAGTTGATATTACTGAATTAAAAACAGGTGAAATAGGATTTATCACAACAGGAATAAAAGTGTTATCAGAGACAAAAGTTGGAGATACAATTTGTGACGCAACAAAACCAGCAAAAGAAGCTTTACCCGGTTTTAAACCAAGTAAACCTGTAGTATTTTGTGGATTATTTCCTGTAGATAGCTCAGAGTTTCAAAAATTAAAAGATGGTTTAGCAAAGTTACAATTAAATGATGCAAGCTTTTCTTTTGAACCAGAGTCATCTTCAGCTTTAGGATTAGGATTTAGATGCGGTTTTTTAGGTTTACTTCATCTAGAAATTGTAACAGAAAGATTAGAGAGAGAATTTGATGTCAATTTATTAACAACAACTCCAGGAGTGGTTTATAAAGTTCATTTGAATAATGGTGATACTATGGATTTGCAAAATCCATCAAGCCTACCAGATCCTACATTAATAAAATATATCGAAGAGCCTTGGATTAAGGCCACTATTATTACCCCAGATCAGTACTTGGGTTCAATAATTAAAATGTGTCAGGATAAAAGAGGAGTACAAACTAACCTTAGCTATTCTGGCAATAGAGCAGTAGTAAATTATGAACTTCCCTTAAATGAAGTTGTATTTGATTTTAACGATAGACTTAAGTCAATGACAAGTGGATATGCAAGTTTCGATTATGAGATAATTGAGCATAGAGAAGGTGATTTAGTGAAACTCGGTATTTTGGTGAATGCTGAACCTGTTGATGCTTTAGCTATGATGATACATAAAGATTTTGCTCAAAAAACTGGGAGAGAAGTTTGTGAAAAACTAAAAGATCTAATTCCAAGACATAATTTTATGATACCTGTTCAAGCTGCAATTGGAGGAAAAATTATTGCTAGAGAAACAATTAAAGGGTTTAAAAAAGATGTTTTAACAAAAATTCATGGCGGTGGAGCTACAGATAGAAAAAGAAAATTATTAGAAAAACAAAAAAAGGGTAAGGCTAGATCAAAACAATTTGGAAGAGTAGAAATACCTCAAGAGGCATTTATTGGTGTTCTTAAAATTTCAAAAGAAAAGTAACTGGAGAGATGGCCGAGTGGTTTAAGGCGCACGCTTGGAAAGCGTGTAAAGGAGCAATTCTTTCATGGGTTCGAATCCCATTCTCTCCGCCATTAAATTTACTATATTTTTCAACATTAATTTGAGCATTTAACTGTTAAATTGTTAAGATAAATCAGCAATTTTTATAAAAAATGTTATAATTTTTCTTTTCCAAAATTTAAAAAATGACAAACAAAAATACATATCAAGCAGATTCAATTAAAGTTTTAAAAGGTCTTGAGGCAGTCAGAAAAAGACCAGGGATGTATATAGGAGATACCGACGATGGTACTGGTTTGCATCATATGGTTTATGAAGTTGTAGATAATTCTATAGACGAGGCATTAGCAGGTCACTGTAAAAATATTAATGTAAAAATTAATTCCGATGGAACAATTACTGTTAACGATGATGGTAGAGGTATTCCTGTTGACATGCATAAAGGAGAGAAAAAGTCTGCAGCAGAGGTAATTATGACTCAACTTCATGCTGGTGGTAAGTTTGATCATAACTCATATAAAGTTTCTGGTGGACTACATGGAGTTGGTGTTTCAGTTGTTAATGCATTGTCGGAAAAACTAGAATTAGAAATAAATAGAGACGGAAAAAAACATTTTATAGAATTTAAAAACGGTGAAGCAAAATTACCTTTAAAAG
>CACHBY010000041.1 GCA_902578175.1 uncultured Pelagibacteraceae bacterium
TAACTCTCATTGGCTCTTTTTCCTATCAGTTTAAAATAAATTAACATGAAAAATAAAAGTAATAACACTATCACCATCGAAACAGCTGAACCCATACCAATATTTCCTATTGAAAATCCCTGTTCATAAACATTTATTGGAAGTGTTCTGGTTCCTGATGCACCACCTGTTAAAAGAAAAATATCTTCAAACTTATTAAAGTTCCAAATAAACCTAATCATAAATAAAATAGAAATCACTGCTGTAATCTGTGGCAATGTTATATTCATAAATTTAGTGTAAGGCCCAGCTCCATCAATATCTGCTGCCTCATATAGTTCTTTGGGTACTGCTTGAAGTCTTGCTAGTATAAAAAGAAAGGCCAAAGGAAAATATCTCCAGATTTCAAAGACAATAACAGTTGTTAAAGCTAATCTTAATTTGAATTCAAAACCAAAAACAAAAATAGATACATACTTTTGACCCAACAAATTTATTGGCTTATCAATTATGTTATAATTAAGTAGTAGATTATTTAAAGTACCACTATTAGGATCTAACAGTAGCTCCCATGTAAAAGCCAGGGCAACAACAGGAGCTACATATGGAAATAATAATGTGCTTCTTATAAAACTTCGACCTCTAAACTTTTGATTTACCATTTGGGCTGATAAAATTCCAAAAACAATTGCACCCACTGTTCCAAAAAAAGTATAGTAAAAAGTTGTTAATAATAAATCTTTAAATTCATAATTTGTGATTACTTTTTTAAAATTTAACAAAGTAAAATCACTTGTAAGAAGAATGTTGTCTGCTTTACCTTTTAAATTTGGTTTATTTAACTTAAATTGTTTTTTATCGATTTTTTTACCATTTTTTGTTTCAAAAAAAATTACAAATTGCTCTCTGTATTTTTTAGACCAGTTGCCAAAATCACACTGAACTTTATTTGAAGTGAACTTACATCTCTCATCTAAATCAATTGGTTTAACATTTCTTGGGAATTTATCTTGGAATTTTACATCTCTAATATCTTGAATTAAGGAGCTATTTCTTAATTTGTAGATAATCTTAATTTTTGAATCTTCGTTTTTAACAGATTTGACTATTTTTTTTGCTCTTGGCTCTGGAATTCTTATATCTTTTAATTCAACTTCTTTAAAACTAATCCAAACGTTTGAAAATATTGGAAATAATACTATTGTAAATACAATAAGAACTGCAGGCAAAATTAATGCGTAGGCAGTTCTTTTTTCTATTTTTGAAAGTGCATTACTCATAAAAAAAGCGGATAAGTAATATTATCCGCTTTTTTAAAAAATTGAAATTAATTGAATTGTGCTAAAGATTTATTGATCATATCAACTGCTTCATCTACATCAATTTGATCATCAATATACAACCTAGTAATTCTGTTTAAGAATTGAGAATTGATTATTTTTGAAGCTCTAGAAAGTTCACCTTCTTTAACTCCCCATCTACTCGCAGTATCCAACCCAGCTACAATATTATTGATAACATCTGATGAATACAGATCTGATAATGCAGCTTTTCTATCTACACCAACTGGCAACTTACTCCAAGCTTTTGTAAAAGCTTCTGGATCAGATGAATTTCCTCTTCTTACTGGAAACTTTCCTTCTGGTGCAATTGCTAAAGTATTCGTGTAGCCTTCGTCCATAGAATACATTACAAATTGTTTTGCTTCATCAGTATCAGCATCAGCTGTAATACCAAAATATCTTACATCTGCCCAAGCAGCACCATCTGAATTGTTAGGTCCACTAAAATTAGTTATGAAACCTGTTTTTGATGCTAGCTCTGGTGAAGTAGGATCACTATTTATAGTTGGTGGAGCAGAATCTCTTAATCCAGCAAGCTCATCCATAATAAATGGGGACCAAATTATCATTGGAGTTTTTCCAGCAAAGTAAAGTTCCCTTGATTGTTTCCAGTATAACTCTCCTGGAGGGCTTGCTTTTGCTATTGCTTTATAAAATTCTAATGATTTTTTAATTCTCCAACCTTGTTTTTGAACTCCACCCTTTTTAACAATATTTACTCCCTGTGCTAAAAAAACATGCTCCAAAACTTGGCTCATAAAGTTTTCATCTGTTTTTGTTGCAGCAACAAATCCAAACATATCGTTAGATGATAAAGCATCTATTGCTTTAATTATGTTCTCATAGCTTGTTGGTGGTTCCAATCCAGCTTCCTCAAAAAGATCTTTTCTATAAACAACCATTTGAGTCCAACCATCAACAGGAACAGCTGCTATCTTTGTTCCTTTTTTGGCCATTTTTAAAGCGCCCGGTGCAAATGTATCTTTACCTAAATCCTTCACAACTTGGTTGTTGGCATCAACATCTAAAATTCCTGCTTCAGCCCATGGCAATACATACTGTAGGGTATGATATATTACATCAGGTAAATCGCCCGCTGCAGCTGCAGCTGTTGCTCTCTTACCTAATTCTTTTTCGTCTATTGGAATAACTTCAACTGCTATACCAGTCTTAGCTTCGAATGCTTTAGCCATATCTTCTTGCTTAGCCATTCTTGCCGGTTGAGTTTCAGTTG
>CACHBY010000042.1 GCA_902578175.1 uncultured Pelagibacteraceae bacterium
GCTGTAGATGCAATAGAGCAACCTGTTGATTTTGCTACTTCTTCAGCAAATTGAGAATTTACATCGTATATGTATTTTAATTTTGCATTTGGATGCGCTGCTATAAATTTAGCGTGCATTTTTCCAATCCGTCCTGCTCCCATTAAAGAAAAGTTAATCATAAGAATATAGAACAGAATTAAAAAACAAAATCAAGAAACATTTTTTAATGATGAATTAAACATAAATTAAAAATATAATTTTCTTGATGCACATAACATCATCATTTAAAAATCCATTTAACTTTTTTAATAAATTTTTGTATGTCAGTAAAATTAGGAATAGCGCCAATTGCATGGAGTAATGATGATATGCCAGAATTGGGAGGTAACACTTCCTTGGAACAATGTTTGTCTGAAGCTAGTCAGGCAGGATTTATTGGAATTGAATCTGGTGGTAAATTTCCAAAAAAATCAGAAGAATTAATTCCGAAACTTAATGAGTTTAAATTAAATCTTTGCTCAGGTTGGTATGGAGCTAATTTAAGAACAAATAGTGTTGATGAAGAAAAAAATTTAATTCAAGATCAGTTAAAACTTTTTAAAGATTGTAATTCACCTTGTATGGTTTTTGCTGAAGTTTCTGGCTCAATTCAAGGAGACCCTAATCGAAAATTATCTACTAGACCTCAAATGGGTCTTGAAGAATCTAAAAAATATTATGAAAAAATTTCAGAAATGGGAAAATATCTTGAAGACGAAGGTATGCCGCTTGCTTATCATCATCACATGGGAACTGTAATAGAGACTGAAGAGGATACAATAAGATTGCTTGAGAACACTCATGATAGTGTAAAACTTACATTAGATACTGGTCACATGTTGTTTGCTCAGGGAGACTCGTTAAAAATATTAAATGACTTTAGTGAAAGATTAATTCATATGCATTGCAAGGATATTAGAAGAAGTGTTTTAGAAAAATCTTTAAAAGAAGATTTAAGTTTCAGAGGAGCCTTTTTAGAAGGTGCATTTACAGTTCCAGGTGATGGATGTATTGATTACAAGCCTTTGTTTGATGTGTTGAAAGAAAAAAATTATTCAGGATGGTTGGTGGTAGAAGCAGAACAAGATCCTGCAAAAGCTAATCCATTTGAATATGCAAAGATAGGATACAAGTATTTAACTGAAACTTTAAATCTTAGCGGTATTAAGATTTACAAAAGTTAACTTTCAATAAATAATAAACTTAAACTTTTAGATTAAATCTCTTACTACAGTCTTACAATTTTTGATTTTTCTAATGTATCATCAAAATAATCAATTATATTTTGAATTGTTTCTACACCCATTCTTGTCATACATTCATCAGTAAAAGCAGCAGTATGTGGACTCAAATAAACTTTTTCATTTTTTAAAAGAGGATTATCATTTTCGGGTGGTTCTTGTTTAAATACATCAATTCCTGCTCCAAAAATTAAATCTTCATTTAATGCCTTATTAAGATCTTCTTCGTGAATAATTCCACCTCTAGCAGCATTAATGACGATACAATTTTTCTTCATCGTTTTAAGTAAATCATAATTAATGAGATTTTCTGTTTTTTCTGTTAAAGGCATATGTAGAGATATTACATCCATTGTTTTTACTGCCTCTTCAAGATTATCAACTTTTTTTCCACCAAGATTTTCTATTGTGTCTTTATCTACAAATGGATCATAGACGAATACATTCATTTCAAATCCCAAACATCGTTTAATAAGTGCTTTACCTATTCTACCAAATCCCATTATTAGGAAATTTTTTTTCCATACTTCAATAGTTTTAGGTAATTTATTTCTGTCCTTAAAGTTACCTTCTTTAACTGTCGTATGATAAAGCTCTCTTCTCTTTGCAATATTTAGCAATACAAACATTACATGCTCAGCAACTGTAACTGCATTTGCATTAGCTGTAATAGCAATTTTTATATCTCTTTCTTTGGCTGTTTTTAAATCAATATTATCGTAGCCAACCCCATGTCTAGAAATTATTTTAAGATTTTTTGCTTCGTTAATTACCTCACCTGGTAGTTTTGCTATTCTAATTGAAGCGCCATCACAATCTTTTATTTTAGTCTTTAAATTTTCTATTGAAACATCGTCAGTTACTTCCACATCAAAATCAGGATGGTTATTAATTAATTCCATACCTTTATCATGAACTTTTTGGATAACTAGAATCTTCTTTTTATTACTCATAATTTTATTTAAGCTTTTCTATTGAAGGCTTTTCTAATACGAAAAATATCAAACAATGTAAAATAGTTTTTTAAAAAGTTGTAATTATTTTCTTATTAAAATAAATTT
>CACHBY010000043.1 GCA_902578175.1 uncultured Pelagibacteraceae bacterium
AGACATCCCCTGAAGGCTGGGCAGATGTGATTAAAATGGCTCTAGTTAAAATAAACAAAAATTAATAAAGTGAATCATGAGTGATTTTTCGCAAAATGGTATTATTTCAACACTTCATGACTTTGGAACAAAATCAACAAAGCAAATAGAAAAAGAGCTTTTAAGTTTTTCAAAAGAGAGGAAAATGGAACTTATATTGCCTTGTCTTTATAGTGAATTAAATGGAGATGCACTACCAAAAATTGTTTCTGAAATTGCTCAAACTAATTATCTACATCACATAATAATAGGACTAGATCAAGCTAATGAAAAACAAGCCAGAAAGGCATGGACATTTTTTGAAAAATTAGAAACTCCATTCACAATACTTTGGAACGATGGTCCAAATTTAAAAAAATTAGATAAAGAATTACAAAAAAAAGCATTAGCACCGAATGAAAAAGGCAAAGGTAGAAATGTTTGGTACTGCATCGGAATGTCAATAGCAAGAAATAGTGCAAGATCAGTTGCTTTACATGATTGTGATATTAAAACATATGATCGAAGAATGTTAGCAAAATTATTTTATCCAGTAGTTAATCCATTGTTCAATTTTGAATTTTGCAAAGGTTACTATCCTCGTGTAGCTGATAACAAAATGAATGGAAGAGTAGCCAGACTATTAGTATTTCCACTATTAAACGCTTTAGAAAAAACCATAGGTAAAAGTGAATATTTAGATTTTATGAAATCATTTAAATATCCACTGGCTGGAGAATTTTCTTTTAGAAGAAATATTCTACCAGAATTAAGAATTTCATCAGACTGGGGAATAGAAATTGGAATTTTATCCGAAATGCAAAGAAACTTTTCTCCTCAAAATATTTGTCAGGTTGATTTAGCTGATACTTATGACCATAAACATCAGGATTTATCTACTGATGATGAAAATAAAGGTCTTTCAAGAATGTCCATTGACATAATAAAAACCTTTATAAAAAAACTTGCTACACAAGGTCACTCGTTTAGTAGAGAGCAATTAAGATCACTTAAAGCAACTTACTATAGGTCAGCCCTTGATTTAATTGACGCTTATCGAGGCGATGCTGAAATAAATGGTTTGAAATTTGATTCTCATTCTGAGGAAAAGGCTGTAGAATTATTTTCTAAAAATATAATTAAAGCAGGAGAAGATTTTTATTTAAATCCAATGGACGCTCCATTTATACCAACTTGGAGTAGAGTTAAAAGTGCTATACCAGATTTTTTAATAAGATTAGAAAAAGCTGTTAACGAAGATAATAAATTTTATCTTTGAGGGATTTTAAGTCCTTTGTATCTAACAATTTTACCACAAGGGCATTAATAAATTTCACTGTTATATCCACAATTATTTATAACTCAACTATATTAAATTGTATTGATAATCTCTAGCTTCTATTACCTCATTTGGCAAATTGAGCACAACATCATCAATTTTAATTATTTCATCTTTATTTATTTTTTTTTTCAATATTGCGTTCTCTGATAAACCAAGTGGTAATATCATTTCATTTTTCGAATTTTGAGATGTAATTAATTTACCCCTTGTACAAAATCCTCCTTCTCCATCTAGCTTTTCCCCAACTTTTAAATTTTTTTTTGCAACACTCGCTACTTCTGCGTTATATTTCTTCGTATAGCCTGTTGCTCTGTCATCGAGTGCTATAGAATATATTGACTGAGCAAGTTCTAAACCAATATAATGATAAGGTCTCCATATTGCTGAATAGTTTCCAGAAGAATCTGTAACCATGCCATAATCTTTAAAACAATTTTTTACATATTCATTTTGAGCCTTAATGACTATGTATACGCCCCACCTCAAGTCATTAGGAACATCTTTTTTATTTAAATCAATACTTGATATAACTTCAACTTGACCCTCATAGTCAATTAATCCACCATCTTTTTTTGGTATTAATTTTTTTGCAATGTCATAAACCCCAACTGGAGGAAAAGTTAATCCGTTAGAAGGACATTTAAGATTTGCAGCATTGCTTACTGCACACATTTCAATTGCAGATTTATCACCACATAAAAAACTATTAAACATTTTAGGGTTCATTCCTGACTCATTTTCTGCTCTTTCTTTAGTTAAACCATAATGACCCCAAACTGTTTCGGGTGTGGAATATTCAAAACTTGGATGGTATTTTGTACCTTTTCCAGCACAAATAACTTCAAAACCATTAAGTCTAGCCCATTCAATTTGTTCTATAATTAACGAAGGTTGGTCACCATAAGCCATCGAACAAATAACTCCATTTT
>CACHBY010000044.1 GCA_902578175.1 uncultured Pelagibacteraceae bacterium
AAAATATCCAAAATTATTCCAATGGTTATTTTTGTTAATTGTATTTTTCGCTTTATGCTTTGCAATCGATGTTCCTGAAACTTATAAATTTATAAGAGGTCAAGCAGAATTTGTAAAAGATCCTAACCAAAGTGTTTATTTTTTTCTAGGTAAAGAAGTCCGATATTATGCTTTCGATGTATTTTGGAGATTGCCTCCTTTACTTGGTTGGTTGCCTATCTGGATAAACGATTCTTTATTTTTCTTAATGAATGAGTGGATGCCAATGGAATTTTGGAATGAAGATACTCAAGAGTTCAAAACTAGGCCCTTATTATTAGAGATAAGTAGAAATTTAACGTCTTTTATGACGTTTTTAATTGAATTGATTAGAGAAATTTTACTTGGAGGATTAGAAACAATAGTTGCGTTCACTAGTTGGGATTTTATTGATGCTTATCCTTGGTTGGAATTACCTGGATTACCTTGGACTATAGTTGCAGCTGGAGCAACAATACTTGCATATAAATTGAGTGGTAAAGGACTTGCTTTATTTGCAGGTTTAACAATGGTTTATATTTCAATATTTGGCCAGTGGAAACCTTCTATGCAAACACTTTCTTTTATATTAGTTGCAGTTCCATTGTCATTTGTAATTGGAATAAGTTTAGGTATTGCTGCTTATAAAAGTAAACGAGTTGAAAATGCTTTGTATCCAATTCTTTTAGTAATGCAAACAATGCCTCAATACGCAGTATTAGTTCCTGCACTTGTTTTATTCGGTGTTGGTGATCATGCAGCTGTAATAATTACAATGGTAGTAGCAGTGCCTCCAATGATTTTATTAACTATTCTTGGACTGAGGGCAGTTCCTCCAGAAGTAATCGAAGCTGGAAGAATGAGTGGTTGCACAAACTGGCAGTTAATGACCAAAGTACTTATTCCAACTGCAAGAAGAGATATCTTAATTGGGGTTAACCAAGTTATTATGGTTTGTTTTTCTATGGCAGTAATCTCTGCATTTATTGGTGCTAAAGGATTAGGATTTAACTTATTACTTGCTCTAAACCAACTTAATATTGGTCTAGCTCTTGAAGCAGGTTTGTGTATTAGTTTGATTGCAATTTTATTAGATAAAATGTCATTGGCTTGGGCAAATCAACAACAAGACTATTTTGGTAATCTTACTTTTTACCAACGAAATAAAAATATTATATTTTTTGGTGGATCAATAGTTGTTGGAATAATTCTTGCTTATATTGGAACATTTGTTTTTAAAGATACGTTTAATTATTTATTTGAAGTTCCTCATAACAAAGGAATTTCAACAGCTGATTTTTGGAACAAAGGTGTTGATTGGATTTTTGATACATTTTTTGTTTACATAAAAGCATTTAATACTTGGTTAATTGTAGATGTGCTTCAGCCCATGAGGGCTTTATATTTAAGAATGCCAGCTGTTGCTACTTTAGTTTTAGCTGTAGGTGCTGGATATTTAATTGGAGGAATTAGATCAGCATTAGTTGTTGCTGCTTTAACTCTATTTATAGCATTAAGTCCATGGTGGGACAGAGCATTAGTTACATTATACATGGCAACTTTTGGAGTGGTAGTTTCTTGTTTAATAGGTTTTACAGTTGGAACTTTATGTTTCCAAAATAAAAAATCAGCTGCCTTTATGCTGGGTGTTTGTGATATTTTTCAAACTTTTCCATCGTTCGTATATTTAATTCCAGTAATGATGTTATTTGGAATTACAGATACATCAGTTTTAATTGCTGTAATTGTTTATGCAACAATTCCAGCAACCAGATATACTATTGAAGGTCTAAGAAGTGTTCCAGTTGGTTTGCATGAAGCTGCAACAATGTCTGGTGTTAATAAATTTCAAAGATTAACCAAGATTGAATTTCCTTTGGCTTTCCCACATATGATGCTTGGGATAAATCAAACAATCGTATTTGCTCTATTTATGGTGATTATAGGGGCTTTTATTGGAACAGAGGATTTAGGGCAATATATTTTAAAAGCTTTGTCAGATAAAAATGGAGCTGGAATAGGTTTGACACTGGGTATTTGTGTTGCTTTCATAGGATTGATTTTTGATAATTTAATAAGAACTTGGGTTGAGAAAAGAAAAAAACACTTAGGTATAGCTTAGTCAATTGAAAAAATTTATTATTTCTATCGATCAAGGAACAACATCCTCAAGAGTAATTTTATTTGATATAAAAGG
>CACHBY010000045.1 GCA_902578175.1 uncultured Pelagibacteraceae bacterium
GGAAGCTTTTTCTCCACAAACATTTCGTGTTTTCTAGTATCAGGGTTATATTTTTTTGCAGATAATTTTACTTTTGCTTTTTCACCACCTGCTGGTTTTTTTACATAATAAAAGAAGGGACTATCTGGTTTAGCTTCAGGTACCATTCTAACTTTTACGTGTGTTTTTTTTGCCATTTATTTTAGTGTTTTTAAAATATTTGATATTTTAGTTAACTTGTTTTTTAATTTTTCAGCTTTTATAGATTTATCTGCCATTTCGTCAAGCTTTAAAGTATCTTCATTATCAAGGATCTTTTTAACTCCATTAATTGTCATTCCTTGATCTTTAAGCAAAAATTTAATCTTCTTAAGAAGATCAATATTTTTTTCATCATAATATCTTCTATTGGAATTAAGAATTTTTGGCTTGAGTTGTTTAAATTGTGTTTCCCAAAATCTTATTATATGTGTGGGTAAAGAACCCTTCTTATTGACTTTTAAGTCTAAAATTTTAGCAACCTCACCAATAGTTTTATAAGCTTGATCAGCTTTATCCATAATCTTTAAGATTTATAAACTCTTTAAATTCTTTTGAGGGTTTAAATAAAACAACATCCCTACTAGATATTACCTTAGTTTCCTTAGTTTTTGGATTTCTGCCAATTCTACTTTTTTTTTGTCTTATGGAAAATGTTCCAAATTTTGATAATTTAAGTTTTTTCTCAGATTTAATATTAGAAACAATTGTAGACAAAAAATCATCAATTAAGTTTTCTGAAATTTTTTTAGAAAAACCTAGTTGCATGTAAACTAAATTAACTAAATCTTTTTTAGTTAGATTTATTCTCATTTAAAGATTCTGTTTGATCTTTTGTATCAAATTACCTTTAACTATTCTATTGCAAACATCTAATGAATTAGCAAAACCAATAAAATCTGTACCTCCATGACTTTTTACGACTGGAGAGTCTAATCCTATAAATATTGCACCGTTATACAACCTTGGATCTAATCTTTTTTTAAATTTTTTTAAATTTGCAATGTTTAAAAGAGAGGATAACTTTCCTATCCAATTACCTGTCATTGCTTTTTTTAATTCGCTTGAAATAAAATTTGCTGTTCCTTCAGCTGTTTTTAAAGCAACATTTCCTGTAAATCCATCAGATACAATTACATCAACTTCACCATCCATTAAGTGATTACCTTCTATGTAACCTGAGAAATTAAAATTTACAGATTTTTTATCATTAAGAATTTGATATGTTTCCTTTATTACTTCATTACCCTTTAATTCTTCTGAACCAATATTCAATAAAGCAACATTGGCTATTTCATCTGGATATAACGAATTATAAAGTGCAGCTCCCATCGAAGAAAAATCACTTAGATTTTTTGAACTACATTCAATATTAGCTCCTAAGTCTAACACAACACTCATACCTTTTTTATTTGGCCAAAGTGCAGACAGAGCTGGTTTGTCTATGTTTTCAATCATTTTAAGATTTAGTTTTGATACAACTAACAAAGCACCAGTATTACCAGCAGATATTACTATATCAGACTGTTTTTCTTTAACGCTTTTAACAGCAAGCCACATACTTGTATCTTTGCCTCTTTTTGCACCTTCTAAAGGACTGTCTGTACTTTTTATCACATTATCTGTATGAAAAATTTCATAGAATTCTTTACTAATTTTATTCTCTATTAACGGAGAAATTTTATTTTTATCTCCAAAAATTTTATAAAAATTGTTTTTATTTGATTGATGGTTTTGAATGATACCATCAATAACTTTTTTTGGTGAACCGTCACCACCCATTGCATCAACTGCAATTTTAATTTTTACGGACATTAATATAATTATACTATTCTTTTGGGTCTAAAACTTGTCTACCCTTATACATACCAGTTTTTAAATCTAGATGATGAGAAAGTCTGTATTCACCTGATTTTTTATCCTCAACTATATTTTTAGTTGAAAATTTCATTGTTTGTGCCCTTCTCATTCCAGTTCTAGAAGGGGTTTGTTTTCGTTTTGGTACAGCCATAATTATGGGTTACTTACACTTTTTAAATAATAAT
>CACHBY010000046.1 GCA_902578175.1 uncultured Pelagibacteraceae bacterium
ATTTCAAATTTTTCTTGGTGTGATAACTATTTTATCTGGAGTAAAAATGTTATTTGCATCTTTACACCAGATAAATTCTATTTTGATAATACTTTCAACTCTCTATTTTATATTTATCTCAAAATACAAAAGAGAGATTAATTAATTTCTATTTGTAGACACATAATTATAATTAACTAACTGCTTTTAAGTTACCTTTTGATGACTTATCTAAAGCTTGATCCAAATCATCAATGATATCATCAATATGTTCTAGACCAATACAAAGTCTAACATAGCCTGGAGTAACACCAGATGCTGCTAATTCATCTTCATTTAATTGGCTATGTGTAGTGGTTGCCGGATGTATTGCTAAACTTCTAGCATCACCTATATTTGCAACATGGTAGAACATTTTCAAAGCTTCAATGAACTTTTTACCAGCTTCAATACCACCAGCCAATTCAATACCAACTAAAGCACCATTACCATTTTTTAGATATTTTTTTGCTCGACTTGATATGTCTTCATCATGCTCAGTAGCATAAATAACTCTCTTAATTGCTTTATGATTTTTTAAGTAATCAACTACTTTTGCGGCATTATCGCAATGTTGTTTCATTCTTAAAGCAACTGTTTCAAGCCCTTGAATGACACCAAATGCATTATCTGGAGAAAGTGCTGATCCCAAATCTCTTAACAAAGTTACTCTTGCCCTTACTGCAAAAGCAACATTTGCTCCTGTTAATTCAGGTACAGCTTTACCCCATACAACTCCTCCATAACTTGCATCAGGTTCATTAAATAGTGGTTGTCTTTTTGGATCTGCTGTCCAATCAAAATTACCACCATCGATTAGTGCACCTCCAACTACTGTTCCATGACCTGCTATATATTTTGTTAAAGAATAAACAACTACAGCAGCACCATGTTCAATTGGTTTACAAATTACTGGTGCAGCAGTGTTATCTAAAATTAAAGGAATGTTATATTTTCTACCTATATCTGACACTTCTTTAATTGGAAAAACTCTTAAATATGGATTTGGTAAAGTCTCTCCATAAAAAGCTCTAGTTTTGTCATCTACAGCTTTTTCAAAGTTTTTTGGATCAGAAGGATCTGCGTATCTTACTTCTATACCAAGCTTACTCAAAGTATGTGTAAACAAAGAAACTGTTCCACCGTAAAGATCTGTAGAACTAACAATATTGTCTCCAGCTTGTGCAACGTTTAATATTGCAAAAGTAGACGCAGTTTGGCCAGATGCTACAGTTAAACTTGCAAGACCACCTTCAAGAGCGGCAATTCTTTTTTCCAACACATCATTTGTTGGATTCATTATTCGTGTATAGATATTTCCAAACTCTTTTAAGGCAAATAAATTAGCTGCATGCTCAGTGTTATTAAATTGATAGGAGGTAGTTCTATAAATAGGAACTGCTACTGAATTTGTAGCTGGATCACTTCTATAATCTCCACCATGTATCGCAATAGTTTCTGGGTTGTTTCTTTTTGTACTCATTTTACTCCTTTTTTAGTGCTTTTGCTTTATGCAAGGCGCACAATACAGTTCAAATGCCTACCGATCTTAAATTCTATGATTATTCCTTTTTAGCAGTTTTATGCCCGCAATAGGATCAAATCGGCATGTAATCTTTAGCATATAAGTTATGTTTTACAAGTTAAATATAAAATTGACTTTGAATAATTTAATAGTATTAATCCTCGCACAATGACAAAATTCACAAAAAAAGATCAAGTTACATCATCTTGGTATGAGATAGACGCAAAAAATGCAGTTGTTGGAAGATTGGCGACTGTTGTATCTAATATAATTAGAGGTAAAAATAAGACCACTTATACACCTCACATGGATGATGGAGATTTTGTTGTAGTAAAAAATATCGAACAAGCAAAATTTACTGGTAAGAAGTTTCAAAATAAAAAATACTATAGACATACAGGGCACCCAGGTGGAATAAAAGTTACCACTCCAGAAAAACTTTATGAAAAAAAACCTGGAGAAACTTTGAAGCTAGCAGTTAAAAGAATGTTGCCAGGTGG